>NZ_CP049270.1:1578415-1894099 GCF_003048595.2 Campylobacter concisus | reverse complement strand
ATTTTCATGCCTTAGATTTCGAGAATTTTTATAGTGATACTATCTTAATTTTAATAAAACCTTTGTTAAACTCTGACAAACTTTTTCACATCGTGAAAAAGTCGTGAAAAAGTATTGAAAAGATAGTGATGAAAATTTTAGGAATCGATCCAGGAACGAAGAATTGCGGTTATGCGATACTTGAAAAAACTAAATTTAAAACTACTCTTCTTGAAGCAGGACTCATAAAAATAAAACCAAACACACTTCAATATCAGATTACTGAGCTTTGCGAGGGGCTTGACCTCATCTTTAAAAATCATAAATTTGACGAGGTCGCGATCGAAGATATATTTTTTGCTTACAATCCAAAAACGGTTTTAAAGCTCGCTCAGTTTCGTGGAGCACTTAGCCTTAAAATTTTACAGCTTCATGGTGATTTTGCCGAGTATACACCACTTCAAGTGAAAAAAACTGTCACTGGCAAGGCCAAAGCTGACAAAGAGCAAGTGGCATTTATGGTGAAGAAAATTTTAGGCATAAACAAAGAGATAAAACCGCTTGATATAACCGACGCGATCGCGATCGCGCTAACTCACGCAAATAATTTAAGAATAAGCTAAAATTTTGATAGGAAAAAGATGGCAATAGTAAAAGCATTATTAATTGGCGAGGTAAAAAATTACGGCTCGCAAAGTGCGACTGACAAGCTAAATACACCTTGGAGCTCAGCTATATTTAAAGTGGCTCAAAATGGTGAAATTTTCGCAAATGAACTTGGATTTGTGGGCGATAGCGTCGCTGATACAAAGCACCATGGAGGCCCAGAAAAAGCTATATTTGCAAATTCGTTTTCAAACTATGCCCAGTGGGAGAAATTTTTGGGATTTAAAAATTTAGCTTATGGAGCTATGGGTGAGAATTTATGCATTGGCGGTCTTGATGAGAGTAGTGTCTGTGTAGGTGATATACATAAAATCGGCTCACTAGTTCTTCAAGTATCGCAGCCAAGAAAGCCTTGTTTTAAGCTCTCAAAAAGATGGGGCAATGAAAATATGGCTACTCACATCTTTGAAACTGGCTTAACTGGCTGGTACTACCGCGTCATCACTCCAGGATCATGCAAGGCAGGTGACACCATAGAGATCATCAAAAAGGATGAAGTTGGCATGAGCATTTTGGAGGTAAATAGGCTCTTTTGCGCACCAAATGAAAATTTAAATTTACTAGAGAAATTTAACTCTCTTACCACTCTTCCAAAAAGTTGGTATGGTGACATGGAAAGACGTATTCAAGGTATTTATAGTACAGAATATATGAGAAATTTATAATAGTAAGTAAAATTTTTATTATTTTGATACCCACAAACATTCAAATATTACAAGGCTTATGTGAAATTTTGCATGAGCCTTTAAATTTTTAAACATTTTTTACGATAGAATTACCAAAAATTTAAAGGAGAAGATATGCCATTACTTGATAGTTTTTGTGTAGATCATGTAAAAATGCAAGCCCCAGGAGTAAGACTAGCAAAAAGTATGAAAACGCCAAAGGGCGATGATATCAGCGTTTTTGACTTGAGGTTTTGCAAGCCAAATGAAGAAATTTTGCCAGAAAAAGGTACTCACACATTAGAGCATTTGTTTGCTGGCTTTATGAGAAACCACCTAAACGGCAATGGCGTGGAGATCATTGATATATCGCCGATGGGCTGTAGAACTGGCTTTTATATGAGTGTGATCGGCATACCTAGCGAAGAAGCCGTAAAAAAGGCATGGTTAGCCTCTATGAAAGATATTTTAGAAGTCAAAGACCAAGATAAAATCCCAGAGCTAAATAAATTTCAATGCGGTACTTACAAGATGCACTCACTTGATGAAGCACACGCCATAGCAAAGAAAATTTTAGATCACGGCTTAGTCATCATAAACAACGATGAGATCAAGCTTGACGTTGATGCTATGGGACTAAAAAAGCACTGATTTGAAGCCAATAAAACAAGAAAATCAAGCCTATCTAAAAGAGCAAATTTTAACCTATCTTGGTAATAAACGCTCTCTTTTAGGCTTTATAGATCTAGGCGTAAAATACGCAAAAGACGAGCTTAAAAAAGATAAGCTTAGCTGCTGCGACCTCTTTAGTGGAAGTGGCGTGGTGGCTAGGTTTTTAAAACAAAATAGCGAATTTTTAGTCGCAAACGACTTGGAGTTTTATAGCTTTATCACAAACTCATGCTACCTGCAAAACGCCACAAATGAGCTAAGAAATGAGATAAATTTCTGGCAAAAAAAGCTTGAAAAAGAGATAGAAAACAACCTTTTTGAGGGCTTTATAACAAGGCTTTACGCCCCACAAGATGATAAAAATATTACCGAGGGTGAGAGGGTTTTTTATACTAGAAAAAATGCCATTTTTATTGATACAGCAAGAAGGCTCATAGATGAGTTAGTGCCAGCTGAAATGAAAAATTTCTTCATAGCTCCACTTCTTTATAATGCAAGCGTGCATGCAAATACAAGTGGAATTTTTAAAGGTTTTCATAAAAATAAAGAGGGCATCGGTCAGTTTGGTGGCAGGGGACAAAATGCCATCTCAAGGATCACTTCTGATATAAATTTGACTAAGCCAATTTTTTCAAATTTTAGTGTGCCATTTGAGGTCTATCAAAAGGATGCAAATTTGCTCGCAAAAGAGCTTGATGGGCTTGATCTAGTCTATCTTGATCCGCCATATAACCAGCACCCATACGGCTCAAACTACTTCATGCTAAATCTCATCGCAAGCTACGAAGAGCCAAGTAAAATTTCAAAAGTTTCAGGCATTGCAAAGGATTGGAACAGATCAGTCTTTAATAAAAAATCATCAGCAAGCGAGGCATTTTTCGAGCTGATAGCAAATTTAAAGTCGAAGTTTGTTCTGATTTCATTTAACTCGGAAGGCTTTATCAACCAAGATGAGTTTGATAAAAATTTAAACAAAATGGGCAAGGTTCATCTGCTTCGTAAAAAATACAACGCCTACCGTGGTAGCAGAAATTTAAAAGCTAGAAATATCCACGTAGACGAACTTCTTTACATTTTACAAAAGTAAATTTGCCTATTTCATCACTTCTAAACCACAAACCGCACTAACATAAGTGTTAGTTTGACTCATCATCTGGCAAACATCTCTCAAATATAAATTTATGCTCATCAGGTAAGGCAGAGTAGATGGCATTTGCTAAATTTCTTATCTCCCAAAGGGCTGATTTTGAGCTTCTTAAAGAGATGAAATTTTGCAAGCTTCTAGCGTTTATACTCCATGTAAGCTCAGTTTTATAGCACTCTGGCAAGCAGTATTTAACTATATCAAGGCTTTTTGTAGTTGAGGCTAAAATTTCACGTAAATTTTCAAGTGCTTTTATGCTTGCGTTATCGACTAGCTCGTCATTTGTTAGTACGATAAATTTAGCCGCACGTTCAAACTGCCCTACTTCAAATTTCTCCTCTTTTTTTAGCTCTTTTAGCGTGTAGCGAGTTGATTTGACGCTTAGACTTGCCAAGCGGTGACGAGCTAGCTCTTGAAGTAGCGCACGAGAGATACCTTGGATGTAGAAGTTGTAGTATAGGTGCTCTAAGGTCGAGGCGTGTTTAAATTTATTGCCTACTCTATCTATTAGCTCAACATCTTTTTCGCCACCGTTATCGCTTTTATCAAAGCTTTGCCAGCATGTGCGGATAGCGTGAGAGCAAATATTTAGTGGAGTGTGATTTAGTAGTGTTACTTGCATTTTTTCTCTTTTGTAAAATTTTTTAACATTTTACAAAAAGAAGGCTGATTTTATTTGTAAATTTAAAGCATAAATTTCAAAGGGAGGCAAACGCTCCCTTTTGTAAAAGTCTTAGTTATTATTGTTTTAATTGAAGAAGTGTATTTAGCATCTCGTCACTTGTTGTGATCGTTTTTGAGTTTGCTTGGAAACCTCTTTGGATTACGATAAGATCTGTTAGCGCACGGCTTAGATCGACGTTACTAGCTTCAAGTTTTGAAGCTGCGATCGTTCCCTTATCGCCTGTACCAGCTGCACCGATAACTGCCTCGCCTGAGTTTGCGGTTTGTGAAAAGACATTTCCACCCTCGCTTTGAAGACCTTCGTTGTTTGTAAAGGTAGCAAGTGCTACTTTAGCCAGGCCAAAGCTTTGACCATTTGAAAATGAGCCTATTATCGTTCCAGTCTCATCTATTTTTATGCCGTTTAATGTGCCGCCTGTGTAGCCATCTTGCGAGATTGATTCAGTTGATGAGTCTTTATCAAAGCTTGTTAAGCCGTTAAAGTCAGTTCCAAGACCAAAATTTAAACTAATGTTTTGGCCACTTTGTGAGCCGTTGTTAGCTGAAAATGTTATCGTTGCTGGGTGGAAACTTGCAAGTGAGCCATTTGCGTTAAATCTAGCTGTTCCAGTTATAACGTTATCCGGGCCTTCGCCTGTGTAGTTTATCTTAGCTGGTTCTGGTACTTGTATAACCATACTCCACTCAGTTCCACCATCTGTTGTAGTGCCTGTCTTTGTCCATTTGATACTAACTGTGTGTTTTGAGCCAAGTGAGTCAAAAATTTCTGCCGTTGAGCCGTGGCTTGACATCATCATCTTTCCACTTGCTCTTAGAGCTTGGCCCGGGCTTAGTGCGCCATCAAGTGCTTTCATAATAGTTGTAAGTCTAACATTTTCATTTATAGCTGAATTATTTGTACCTTGAGCTGGCTTTGTAAGAGCAGTTGTTGTCATATAAAGGGCTTGATCAGCTATTTCGTTTGTTGGGTTTTCTAGTTGAAACTGGCCTAATTTATTTACAGTAACCTTTACACCATCGTTTGTATCATCACCTGCAAGTGCTTGAAGTGCCGCTACACCAGCTGCATGACCAGCAGCTTGCTTTTGATCCACCGTACCAGTTGTATTATTATAAGCAGTGGTATAAGCAGTGGTATAAGCTGTTCGATATGCAGTGTTAGTTATGGCTGCCCCGCCAGTCCCAGGCGCTATTCTATGTGCTGCGGTTGCTAGTTTTGCAGCGTCAAGTGCATCTGAGTTTGCGTTTATTTGGCCATCTCCGTTGTAGTCAACGTGGTTTCTAGCATCTTCTTGCATAGCAGCGCGAAGATCTTCTGTTGTTGTTACTTGTCTTGCGATTTTATCGTTATTTGGGTGAACAGCTGTTGTTTGTGAGCTTGTATAGACATATTGATAAGCTGTGATGATATCTTTATCAGCTAAACCAGTAACAGTATTTCCACCATTTAATTTTAGATGGATATTTTTTGTCTCTTCAGTAGTGCCTGAGTTGTTTCTATTTATAAGTGTTAGTTTATTGCCTTCTGAAATTTCAGCTCTAACGCCAGTTTTATTATACTGAGCATTGATCGCAGCTGCAACATCACTGATACTTGATATTGCATTATCTTGAGATTTGATGTTTGTGCCATTTATTGTGATATTAAGTGTTGCTTTTGGATTTATCTGTCCGATACTTTGTGGTAATCCACTTCCTACTGTAAATTTTTCAGTTTTAGCATTTGCATAGCTTACCCAGATACCTTGTCCATCTCTTAAAGCAAGGCCATTTCCAAGCTCATCAAATGTAACACCAAGATCGACACCACGCTCTGTTAAGCTTTGTTCTTTTCTTGAGTTCGTATAAAACTCATCGTTATTTGTATCATTCTCGTTATGGACTTCGTTTGCATTTAAAATTCCGTCATTGTTATAGTCACGTCCGCCAGCAACAGAGTCTAGTGAATAAATAGGAGTGCTTCTTTGGTCGATGGTGTTGCCTGAGTCAAGGTTGCCTTTTATCTTTACTTCTGTTGTCGCTCTTGCTGGAGTAGTAAGACCCTCTTTGATCACAATATTTTTTATCGGTCCAGTTGAGTCGATAGTGCCAGTCTCTTCATCTCTTGTCCAGCCTTGAACGATATAACCACTATTGTTTACAAAATTTCCAGCTTTATCACGGACAAAGTCACCATTTCTTGTATAGTATCTTGTTGTTCCGCCATCTGGAGATACGACGAAGAAACCATTTCCTTGAAGTGCAAGGTCTGTTTGCTTATCAGTAGATGTTAGTGTGCCTTGTGAGAAAATTCTTGTAGTTGAGTTTATAGTCGTTCCTAGACCTATTTGCATAGCATTTTGACCGCCTAGCTGACCTTGTGGAGCAGTAGCGACTCTTGGAGTTTGGCTTAGTATATCAGCAAAATTTGCACGGTTGTATTTATAACCATAAGTATTAACGTTTGCGATATTGTTGCCTTCTACGTCCATGGCTATCTGGTGGGCTTGTAGGCCTGAAACACCAGACCAAAGTGATCTCATCATTGACTTATCCTTTTTGCATTTTAAATTTTTATATTTTTTTAAAAGCAAAAGATGTTCCAAAATTTATATTGATAAAAAGTAGAAGAAAAAAAGAAATTTGGCGTTAATTACGCCAAATTTTATCCAAGTATCATAGCTCCAACGATGCCACCGATGATAAGTGGGATATTGAAAAATATAAATGTAGGTACACAAGTATCATATATGTGGTTGTGCTCACCATCAGCATTTAGACCGCTTGTTGGCCCAAGTGTGCTATCGCTTGCAGGACTTCCAGCATCTCCTAGAGCCGCAGCTATGCCAACTAACAAGATGATGGCTGGTACGCCAAAACCAAGGCTAACGCATAGTGGCACGTAGATAGAAGCTAAGATAGGAATCGTACCAAAGCTAGTGCCTATGCCCATCGTGACTAAAAGACCGATAAGAAGCATCAAAAATGCTCCGCCTATCTTACCGCCAGATACCAAGCTAGCGTATTTTACAAGCTCGTCTATTCCACCACTCTCTCTTAAGATAGTGCCATAACCTGCAGCAACTAGCATGATAAAAGCGATAAATCCCATCATAGCAAGGCCATTGTCCATGATCTTATCTACTTTTTTATACTCTATACCGCCAAAAACAACCATAACCAAAAGTCCAAGTAGTGCGCCAAGAGGTAGCAGCTCAGTATAAATTTGCACACCAAAAGCCACAACTGCACCAGCTAAAACCGCCCACTCTTTTTTAGTCATCTCAAGGCTTTTTGCGCGCTCGATCTCATCAAGCTCTTCTTTTTCGAATTTTGAAGTTTTATAAGCTCTTTTTTTGCCGTAAAAAAGTATGGCAAGGATAAGTCCGATAAGCATCGAAGCACCACCTATCCACATAACAGAAGAGATATCAGAAATAGATGTGGTTATGCCGTTATTTGCTAGCTCTTTTTTTAAGATATTGTGAAAAAGCAGACCAAAGCCAACGCTAAGGCTTACATAAGGTGCTTGAAGACCAAATGTCAAAGCACAAGCCACTGCACGTCTATCTATCCCCATTTTGTTCATAATAGCAAGAAGTGGTGGGATCAAAATAGGTATAAAAGCTATGTGAACTGGGATTAAATTTTGAGATAAGCACGCTATAAATGCGATGGTTAGTGTAAAAATCACTTTATTTGAGCTAAGGAATTTACTCAAAGCGTTTATCAAGATAGCAGTTAAATTTGTATTTGCGATGGCGGCTGCTAAAGCACCAAGCAAAATATAACTAAGTGATGTCTCAAGATTGCCTTGCATACCGCTTATAAGGCTTTGTGTAGTCTCTTTTAGGGCTGTAAAGAGGCTATCTATCCCACCTGCAATACCACTTTCAAATCCACTAAATCCATGCTTATACATTACTCCCGCAACAAGAGCAGAGATAAGGATAGAAAGCAAGATGTTAAAGCGCAATAGACAAAGTATCGTCATTATCAAAATGCTAAAAACAACAGGGTTAAATATAAGCATGAGCGTCCTTTTTGTGAGTGTTGAGAGATTATACAAATGTGTGGCTTATTAAATTTTAAAAAGAGTGGCTTAAGTGGGCTTGTGTTAAGATTTTGAGTAAATTTTAAAAGGAAAAAACGATGGATTTAGAGAAAATTTATAAAGAGGCTGGGGCATATTTGGAGGGACATTTTTTACTAAGCAGTGGCAATCACTCGCAGTTTTATCTCCAAAGTGCAAAGGTGCTTGAAGACCCAACTTTGGCTGGAAAGCTAGCTGACGAGCTTGCTCGTGTGATAGAGAAATTTGACATTAAATTTGATAGCGTTTGCTCGCCTGCACTTGGAGGAATTTTAGCTGGCTATGAGCTAGCTCGCGCAGCAAAGAAGCGATTTATATTTACAGAGCGAGTTGAAAAGGTAATGAGTCTTAGGCGTGGTTTTGAGGTAAAAAAGGGTGAGAAATTTATCGTTTGTGAGGACATTATCACGACTGGCGGCTCGGCACTTGAAGCAGCACGTGTGATAGAGAGCCTTGGCGGTGAGGTAGTTGGCTTTGCAGCACTTGCGAACCGTGGCTTTTGTAAGGTTACAAATTTAGACAATAAGGCTAAGCCAAATGCCAAACTACCAAGCGATAAGCCGTTTTTTGCTTTAGGAAATTTTGAGTTTGAAATTTATGAGCCTGAGCATTGCCCACTTTGTAAAAATGGAAGCAAAGCGATCAAACCTGGAAGCAGAGGCAACTAAAATTTATACTATAAATATAGCTATCTTTCTTTTTCAAATTGATTGATAGCTAAAATCTTTAGAAAAATCCAAAAATAGTTCTCATATAAAATTTTAATCAAGACTTCAAATCACTTCAGCAAAAATTTATAGTTTAATTTTTAAAAGTAATCTGTCTTTTATATTGGTATGAATTATTTTTTAGATAATCTTATTTTTTAAGCTACCAAGTGATAATATCTGCTCAAAAAGCGAGATGAAGCTATGCAAGAATATGATATTTTAGACGTTTTATCAAACAAAAAGGTCCTTTGCCTTGAAGATGAAGAGGCGATTTTAAAAAATATTTGTGCTTCTTTGGAACTATTTTTTGCCGAAGTAAATGGCGTAACAGATGGCTATGATGCACTTGAGCTAGCGATGAGCGATGCTTATGATGTTTTGGTGCTTGATATAAGCGTGCCAAATATCGATGGTCTAGAGATCGCTAAAAAAGTAAGAACTATAAATCAAAAAATTCCTATCGTGATCTTATCAAGCCACGTCGAGCAAGAGTATTTGTGGAGAGCTGTTGAGTTAAAGATCACAAGATATCTTGCAAAGCCATATGATAAAAAGTCATTTATAAAAGCCCTAGAAGACGTTGCTTTAGAGCTTGTTGGACGCAAGCCGACTCTTAGGCTAAATGATGAATTAGAATACGATTTTGGTAAAAAAGTACTTTATATAAATGGTGAAATTTCTCATCTAAGTAAGAGTGAAAGTAGGCTTTTAGAGTATTTTTTAAACAACAAAAATCAAACTATAACTTATGAACAAATTTTTGATTATATTTGGGAGTATGAGCAGCCAAGTAAAGAGGCGATAAAGACGATCGTAAAAGAGCTTAGAAGGAAGCTTGGCAAAGATGTGATTAAAAATTTATACGGTGTAGGTTATCTTTGTGAAATATAAATTTCAGCTAATCGTAAGTGTTTTTATCTTTGTTTATCTCTTAATATCCGCACTTGTTTTAAATTTTTATAATAATCTTGCAATGAAAGATGCCAAAAAAGAGGCGTATTATGTGCTTGAGAGTATAAATTCTGTAAGAGAGTACATCGCAGGCGTTCAGCGTCCGCTAATAGAGCAGCTAAAGCGTGATGGCATTATAAAAGAGGATTTTTTTGACGAGAGATTGCTCTCATCTTCATATATAAGCCGTGAAATTTATAATATCCAAAAGAAAAAATACAATCTTGATTTTGACTACAAGCTAGTCGCTATGGCGCCTTTAAATAAAGCTCATGAGCCAAATGAATTTGAAGCGCAGGTGTTAAGAGGCTTTAAAGAGAATAAATTTAGTGAGTTTTCAAAGATTATAAAAGATGAAAACGGCTCACAATTTTTTGTAGGGCTTCCTATAAGAAGTCAAAATACATCTTGCCTAGCCTGTCACAATAGCGAAAGTGCTCCAAAACAGATGTTAGATCGTTATGAAATTTCAAATGGAAAAATTTCTGAAGCAAGTGAGATGATGGCAATGCTATCTTTTAAAATCCCACTACGTGCCATTTTTTCTTACCATTTAAAAGAGGTTGTCATCATAATGAGCGCGATAGCCTTTGTGTTTGGGATATTTTTGCTACTTGTTTATAAGATGCATAGGCGTGGTGAAGAGAGCAAAAGACAGACTGAGCAGCTAATGATACATCAAAGCCGCCTAGCCTCAATGGGCGAGATGATAGGCAATATCTCACATCAGTGGAAACAGCCTTTAGCTCAAATCAGCTCAGCTTTAATAAATTTAGAGCTCTATCAGGAGCGAAAAAAGCTTGATGAAGCAAAAATTTATGAGTTTATAGAAGAGACTAGCAAGCAGATAAATTTTATGTCTGAAACGGTTGATGATTTTAAAAACTTTTTTAAGCCAAATACTTTAAAAAGGGAGTTTAGCGTAGAGGAAGTGATAAATCAGACTATAAAAATTCTAAATGCCTCACTTAAGAAATATCAAATAGAAATAGAGATCGATATAAGAGAAAATTTTACGATTTTTGCAAATTTTAATGAAATAATCCAAATTTTAATAAATATTATAAATAACGCAAAAGATGCATTTAAACAAAGCTATGTAAAGCCAAGAGTAATAAAAATTTATACTTTTATAAAAGATAATCGTAAAAATTTATGCGTGCAAAATAATGCAGGAGCGATAAAGACTTCGTTTTTAAAAGTTATCTTTGAGCCACACTTTAGCACAAAAGAGTCTGGCAGTGGGCTTGGTCTATATATGAGTCGGCTAATCGCTAACAAAAATAACGCGCTAATCTTTGCTAGAAATGTAGATGAAAATAGTATTACATTTACAATTAGTTTTGAAAATTTATAATTTATTAAAATTCCCCCTTTTCTACCCTTTTTTGGTGTTAGTATTATCAGTATGAAATCATTTTGATTTTAGGATAAAAAATTTAAAGGAGGGCACATGAGAAATCTACAAAAAGCCTTAGCTGGTTTGCTCATGGGTGTTAGCATCTTCGCTTCACAAGCCTGTTGCGAAGAGCATAATATGCAGATGTCCGATAAAGCACGTGATGTTATCGCAAATCCTAAAGGCACACTGCAAAGTAGAGGCGTTATCTCCTTGCAAGACTACGTTGTAGAAGAGCAAGAGATGTATAACTGGTTATTTAAAAACCACCCTATTTTTACAAAATATGGTGGTAAAACCGTCGGTAAAATGGTCGTTCACGACCGTGGCTTAGAGTGGCTTGCCGAGGGACATGGCTTTGATATGTCAAAGCTTAGTAAAAGAGATGGCGGTAAGGGCTATAGCTCTATGATGTATAGAATTCCAGCCACTTCATCACTTCAGTTTCCTAACAAATTTGTAGGACCAGAAAAGTGCGGTGAGTGTCACCCAGCTCAGTATGAGGTCTGGAGCAGATCTCGCCACGCAACTACTATGCGTTTCCCTGGTGAGCACCCAGAGGTTAATAACAACCTAACTGAGCCAGTATTTGACAAAGATACGGCTTCTATCCTTCCAAAAGGTATCACTCCAGATGTTATCTACGCAACTGTTGGTCACTTAAGAACCAAAATGGGCTACGTTGATGCGTGGCTACTTCGTGGTACTTACTACGTTGAGGGCGGTTTGCTAAGAGATGGTACAGGTCAGATCGTAGCTGGTGGTAACCAATGGCAAAGAACATGGGCGTTAAATTTAGACGACGCAACTGTTAAAAAGATAAAAGAGCTTGTTCCAGAATTTCCTGGCACGCTTGAAGAGTATGGCGACAATGGCGGATATGTTAGAGGTCTAGCTTCATACGCCGCAAAACATAAAAAATCAATGTTTTTCCAAGCAAACTCATCATATTGTGAAGTTTGTCACCCAGTTAAATTCGATTTCAAATCAAAAGCAGAATTTTACGCAGCACTTGGTAATGCTAAAGAGCTTCAAAAACACACTATCTCAAAAGGCGTAAGCTGTGAGGAGTGCCACGGAGCTGGCGGTCACCTTGATGGAGCTACAAATTTTAGAACATCAAACTGCGAACGCTGCCACCAAAGATTTAACTTTAGTCCAGATCTAGCTCGTGCTAATCCTCTTAATAACGGCAAGCTTGATCTATCACTTAGCTCTAAATTTAAATCAATGGGACCAGGATGTGGTTCTGAAGGTTCACAATCATACTTTACAGCTCACTATGACAAAGGTATGAGATGTGTTACTTGTCACGATCCACACGACAACACAGGTCCAGTTGTAGGCGATAAGAGCGTAACAGGTATGAACTATAACTCAGAGCAAGGCTATCTAAGCTCATTCTATACTAAGCCAAAAATTAGAAAAGAGTGTAAAGATTGCCACGAGACTCAAGCATATATCGCATCTAAAGCAGATACTCACAAAGACAACACTTGTGCATCTTGCCACATGCCATTTATGATGAGTTGTGAGAATTTCTATGCTGTTCAGTTCCAAGACAACGCTGGCTTTGATACTCAAAGAAGATCTCACATCTGGAAGATTATGGTTGATCCAAAAGAGAAATCTCTAGTACCAGGCGATGCTGCTAAAGGTCCAAGAGATGCTAAAGATTGGCACTTTGAGAGAGATAAAAATGGCCATAACTACGTTGACTTGATGTGGGCGTGCGCTAGAACATCTTGGGCTGATAAAGATATGAAAGATACCAAAGGCTGCCACAGCCCAGTATTATCTGAGCTAAAACCAACACTTCACTTCAAAAACCAAAAACAAGTTTATGATGAAGTTATGGGATGGCAAACTCCAGTTAAGAATGAATTCTCTGAAGTTAAGATTGGTATTGAAGGGCTTTACTCACTACTTGAGACTAAAAAACTTGATGCAAGTGATAAAGTAAGAGTTTATGAGCTAATTCAAAATGCTCAAGAGATCATCGATATGGTTGAAAAAGATGGTTCGTGGGGTATGCACGGATTTAAATTTACTAAACAAAAACTCGATGCATCAAAAGAGTATATAAAAGAAGCTCAAAGAATTTTGAATAAAAATTTATAGCATTTAGGGGCTAGTTTTAGCCCCTTTAATATTAAGGGTTTGATATGAAAAATAAGGTTTTAAAATTTACGCTACTTCTTAGTTTAAGTGCTTCTGGTTTGCTTGCAAATGTAGATTCAAATGAGTCTTATGCTATGGGAGCAACAAGTGGTGGATATGTTTTAAAAGGGTTACTTGAACAAAAACAAATAGGTATTAGCTACGATGCTGAGGCCGTTATCAAAGGTTTTAGTGATGCACTAAAAGGAGAGCTAAAACTAAGCGATGATGAGATAGCAAAGCTACTAAACAAAAGAGCTGAAAATTTAGACAAGATAGTAAAAGAAAAAGAAGCTGCCATACTTAAAGAGAATTTAAAGCAAGGCAAGGCTTTTATGGATAAAAATGCAAAAAATAAAAATGTAAAAACGACAAAATCAAAATTACAATATGAAATTTTAAAATCAAGCAAAAAAGGAGCAACTCCAAAACAAGAGAGTATCATCATAGCAAACTACAAAGCTAGCTTTATCGATGGTAAGGTCTTTGATGAGACAAAAGAGGCTCCAGCTCATCTTTCTATGCTAAATTTGATCCCAGGTCTTGAAGAGGGCTTAATGCTCATGAAAGAGGGCGATAAGTTTAAATTTGTTATCCCGCCAGAACTTGCGTATGGCAATAGCGGCATGGAGGGCATACCTGGAGGCGAGACTATTGTTTTTGAGATAGAGCTTGTTAAGGTCTTAAAGCCAGGTGAATTAGCCGAGGCTGCAAAGAAAATTCATGAAAAAGAACTAAATGAGGGCATTAAAAAGCCTCATTAAGATAAAAAATGGAGTTAAAAATGCAAAATCAAAAAAATAGAAGAGCCTTTTTAAAAAGCATGGTAGTTGTGGCTGCTGGTGCTGGTGCGGCAAGTAGTGGTTTTGCTTTTAAGAGTGAAGAAAGTGTAAAAAAACCACACTTTGGTATGATATTTGACCAAAATAAATGTGTTGGCTGTACAGACTGCGAGATAGCTTGCAGAAAGGTAAATTTAGTCCCAAAAGGACAGATGAGACTTTTTATAGAAGATAAGACTAATCCTAAAAATTTACTCGATAAAAGATTTGTAAGAGTATCTTGTCAACAGTGCGTCGATGCGCCTTGTGTAGCTGTTTGTCCGACCAAGGCTTGTCATAAAGACGAAAAAACTGGCATACAAACTACAAATATAGATGATTGTATCGCCTGTAAATACTGCATCGTAGCCTGTCCATATGACGTGAGATATATCGATAAGGTTACGCACTCAGCTCAAAGCTGTAACTTTTGCGTAGATACAAATTTAAAGGACGAAAAAGAGCCAGCTTGCGTAGAAGCTTGTAGATATGAGGCGATCGTCTTTGGTGACCTTAACGATGAAAATTCGCACATCAGCAAGCTACTAGCCGTAAAAGATAGCATAAGGCTAAGAGCAGAGCTTGGCACAAAACCAAGTCTTAGATATATTCCTAAAGTAAAAATGGGGGTGTAAGATGGATGGTGCATTAAATTTTACTGCAACATTTTCGCATGGAGTAGAGTGGGGCTGGCCGATCGCTGTTTATCTTTTGCTAGCTGGTATGAGTGGTGGAGCGCTAATCGCTGCCATACTTTTAAAACACTATAAAAAGCAAGAGAGCTTTAGCCCATTTTTTAAGGCTGCTTCGCTTTTAGCATTTGTTAGTATCATGCTTGGTATGGTTTGCCTGATAGCTGATCTTGAAAAGCCGCTTTTATTTTGGAAAATTTTGATTAATTATAATTTCACATCAGTTATGTCTATCGGTGTTGCTGGACTTTGTGTATTTATACCGCTTAGCTTTTTGATGTGCCTTTATGCATTTAATGATGAAATTTCAAATTTCTTAGCCAAAAGTTTAAAATCCTTTAGCACTCTTTTTGCATTAATAATGAAAATTTTAATACCGCTTTATCCATTTTTAAGTCGTATTTGTCTTATTTTTGCTGTAATAATTTGCGCTTATACTGGATTTTTGATCTCAGTTTTGATTAGATTTCCACTTTTAAACACAGCTGTGCTTCCAGCTTTATTTATAGCTTCAGGACTAAGTGCTGGTATAAGTGGCAGTAGCTTGGTTGCAGCAGTTTTATTTAAAGAAGATCCACATTCAAGCGACCTTCATTCGCTTCATAGCGTAGAATTTAGCGTTTTGGGAGCTGAAATTTTACTCATTTTAATGCTTTTTGTATCGCTTTTACTTGGTTCAAGTTATCAGCAAAATGCAGCTGTTGCTTTTTATAGTGGCGTTTGGGCAAATTTCTTTTGGCTTGGTGTTGTGCTAGTTGGCTTTATTGTGCCTTTTGTTTTAAATTTTGCATTTGGCAAAAAAGTAGCTAGTCTAAAATTTAGCTTTTATATCAGTTCATTAGCGGCTGTTATCGGTGTTTTACTGCTTAGGGTGTTTATACTTTATGCGGGACAAACTTATAGCATTTAAAGCAGAGGCGAGCGATGAGAATTTTAAATATCTACCGCTTGTCTTTGATATTATTATTTATTCTTGCTTTTGGTGCAGGACTCGCGACTTTTTTAGAAAATTTTTATGACACACAAACGGCCAGAATGCTTGTTTACGAAGCGCTTTGGTACGAGTGTGTTATGTTTGCTTGCACCATTTGTTTAGCCATTAGTATCGTAAAAACCAAGATGTATAAAAAATTTGGCGCATTTTTGATACATCTTGCTTTTATCGTTATCTTCATCGGGGCTGCACTTACAAGGTATTTTGGCGAAGAGGGCGTTATGCATCTTAGAGCTCTGCAAAGCTCAAATGTAATGCAAAGCGTTAAGCCTTATCTTAGAGTCGAAATGCTTGGAGAAAATTTTAGTTATCCATTAAAATTAAGCTTATTTGGTAAAAACGACTTTGAGTTTAAAAATTTTATAGTTGGCAAAGAATTTATAATTAACTTACTTGAGTATAAAAAAGACGAGAAAAATGCTCCAGCTACGCTTAGTTTAGAGATAAGTTTTAACGGCGAAAAAAAGAGTGTTAAGCTAAAAGGCGGAGCTGGATATGAGCTGGAGCCTAGTGTGCTAAGTTTTGGTGGACAAGAGGCGAAATTTTACTTTAGCTCAAAGGCCTTAAATTTACCATTTTCATTAAAGCTTGACGAGTTTATTTTAGAGCGATATGCAGGGCTAAATACTCCATCATCTTATACAAGTAAAGTAAGTATCGCTGGCAACAAGTACGACATCTCGCTAAATAATCCACTAACGATTGATGGCTATAAAATTTTTCAGTCTTCATACGATCCTGACGAGCTTGGAAGTGCTTTTGAGATCAGCCGTGATCCTGGCAAAATCCCAACTTATATAGGATATTTTTTGCTTTGCGTTGGCTTTGTGGCAAATTTATTTAGCAAAAAGAGCCGATTTTTTAGGCTGCTAAATTTTATAAAAGGTTCGCAAATCGCATTTTTGGCTATTTTGCTTTTAAATGCTACTCCAAATTTTGCTAATGAAAATAATAAAAATTTAGAGGCACATGCAAGCAAATTTGCCAAAATTTTGACTCAAGCTGATAGTAGAATCGCTCCAGTAAGCTCTTACTCAAGAGCTGTGATAAGTAAAATTTCAACCAAAACTACGCTATTTGGGCTTAGCAGCGAGGAGCTAATGCTATCTTTTGCCATCTCGCCAAAAGAGTGGATGGATAAAAGGATAGTAAAGATCACAAGTGAGCGTGTGGGCGAGCTTTTGGGAGTTAATGAGAAATTTGCTAGTTTTAACGATGTCTTTAACGAAAATGGCGAGTATAAGCTGGCTAAATTTGTAGAAGTTTCAAATGAAAAATCCGCCTCTAAAAGAGATAAATTTGATAACGATGTCATTAAATTTGACGAGAGGCTAAATATCTTATACCTTGCACTAAAGGGAGAAATTTTAAAATTTATACCAGCTAAAAATGGCGATAAATTAACATGGCTAGGCGTAAATGAAGCCTTTGGCTCAAGCGAAATTTCAAGTGAGCTTAAAAGCGTTTTAGGCACTTATATAGAAAATTTAAGCCCTTGCGTAAAAAGTGGCGAGTGCAAAGAGGCTGATAGGAATTTGGAGAAAATTTCAAGCTATCAAAGAAGCACTCTAGGCTCTCTTGCGCCAAGCGAGGCAAAGGTGGAGCTTGAAGTGCTTTATAACCAAATGGAAATTTTTAAATTTCTTATATATTTTTACATGATTCTTGGACTAGTTTCGCTCGCTCTTGGTTTTTATAGGCTATTTTCTGGAAAGAAATTTAGATTTGAAAGCGCATTAAGCCTTGCATTTTATTTTGGCTTTGCGGTGCATTTGTTAAATTTAGCTCTTCGTGCTTATATCTCAGGACATGCACCTTGGAGTGATGCTTATGAGAGCTTAGTGTATATCTCGCTTGCAAGTGTACTAGCTGGAGTTTTATTTTTTAGAAAGCAAAGCTTTGCACTATCGGCTGCGTCGCTCTTTGCGGCTATATCTTTGCTGGTAGCTCATTTAAATTTTATAAATCCGCAAATAACAAATCTAGTCCCAGTTTTAAAGTCATTTTGGCTTAGTGTGCATGTAAGTGTCATCACGGCAAGCTATGGCTTCTTGGGCTTTAGCTTTGTGCTTGGGCTTCTTGGGCTTCTTTTAATGGCTATAAAAAATCAAAAAAGCGAGCAAAAGCTTAGTGAGCAGATAAGATACCTCGCTGCAACTGATGAGCTAAGCCTCATCATAGGACTTAGCTTGCTAACTATTGGAAATTTTCTTGGCGGCATCTGGGCAAACGAGAGCTGGGGCAGATACTGGGGCTGGGACAGCAAAGAGAGCTGGTCGTACATTACGATAATTATTTATGCCATTGCGCTTCATTTAAGATTTATCCCAAGATTAAAAAATATTTTTACCTTTTTAGTAGCTAGTGTACTCTCTTTTGGTTCAGTTATTTTTACCTATTTTGGTGTAAATTTCTATCTAAGCGGACTTCACTCATACGCAAATGGCGATGGATTTAGCGTTTCAAATTTGCTTTATTTGTTTTTAACGCTCTTGGCTTTGCTAATCGCCTTTGCTTATAGAGGTAAGGATATAAAAGAGATTTAGGAGATATGATGAAAAAGAGTTTGGTTTTATTGTTTGCTTGTTTGGGACTATTAAATGCTGGCTATATCAAAGAGGCTTTAAACGCAAAAGAAGATCACAACAAGCTAGCACAAATTTATGAAGACGCTTGCGATAAAGAGAAAAAGGCGTCAGGAAGCTACAATCTAGCTGTGCTTTACAGCAGAGGCGATGGCAACGTCAAAAAGGACGAAGCAAAGGCAGCAATGCTTTATGAAAAAGCTTGTGATCAAAACTTCTCTATGGCTTGCAGCAATCTTGGCTACGCCTATGAAAAAGGCAAAGGCGTGGAGAAAGACCTAGCAAAAGCAGTTAAATTTTATGAAAAGGCTTGCAAGGATAATGAGGGTTGTACAGAGCTTGGCTTGCTTTATGCAAATGGCACCGGCGTGACAAAGGATCTTAAAAAGGCAAAAGAGCTTTACGAAAAGGCTTGCAAGGCAGGTGATGGCATAGGATGTAGCAACCTTGGCTATCTATACGCGCAGGGTGAAGGTGTAGAAAAAGACTATGCAAAAGCCAAAGCAAACTACGAAATGGCTTGTGCAAACGAAGCTGGCATAGGGTGTGATAATCTTGGATTTTTATATGTTTATGCACAAGGCGTTGATCAAAACCTCACAAAAGCCACAAAACTTTATGAGCAAGCGTGTATATATGGATATGAAAAGGGCTGCAATAATTACGCTATCATGCTAGCTGAAGGTAAAGGCGTAAAAGAAGACGTGGAGAAAGCACGTGAAATTTTTACTAGAAGCTGCAAAAATGGCTTAAAAGAAGCGTGCGAGAATTTAGAAATTTTAGGAAAGCATTGATGCTTGATAAAGTTAGCCCAGTGGCATTTAAAGCTTATAAATATAAAAATAAAAAATACTAAAGGAGATAATTATGATTTTACGTTCTATCTTGAGTTCAGCACTACTAGCAACCATACTTTTTAGTGCTTCTACAAATGAACAAGCCGTCAAAATGAAACCGATGTTTCAAAGCGTGGATCCTAGCAAGGCTACACTAGTAGGAAATGGCGAGGGCAAGGAGTATTGTGCTGTTTGTGGAATGAATTTGGTTAAATTTTATAAGACTAATCACGTATATAACGGCAAGCAAGTAGCATCACTTCACTGCTTATATGAGCTAACAGAAGGCAAGATCCCAAGCGACGCACAAGTTGTAGATACTAAAAATCTAAATTTGATCGATGTAAATAAAGCCTTCTATGTCGTTGGCAGTAGTGTTAAAGGCACAATGACTAGAAATAGCAAATACGCCTTTTCAACCGAGGCTGACGCAAAAGAATTTCAAGCAGAAAACGGCGGAGAGATAATGAATTTTGCTAAAGCTTACGAGATCGCTGGACAGGATTTCGAGGGTGATAATAAAATGATAAAAGCTAAACGTGAGGACGGCGTTTACGCACATGGTAAGGAATTTTACGAGGCAAACTGCGATAAAACTGATCCAAAAAGCTTTAAAGCTATCTCTGAGCTAAAAGCTCATCTTAAACAAGTATGTGACTCAAAAGAGGCCAGCAAAGCTCCAGAGTACGACAAACACCTACAAGCTGCCGCTTTGTATCTATGGGACGCTCCGGCAAATTTAAGCTCGAGCAATCAAGTCTCAAAACCTAAACAAGAAATAAAAAAACCTGAGAGAATAGTCGTACCAAAGGGCACAAGATGTGCGGTATGTGGCATGCTTGTCAAAAATTCTCCATGGGCAACACTCATCAAAGCAGATGGCAAGGATTATTATTTTGATGGTGTAAAAGATATGGCACAATTTTACTTTGCGGATGGCAAAATGAAAGATGCTTATGTGAGTGATTATTACACGCTAGAAAAGCTTGATGCAAAAGATGCGTTTTATGTTCATGGCTCAAACGTTTATGGACCAATGGGTGATGAGTTTATCCCATTTAAAGATGAAGCAAAGGCAGAGAACTTTTTAAAAGATCATGCTGGCAAAGGTGTCATAAGATTTGACGAGATAAAGAATTTTATCGGTAAATAGTGTGAAATTTCTAGTTTTTTTGGCGTTATTTTTTGGACTTTCTTATACGCTTTTAGCGGCACACTATCTTAGCTTTGATCATAAAGCAAAGCAAGATGAGCTAAGAGAAATTTCTAAGATAACAAGAGCAAATGCTGCTTTTAGTTTTAACCAAAAGGGGCAAAAAGGCTTTGTCTATGATAGGTAAAAATTTTATAAACTATGCTGTGGTTCTGCTTTTTAAAGATAGGAAGGATCACCTTTTTAGCTTTTGCCTCTTTGCACTCATTATCTTTGTGCTAAGCTCGGTACTTTTTATCTCTGGATCGATCCAACATGATCTTATAAATTTAGTAAAAGATAGATCAAGTATCGTAGTAAGCGCATTTCGTGCTGGCAAAAATGATCTCATGCACCCTGGCTATATCTACGACATCTCAAAGATTGATGGCGTGGCTGACGTTAGGGGTGTAGTTGATGGAGAGTACTACTTCGTTCAAAAGCGTGTTTGGTTTCATCTATATGAAGATGATAGCTTAAAAGAGGATGAGATGATCGTCGGAGAAGGTGTCAAGGCAGCGATGAATGAGCTTTACTACGATGAGAGCTTTAATTTTTTGACTGAAGAGCGCATGATACCAGTAAAGATATTAAAGACCATGCCAGCACAAAGTGGCTTAATCTCAAATAACGCTATATTTTTGCATCCAAATACGCTAAGGGCTATCTTAAATTTAAAAGATGAAGAGTATACAAAGCTCTATGTTGAGGTGCCAAATACCGATGAGATCAGTGAAGTAGCTTTAAAGATAGAGAATTTATATCCAAATTCTTTCGCTCTTAGTATAGAAGATGAGGTGGCTAAAGTTAGGCACCTTTACTATTATAAGGGTGGAATTTTTATGAGCATTTACGTTAGTGTTATGCTCATATTCTTTGTCTTGCTTAAAAACCAAATTTCACTTGCCTATGGTAGTAAAAAGCGCGAAATAGCTATTTTAAGAAGCATTGGTTTTTGTATAAAAGACATTATATTTTTAAAATTTATACAAAATTTCATCGTTAGTGTTAGTGCTTTTTTACTTGGTGTTATGCTGGCTTATCTCTTTGTTTTTGTATTAAACGCTCCACTTCTAAAAGGAATATTTTTAGGTGATGAGCTTTTAAATTTTATAGATTTCACGCCTATTTTAGAGTTTGATAAGCTCTTTTTGATCTTTGTTTTTGGTGTGATACCATTTTTGGCGTTTGTGCTCATACCTTCATGGAGAGTAGCAAGTAGTGACATAAATGAGGGGCTAAAATGATAAATATAAGAGGTGTTAGCCTAGTTTATAACCAAAACAAACAAAATGAGTTTTGTGCTTTAAAAAATATAAATTTAGATATTAATGACGGCGAGCTAGTGATACTAAAAGGCATTAGTGGAAGCGGTAAAAGTACCTTGCTTTCGCTTATCGCCCTACTTCAAAAGCCAACTAGTGGAGAAATTTTAATAGATGGCACTAACATTGCGAAGCTGCCTGATGCTTTTTGCTCTGAGCTTAGACACAAAAGGCTTGGACTTGTCTTTCAAAATTTTAACCTTATCGAGGGCTTAAGTGTCTATGAGAATTTACTAGCTCCATTTGCTCTAACAAATTTCAAGGCAAATGTGCGAGATGAGATGATAAAAAAGGCTCTAAGCCTAGCAAATATCTCTCATAAAAAAGATGAGAACGTATCAAATTTAAGTGGTGGCGAGCGTCAAAGATGTGCGGTAGCTAGGGCTTTATCTATGGATGCTAAAATCATCTTGGCTGATGAACCAACGGCAAATTTAGACAGACAAAACGCACGTGCATTTTTAGGCTTGCTAGAGTCTTTTAAAGCTCTAAAAAAGAGTATTATTGTCGCTACTCACGATAGTATTTTTGATGAGCTAAGTGCAACAGATAGGGTTGTTTCTTTACAAAACGGAGAGATAGTATGAGTGTCTTTTTATCAAACGCCGTTATTGCCTTTTTATTAGCGGAGTTTGTACTGTTAGTTTTGATGAGTATTTCGCTCTTTTACGTCGTTAGGATCGTGAGGTCGTGGGACTACAACGCACTAACATCGCTTCAATACTCGCTTGAAAAACAAAACTATCTTGTAAATACGATCTTGCTTTTTTGCGTCTGTATCAAGATCGTATTGTTTATATTCTTTGCACTTTGCCTAAATGAACTCTCTGACATCGTACCTGGTGCCATGTGTTCAGCTGGCGTGATCGGCTCAAATAAATTTGGTGGCATATTGATGCTCACTAAAATTTTACTGATCTTTGGGCTTGGTATCTGGCTGGTTATAAACAAACTCGACTTGCAGGCTCTAAATTTCCCTTATCTAAAGAAAAAATATGCCATTTTCATCTGCCTTTTTGTTATGATACTACTTGAGCTTGGTATAGAAATTTCGTTTTTTTACAATATCCCACTAAAAGTACCGGTCTTTTGCTGCTCTGTCACTTTTCAAGCCCCAAAGCTACCATTTGGCTATACAAATTTTGGCTTAGTAAGCGCATTTTACGTGTTATTTTTTGTCATTTTGGTGCTAAATTTCTTAAAGCAAAGTATGGCGAGCTTTGTGGCAAATTTGTTGTTTTTGGTGCTTAGTTACTACGCCATCACCTACTTTTTTGGCCTTTATGTTTACGAGCAACCAAACCATAAATGCCCATACTGCATGCTAAAAGGCGACTATTTTTACGTTGGCTACCTTATCTGGGGCAGTTTGTTTCTCGGTGTATTTTACGGTCTTATGCCGTATCTTGTTGAGATCATTACAAAGACAAACTACTCACACAAGCTTAAATTTTCATCGATCTGGCTAGGAGTTTGCGTGCTGATATGCTCGCTTTATGTACTCAAATACTATTTGCTAAGAGGATTTTTATTTTGATAAAGCAAATTTTTTCTTTGTGTTTGTTGGCTCTAGTTTTAGCCGTACTCGCCTATAATGCCGACATAAGCGACGATAAAATTTTAGTTTTAAATAACGGCAAATCAGAGCCGATCGAGCAACTTACGCCAAATAAATTTATATGTTATGAGAGTAGGACGCTTATCGCTGATAACAACGACACAGCCCAAGCCATCATGCCAAATGGCGACATCTACTTCTTTAACGACATCACAAATTCTTTCATCTGGTATATGGCGCAAAAGAGCAAAGATAAGATCAAGTTATATGTCTATTCAAGAGATACAAACCGCTACATCCTAGCGCAAGATGCCTGGTACTCGAGGGTCGATATCACGCCGATGGGATATGGCATAGGGGCGTATGAGTTTCACACTTACGGCATAAATGACAACTACTTTAAAGAGGTCTTACTATACGCAGCACGTGGTGAGACGCTACTAAATCCATACATAAACATCTTGCTTTCAGAAAATAAGATATAAATTTGCGAAGCTCTAAATTTGTTAGAGCTCGCTAGGTTGTTTTTGGTATTAAAAGCCTTTTTCATTTAGTTTTTTGTAAAAATCGTACCCTTTTTGATCTTCTAAATCACAACAATCATCATCAGCTCATCCATTACAAATTTTTAATTGTTTTGCTGCTATTTTTATAGTTTTCTCTTATGCAAAAACCAATACCTAATGACAAAGATGGACAAAAATATCACCTTTTTTATTGCTTGCTTTTTGTGTAAATTGGCTTTTAGGCTTAGACTATTGTTGGTTAATAGCCTTTCAAAACAATTTATCTATCATTCAAGTATACTTTTGCGGTTTTGGCAAGTGTTTGTAATAGAAATGTTTAGCTTGCCTCTCTTTATTAGAGAAGGCAAACTAAAATGTTAATATCTAACGTTATTAACTTTTAAAAAGTCTCTTAGATCTTCGTATTCGCTGTTTTCGAAGTAGCGCCATTTGCCAGGCTTTAACATATCAAGGCTAACACGTCCAAAGCTAACACGTTTTAGATCCATCACTTCAAGGTCAAAGTATCCAAAGAAGCGGCGAAGCTCTCTGTTTTGACCCTCATTGATGATGACCTTTAGTTTTGTGTAACCGCCGCTTGAGCCAAAAACTTTATAGGCTAGGAAAGGCTTAAATTCCATTGATTTTATAGTGGTTTTTGCGTGAGCGCCTTTGGTGGCGTCCTTGGCAAAAAAGCCATTTGTCATCGCCTCGATGACCTCTTTTGAAATTTCGCCCTTTACCTTTAGGTAGTACTCTCTTTCAATATCGCTATTCATTAGTGCTGTGGCGATAGCTGGGGCGTCAGTTAGCAAAAGTAGTCCTTCGCTCGCGTAGTCTAAGCGCCCCACACTAACAAATTTGGCAAATTTCTTATCTAACGTGTCATATATCGTTTTTCGTCCGCGGTCATCTTTCTTGCTAACTAGCTCACCCTTTTGTTTGTGATAAACGATTACGGTAAATTCCTTCTTTAGCTTTATCAAACGGCCGTTTATGCGCACTTTGTCATCTTCATCGACGCTCGTTGCAAGATCGCTAACCACACGCCCTACTATACTAACCTTGCCAGCTTTTATCAACTCATCTGCCTCACGCCGTGAGTAGTTTGTGTTATGTGAAATAAATTTATTTAGTCTTGTTTTTTTCATTTTTATAGTCCTAAATTTGCAAGGTCGTGGATGTGTAAAACTCCAACAGGTACGCCATCTTCAACAACGGCAAGAAGCTGAATTTTATACTTTTCTATGAGGGCTAACGCATCCACAGCTAACATTTCCTTATCATTTATCTCTTTTGGATGCAAAGTGGCATATTTCATAGCTGGCCCATTTAGATCAAAGTCCTCTCGCATAAGCGCACGCCTAAGATCGCCGTCACTTAAAAGAGCGTCTAGCGCACCATCTTTATCGACTATTAAAACCGTGCCAAGCTTGCCATGTGTCATAGTATCGATTGCTTTTTTTAGGCTTGCATTCCAGCGAACTATCGGTAAATTTTCGCTTCTCATCACATCTTTTACCTTTAAAAATAGCCTCTTGCCAAGGCTGCCACCTGGATGAAAATTTGCAAAGTCCTCTTTTTTAAAGCCTCGCCTTTGCATCAAACAAACAGCTAAGGCATCACCAAGAGCTAACGTTAGTGTAGTTGATGCTGTTGGAGCGGCATTTAGTGGGCAGGCCTCTTTCTCTACATCTATGCTAATAAATGCATCGCTAAATTTACCAAGTGAACTTGTTTTGCTCCTTGCCATTGCGACGATCTTTACGCCAAAGCGCTTTACATGAGGTAAAATTTTGATAAGCTCATCGCTCTCGCCACTAAAGCTAATAGCTAACAAAACATCATCCTTTTCTATCATGCCAAGATCGCCGTGCATAGCCTCTGTTGGATGCAAGAAAAAGCTTGGCGTACCAGTACTTGCAAGTGTGGCAGCGATCTTTGCGCCCACATGACCGCTCTTACCTACGCCTGTGACTATGACTTTGCCCTTTGTATTAAATATCAAATTTACAGCATCTTCTATCTCTAAGTTTTTAGCATGTCTTAAAAGCTCGTTTGCTTCTATCTTTAAGACTTCGGCTGCGATTTGGTTGATTGTTTGCATAAATTTCCCTTACATTAGATAGATAATCGGCACGATAGTTGGGTACTTTTTGACCTTTCTAAAGATATGCTTTCTAATCACTTGGCGTACTTGTGACTCGAGCAGTCTGCCATCTTTTAAAAGCTCCTCTTTGACATTGCTTAAAAACTGCGTCAAAATTTCTTGCATCTCTTTGCTAAACTCCGCATCTTGTTTATTGCCCACAAGGCCGTAGCTAATGACACGAGGCTTGTTTATAAGTTTTGCACCATGACGTGAAATTTGAGCGATTATCATGACGACGCCTGCTTCGGCAAGATTTTGTCTATCGATGACGACATCGTCTGAGATTTGTTTATTTATTTGATTATCTATGAAGACTTTGCCGGTTTTTACTGTTTTTACACGCTTTAAGTATTTTTGACAGATCTCCATTTGATCGCCATCGCTCATTAGATAGATATTTCTCTCGTCTACGCCGCAGCTTATAGCTGTCTCTTTGTGTTTTGCGATGTGGTTATACTCGCCATGCACCGGTAAGAAAAATTTTGGTTTTATAAGACGTAGCATCAGCTTTTGCTCTTCTTGTGCTGCGTGACCGCTGACGTGGATCTCGCTAAAGTCTTGATAAGCGACACTTGCACCTGATTTTATTAGGAAATTTAATACAGTTGAGATGCTGCTTTCATTACCAGGGATCGCCTTTGAGCTGATTATTATCTGATCGGTTGGCTTTATTTTGATGTATTTGTGCTCATCGGTAGCCATTCGGTAGAGTGCGCTCATAGTCTCACCCTGAGAGCCAGTGGTAACGATCAGCACTTCATTATCTTTAAATTTGCCAACCTCGTTTGCATCGATAAAAATTTTCTTATCAAGTTTGATGTAGCCAAGCTCCATTGCAGTATATAAATTTCTCTCCATTGATCTACCGATGACACAGACCTTGCGGTTGTATTTTAGCCCCCACTCGATCGCCTGATAAACGCGGTGGATGTTGGAGCTAAACGTACTCATTATCACGCGTCCTTTGGCCTTTGAGAAAATCGCATCAAAGGTTTTGCCCACGCTACTTTCGCTTTTAGTAAAGCCCTCTCGGTAGCTGTTCGTGCTATCGCTCATTAGACATAATACGCCTCTTTCGCCGTAGTATGCAAGTCTGCCAAGGTCAGTTGGATAGCCGTCGATCGGCGTATGGTCGATCTTAAAGTCGCCCGTATGGATGATAGTGCCCGCCTTTGTCGTGATGGCTAGCGCGCTAGCGTCGATGATAGAGTGAGTTATATGTATCCACTCAACCTCAAAGTCGCCTATTAGATATGGCTTGCGCTTTTCGACAGAGCGGAAAAGCGAGCGCTCCTGCTTTAAGCCATGCTCTTCAAATTTATTGTTTATCATACCAAGCGGCAAAGGCGTAGCGTAAATCGGAAATTTAAACTCTTTGTAAAAATATGGCACTGCACCGATGTGATCCTCATGTGCGTGAGTGATGATGACGCCTTTTATCTTATCTTTTATTTTTCTAACATAGTCAAAGTCAGGGATTAGTATATCCACGCCGTGCATACTCTCGCTTGGAAAGCTCATGCCGATATCCACGATGATCGCGCTGGTTTCAGTTTCAAAGATAGTCATATTTCCGCCGATCTCGCCAAGACCGCCAAGTGGAGTTATGCGAATTTTATGCTCACTTGAGTTTAGATACTTCATCGGCTCCAGACGAAGCTCGTGAACGGCCTTGTTTGCCACCATTGCACTTGCGATATCTTGCTGCCATTGCTCATTGCCGTTTAGCTTAGCTGGTAAATTTTTCTTCGGCTTTTTAGCCTTTTTTGGTTTATCTTTTGACTCTTTTACTTCAGTTTTAGTCTCATTTCCGCTGTCATTTTTTGACTCTTGTGGCTGCTTAGGCTTTTGCTCTTTTGCTTTGCCATTTTGTTCATTTTTGTTTTGATTTTTATTGTTTCTTTGTTTTTTGGGGCGAGAATTTTGGCTTTTTGGCTCGGCGTGTATTTCAGTTTCAGCTTGCTCTGCTGCAAAGAAGTTATCTATCACGCTTTTGCTTGCCAGTGAAGTTTGTTCGGTAGTTTCGCCCTCTTGTTTTGGCTTGTTTTTTGGTCTAAATCTTCGTCTTTTATTGTTTTTGCTTTGGTTAGTTACAACTTTCTCTTCGTTTTTGTCGCTCATTATCTTCCTTTGTAATCTCAAATATCTTTAGATAAGAATCGACATCTAGCTCATGCGGACGTAAATTTGTGGCTAAGTTCATACTTTCAAAAATTTCTTCTAGCGCCCTTTTGTCAAAATTTGTGGATAAATTTTTCAAAAGCGTCTTTCTTGGAGAAGCAAACGCAGCTCTTAAAAATACTTTAAAAGCCTCGTATTGTTTTGCATCTTTGAAAATCCCGTCTTTGCCAAAAATCTTTTTTGTTTTTTGTAGTTTGATGACTGAAGATGTGACCTTTGGAGGTGGACTAAAAAGCTTTGCATCCACGTCAAACAAGAGCTCACACCTGCTCTGGAGCGACGCGAGGATCGATAAAGCGCTAAATTCTTTATCCCTGCTCTTTGCACTAAATTTAAGAGCAACCTCTTTTTGTATCATCACGATAAGTCCAAGGCATTTTTCGTCATCTATCGCATTTAGTATCATTTTCGTAGCAACGTAATAGGGTAAATTTGCGACTAAAAAGTAGTTCTCGCTACTTAGTCCGCCCTCTTGCTGCCACTGTTCTAATGCATCTTTACAAAAAAGTTTTAATTGTCCATTTTGGATCTCATTTGCAAATTTGGCCTTTAAAATTTGAAACAGCTCACAATCTATCTCAAAACAGGTCGTCTTGTAAATTTGCAAAAGTCTAAATGTCAAATCACCTAAGCCAGGCCCAATCTCAACAACGTTTTCTACGTCATTGGGTATCGCTTGGATGATCTTATCTAGTGTCGCTTTGTCCTGTAAAAAATTCTGTCCAAAGTGCTTTTTTGCCTTTATCATAGCCGCGATATTAGCCAAAAATTACTTATACAATGATTACAAGTTTAGTTTAATCATATATAAAATGGACTATAATCACTAAATAACAACAAAATAAGGCACAAATTTGAGTAGGGCAAATACCTTAAAATACTTTTTATTATCACAATATTTAGAGCCAAAAACCTTAGACGAGCCAAAAAAGACAAATACCAAATTTAAAAAATCAATAGACCTTGACATTACAAATTTTGATGAGAAATTTCTACAAATTTTAAGGGCATTTGATAGCTCGCTTTTAAAAAATGGTATAGAAATTTCAATTTATGGTGGCATTTTTGAAACTGACTTACTTGCCCTTGCGATATCAAAGCTAGCAAAGGTGAAATTTCAAAAAGAGCAAATTTTAGACGAGCTGCGCTCTGAGCAAACCAGCTTTGAAAAGGCGTTTTGTTATAAATTTAAGCTTTCAGGCGATCTAGTATTTTGCAAAAATGAGCAAAATTTTACTTTAAAAGATATAAATTTAGATGATGATTTAACTCCGTTTTTTACACCAAACTCGTCTGATGATCTTTTCATCTCAACAGCTCCTTGGGCAATGGCCCGCCTAAATCATCTAAAAGAGATAAGTCAAAGTGACTTTAGCAAAGAGTGTGAGCGTATAAAAGACAAGCTATCTATCCATAAAGAAAAAATGGAATTTGGCAAATATATAAAGCTTATAAACGATGAGCTAAAAAGTGCGCTTAAAACTCCATTTTGTAATGATTTCTTAAGGCTTGAAATAAAGATCATAAATCCAAATTTTAAAGAAAATGATAGCCTTTTAAATAGCTTTTTTATAGATGATATAAATTTACTCATCAAATTTTACGAGTCAGGTAGGACGCACGAGCTAACGGATCAGTTTTTGGACGAGGACAGTGAGAATAAATTTGAAAGACTTGATGTAAGAGATGAGCAAAATAAAAGGCTTGTTAGAGATTTTTTTAAAGCAGAAGAGTATCCAAGATCGGCCTTTGCTAGCGACTTTGCTTTAAATTTCTCGCAGCAAATTGCTGTTAATAACATCATTAAAAAATTTAAAGAAAAAAGTGGTGGAATTTATAGCGTAAATGGTGCTCCAGGCACTGGCAAAACAACGCTTTTAAAAGACGTAATGGCTGAAGTTGTTACGCTTAGAGCGATGAAGCTCGCACAAATGAGTAGACATGATATCTTTGCACCAGTTCGAGATAGTAGCGATAAGGTGCTTTATTTTACTCTAAATAAAGAACTTCAGGGCTATGAGATGGTTGTTAGCTCTTGTAATAACGGTGCGGTTGAAATTTTAAGTAAAGAGCTTAGCCAACTAAAAAGCATCGGTAGTTACGCAGGCGAGATTGATTATTTTAAATTTATAGCTACAAGGCTTCTCTCGGCCGATGAAAAGACAAATTTTGGAGAAAAATCTTTTATCTCAAAACCTGCATGGGGGCTTTTTTGCATACCTCTTGGCTCAAAGCAAAATAAGTCAAATTTTGTTTTTAACGCGATTAATGGCGTAAAGATCGAAAAAACACATAGTCAGTTTGAAGATATTTCAAAAGAATTTAAAGAATTTATAGAAAAAGATGGCTTTTTAATGGGGCTTGGCAAATACTTGGCTACTGGCGAAGAAATTGATGATTACGACGAGGCAAAGGAGAAATTTAATCAAGCCCTACATGAAGTAAATCTACTTTTTAGTGAGATCAGGATCAAAGAAGAGGAGCTAAAAAGTATAAATAGCGAGCTTATAAATATCGATAAAAGACTTGATAACTATAATTCAGCAAGGCAAATAGACGAGCTTTTAAAGCCACTAATAGATGAACTGGATTTGAGCAAAAATGAGCTAGAGCAAAAGGCTACGGAAGCTAACGAGCTAACAAAGTTTATTGGACAAAATGAAATTTTACAAGAGTATCTAAGTGCGCCTATAAAGCCATCATTTTTTATTTTCCAGCAAATTTTAAGGACACAAGCTTTTGAAAAATATAACAATGAAGCGCAAAAAGTTAGTGAGATAAATCGCCAAATAGCTGAGCAAAATTTGAAAGCAAGCAAGCAAAATAGTGAAAATAAAGAGAAGAATGAAGCAAAATTAAACGAACTAAAAGCTCAAATAACTCAGCTTGAAGAGAAAATTTTAGAACTTAACACCAAGATAGACCATCTAAACAAGCTTAATGATGACTTTGTTAGACGTCAAAAATTAATTGGTAGAAGCGAAGAGCTTGATAGCTTTTTAAATGGTAGTTTTAACCAGAGTAATGAAGAAATACAAAAGAGTATGCCATTTATGATGGAGCGTGATCTTGATGGAAAATCCCACAAGACGAAGCTTTTTAACGCAAGAATCAAGCTTTTTAAAGAAGCGCTTAATTTGCATAAAGCCACTATCTTTGCTTGCAAAGAAGCTGTTAGAACAAATTTACGAGCTCTTAGCGTTATATTTAATGATGAAAAGATGGCTGAGAAAAACGGGCTTGAGGCTAAATATAGACGTGAAATAATAAAAGGATTATTTTTACTAACGCCAGTTGTTAGTTCTACTTTCGCATCTTTTAATAATACCTTTAAAGAGCTACTAAATGGTGATATAGGCTTGCTCTTAATAGATGAAGCAGGGCAGGCAAATTTAACTAACGCATTAGGTGCACTGCTTCGTTCAAACATGGCTGTTGTAGTTGGTGATCCACTTCAACTTGAGCCTGTTGTAACATTACCACCAGCTTTAAATAACGCTATTTTACGCTACTGTGATGCAAAGGATGAGTTTAATCTACTAAAATCATCAGTTCAACTTCGAGCCGATAAAGTACAAAATATTGGTACATATATAAAAGGAGAGGGTAAGTCCATTTGGGTTGGTTCACCACTTATCGTTCATAGAAGGTGCGCTAACCCTATGTTTAAAATTTCAAACGAGACAACATATGATGATATGATGATACTTGGTAGAAATAGTGAAAGTAAACTTAGTGATCCTAATATCAAAACAGAATGGATTGATGTTAGTAGTGATGAATGGATAGGTAACTATAATAAAGCCGAAGGCATGATCGTTAAAGAGCTTTTAGATGGTAAGCTAGCCAAGCTAAAAGATAGTGTTAAAATAATAACGCCTTTTAAAGATGTTTGTAAAAATTTAAAAGGGGCCGGTACTATTCACACCATGCAAGGCAAAGAAGCTGATGTTGTTATCTTTGTCCTTGGAGGTGCTACAAAAGGTGCTAGAGCATGGGCTGCTAGTACGCCAAATTTACTAAATGTAACACTAACAAGAGCAAAAGAGGTTATTTATATAGTTGGTAACCGAGAAAATTGGTCTAATTTGCCATATTTTGAGGTAGCAGCTAGAAAAATAGATAAAGGACAAATTTGAATCATTTTGCAAAACGTATAATCCCATGCCTTGATGTAAAAGATGGCAGAGTCGTAAAAGGCGTAAATTTCGTAGGGCTTGTCGATGCTGGAGATCCTGTTGAGATAGCTAAAAGATACAATGATGAGGGTGCTGATGAGCTTTGCTTTTTGGATATCACTGCCTCTCATCTTGGGCGTGATACGATAGTTGATGTCGTAAAAAAGGTCGCAAGTAAGCTTTTTATCCCACTAACAGTTGGTGGTGGTATACGCACGTTAGATGATATATCACGCCTTTTAAATGCTGGCTGCGACAAAGTGAGCCTAAACTCATCGGCGATAAAAGATCCAAATTTGATTGATGAGGCAGCTAATAAATTTGGCTCGCAATGTGTTGTAGTAGCGATCGATGCTAAAAAGATCGAGAATGGTTATAGTGTTTTTATAAATGGCGGCAGGATCGATACTAAAAAAGATGCATTTGCTTGGGCAAAAGAAGTTGAGTCGCGTGGAGCAGGGGAGATATTGCTAACCTCTATGGACAATGACGGTGTCAAACAAGGTTTTAACCTTGAGCTAACAAAGGTATTTAGCACGCTTTCCATACCAACTATCGCAAGTGGCGGTGCAGGTAAGATTGAGCACTTTAAAGAGGCTTTTGAAGCCGGGGCTGATGCATGCTTAGCAGCTTCGATCTTTCACTTCGGTGAGATCGAGATAAAAAAGCTAAAAGAGTATCTCAAGACAAATAGTATTGAGGTCAGGCTTTGATGCTAGTTATCTCAGCTGGAAAAAACGAAATTTTTGACTTTGCCTTGCCGATGGGCGTGGGGCTAGTCGATATGGCGATAAATTTGACAAAATTTTTACAGAAACGAGCATGTATTGGAGCGGATGAAAAGGGTATAAATTTAAAAAATATCGATCCGCACTATCTTGCAAAGATTGAAGCTAAATTTGCAAACTCATCAAATCCAGAGCTACAAAATCTAAGCCAAAATTTGTCAAAAAATCCTGAACGAAATTTATATCAGATGCCAGAAAAGATAGTTTTCGTTGGCTCAGCTGGTCTTTATAAAGATGGTGAAATTTTACAAATTTATGAAAGTTCGGTTGGGGCAAATATTGAAATTTCTAGCGTAGAAAATAGATCTTATTCACCAATTGAGTGTGAAATTTCTTCTATTGTTTCACGTGGAACTATCAAAATAAATTCGTCAAATTTCATAACGACAGACAAAAATTTGGCTCATAAGATATTTGAAAAAGGCTATTTTTTAGAAAATATGGAGTTTTTTTCTGTTCTAAAAGTAGCTCAAATTTTTAAAATTCCAGCTTATGGAATTTTCGTAGCGACAAATTTTTGTAATAAAGATGCACATGCTGATTTTGTAAAAAATCACGCAGAGGCCAAGAAAATTCTAACAAAATATATAAAGGAAAATATGTGATAAATTTGCTTGATCTTAGTATCGATGAGCTAAAAGAGTTAGTTTCTCCACCATTTAGAGCAACACAAATCTACGAGTGGATATATAAAAAAAATGCAACCGAATTTAGCCAGATGCTGAATTTACCTAAAGATATGCGTCAAGATCTGGCTGAGAAATTTTATATCGATCCTTTAAAATGTGTAAAATTTGAACAAAGTAGTGATGGTTCGATCAAGTATCTTTTTGAGCTAAAAGATGGGCTAAAGATAGAGAGTGTTTTGCTACCGATGAAAGAGGAGATAAGTGATGAGAATGGAAAGATCAGTCGCCATGCTCGTTATACGATTTGTGTTAGTTCGCAGGTTGGCTGTAAAATGGGCTGTGCTTTTTGTCTAACAGCAAAGGGCGGGCTTGTTAGAAATTTGACTGCAGGCGAGATTGTAGGGCAAATTTTATGGATAAAAAGAGAAAATAAAATACCTTATGAAAGACGTATAAATGTCGTTTATATGGGTATGGGTGAGCCACTCGATAATCTTACTAACGTTAGTAAAGCGATCAAAATTTTAGCTCTTAACGAGGGTCTAGCCATATCGCCACGTCGTCAAACCGTTTCAACTAGTGGCCTTGGTAGCCAGATAAAAAAGCTTGGCGAGATGGATCTTGGTGTGTTATTGGCCATATCGCTTCATGCTGTTACTAATGAACTTAGAAGTCGCCTGATGCCGATAAATAAGGCTTATAATATCGAGGCTGTTATGGATGCTGTTAGGGGATTTCCTATCGATATGCGCAAGCGTGTGATGTTTGAATACCTTGTTATCAAGGATTTAAACGATAGCGTGAGTGATGCTAAAAAGTTGGTAAAATTACTTCATGGCATAAAAGCGAAGGTAAATCTTATATATTTTAATCCACATGAGGGCAGTGAATTTGGACGACCTGAGCTTACCAGCATGCTAAAATTTCAAGAATATCTAAGAGATCACGGTGTTACTTGCACGATCAGACAGAGTAAAGGCCTTGACATAAGTGCGGCTTGTGGGCAGTTAAAACAACGTAATGAAAATGCAAAATTTAAAGCTATTGTCAGTGATAAAAATTTAAAAACACAGTCGCTTGAAGATAATAGTAAAGCCAGTGTGAGTTAAAATGAGTGTACTTGATATAGCCGAAATAGTCTTTGTTGCTGTTGTGGTTTTACTCGGATTGGGGCTTATTTTAAAAGTTTTAAAAGATGAAAAAGATAGGCATAAATTTTAAGCCTTAATATTAAGAAAAAATCTAGCTCTCATAAAGAAATAAAGTGGAGCATTAATTATATAAACTACAAAATTATTATTGTGATATCTAAAAGCAATAAACTTTGGCAAAATGTAGGTAAAGGTTTATGAGAAATAGAAATTTATTAAAAAATTTTGGACTAAAGTAAACTCTCTTTTGCATACCTATGAAATTCGCTTTCAGCGTCAAATTTACTTTTTATGTTATAAAAAATTTCATCAAATTTAAAAGAAATTTCATCTGAGTGGAGTAAGAGCCTTTTTGCTCCAGTTAAATTTATCCGTTCACGCTCGCTTATCTCTTTATCTAAAATTTTCTCGATCTGCGGACGTGATAAACCATAAAGTGGTTCGCCAAGTATCTTGTGTTTCACATGAAACAAATGCAAGCGAATTTGATGCTGCCTGCCAGTGAGAGGAATAGCCCGAAGTAAAGTCGTATCGATATCGTCAAAATATCTGATCGGTAAAATTTTAGTCATAGCACTCTTGCCATTTTCACAAATTTGCATCCTCATTTTCACATCGTCGTAGTTATTTGCTAGATCCATTTTGGCATCGATCGTAATTTCTCGCTCGATCTTGCCTTGTACCATCGCGACGTAGCTTTTAGAAATCTCTCTATTTTCAAAAATTTTCTTTAGTTTAGTCGTAGAATTTCTATCTTTGCCCACGACTATCAAGCCGCTTGTCTCAAAGTCTAGCCTATGTGCCACGCTCGCATTTCGTCCAAAAAGTGTGTAAATTTCATCATTTAGTGAGTAGTCGCAGTGTCTGCCATTTGGGTGGCTTAGCACTCCACTTGGCTTATCAAATACGGCAAAGCTCTCACACTCAAAGATCGGTTTTAGTCCCTTTGGCTCCGCCTCATAGTCGATCAAAAAAACATTACCACACAAAATGGCATTTTTCTCACTCACGACACTACCGTCACATATCAGCCTACCTTTATCTATAAGGCGCTGGGTTTGGCTCATGTTAAAACCACTTCGCAACAAAATTTCGTAAGCTTTTTGATGATCTGAAGTAGCGATAAATTTATTTACATAGGGCAAAAATGATCCTTTAAACAAGTGAGCTATCTTAAGCACAAATTTATAAGTATATAACCGACATTTCAGCACGGATTTTATATAATCCAAACTTAAATTTTATAAAATTATACGATGTGATTTTTAGCTTTCAAGGCTGAAATTTACTTTTATGATAAAGAAAACTGATACAAAAAGGTTCAACAATGGTCGAAAGATACTCACGCAAAGAGATGGCTGAAAAGTGGAGCATACAAGCAAAATACGACGCTTGGCTCAAGGTAGAAAAAGCTGCTGTTAAAGCTTGGAATAAGCTTGGCTTTATAAGCGACAGCGACTGTGAGAAAATTTGCAAAAACGCTAATTTTGAAGTGGCTCGCATCGACGAGATAGAAAAGACGACAAAGCACGACGTCATCGCATTTTTAACAAGCGTCAGCGAGAGCCTTGGCGATGAGAGCAGGTTCGTGCACTACGGCATGACCTCAAGCGACTGCATCGATACAGCCGTCGCACTTCAGATGAAAGAGAGCCTAGAGCTCATCATCAGCGACGTAGAGGAGTTCATGCAGGCGGTTAAAAACAGAGCAATCGAGCACAAGCATACGCTTATGGTCGGTAGAAGTCACGGCATCCACGGCGAGCCGATAACTTTTGGCCTTGTGCTTGCCATCTGGTACGATGAGATTGCAAGGGCGCTAAAGCTCATCAAAGATGCAAAAGATACGATCAGTTACGGCAAGCTCTCAGGTGCTATGGGAAATTTAGCCCACGCTCCAATGGAATTTGAAGAGCTAACATGCGTTGAGCTCGGCCTTAAAGCCGCACCAGCGTCAAATCAAGTGATCCAGCGCGACCGCTACGCTCATGTGGTAAGTGCTATCGCAGTTTTAGCCTCTACTTGTGAGAAGATCGCAGTCGCCGTCAGACACTATCAAAGGACAGAGGTTTATGAGGCGGAGGAGTACTTTAGCCCAGGACAAAAGGGCTCAAGCGCTATGCCACACAAACGCAATCCAGTTCTTAGTGAAAACATCACCGGTCTTTGCAGGGTGCTACGCTCATACGTCACGCCAGCGCTTGAAAACGTCGCCCTTTGGCACGAGCGCGACATCAGCCATAGCTCGGTTGAGAGATTTATCCTGCCAGATATGTTTATCACGGCTGATTTTATGCTGGTTCGTATCAAAAATTTAATAGCAAATCTAGTCGTCTATCCAGAAAATATGATGAAAAATTTAAATTTGACAGGTGGCCTGGTATTTTCTCAGCGCGTGCTTTTACAGCTACCACAGCGTGGAATCTCTAGAGAGGACGCCTATAAGATCGTTCAGCGCAATGCTATGAAGGTCTGGGCAGACTTGCAAGAGGGCAAAAAAGCGATCGATGAGCAAGGTCACAGCCTATTTTTGCAAAATTTGCTAAACGACGAAGACCTAACTAAGAGCCTTAGCAAAGATGAGATCAAAGAGTGCTTTGACTACAACTACTACACCAAAAACGTAGACAAAATTTTTGCCAGAGTCTTTGGTAAGTAATTTAAATGCAAGAAGCAAATTTATGCTTCTTGCTTCAAGACATCGCTTCAAAAATTTTTGCAATCATTTTAAAATAAGATCAAATTTTTTAATTTTTAAAATATAAAATATTATTTTTTGAGTCAAATTTTATATTTAAGAGCACTTTTTTAACAAAGAGAGTTTTTATCTCCTTTTAGATAAAATCCCAAATTAAAATTTAACACGGAGAGATATTTTTGAAAGTAGTAAAACGTAATGGCAGAACAGAAGAGCTTGATATCAGCAAGATCAAAAAATACACGAACGAAGCGGTTCTAGGGCTTAACAATGTAAGCCTTAGCGAGCTCGAGGTAGATGCAAAAATTCAGTTTAGAGATATGATAACGACTGAGGAAATTCAGCAAACTCTTATAAAAACAGCAGTTGATAAGATCGACATCGATCGCCCAAATTGGACATTTGTCGCTGCGAGACTATTTTTGTTCGACCTTTATCACAAAGTGACCGGCTTTAACGGCTACAACCACCTAAAAGACTACCTAGTAAAAGGCGAAAAAGTAGGCCGCATCATCCCTGGGTTAAAAGAGAAGTACGACCTAGAGGATCTAAACGCCTACATTAAGCCTGAGCGTGACCTCCAGTTTGCATACCTTGGTATCAAAACGCTTTATGATCGCTACCTCATCAAAGATAAGAATGGTATGCCGATCGAGCTACCGCAGCACATGTTTATGGCGATAGCGATGTTTCTTGCGCAAAACGAGCTAGACAGCCAAGGCTGGGCGAAGAAATTTTACGACCTTATATCTAAATTTGAAGTGATGCTAGCCACTCCGACGCTCTCAAATGCCCGTACGACGCGTCACCAGCTAAGCAGCTGTTACGTAGGCAGTACGCCTGATAATATCGAGGGAATTTTTGATAGCTACAAAGAGATGGCATTACTTTCAAAATTTGGCGGCGGTATCGGCTGGGACTGGAGCAAGGTGCGTGCGATGGGCGGCAGTATCGACGGACACAAAAACGCAGCTGGCGGTATCATCCCATTTTTAAAAGTGACAAACGACATCGCAGTAGCGGTCGATCAGCTAGGCACTAGAAAGGGTGCGATCGCTGTTTATATCGAGCCTTGGCACATGGACGTGAGTGATTTTCTTGATCTTCGTAAAAATTCAGGCGAAGAGAGACGCCGTGCACATGAGCTTTTCCCTGCGCTTTGGATAAACGATCTATTTATGAAGCGTGTCAAAGAAAATGGCCGCTGGAGTCTTTTTGACCCAGCTCAAGTAAGTGATCTTTGCGACCTTTACGGCGAGGAGTTTGAGAAGAGATACTTGGAGTATGAAAGCGACGAAAATATCCAGAAAAATACCATCCTTGCAAAAGAGCTTTGGAAGAAAATTTTAACTAGCTATTTTGAAACTGGCATGCCATTTTTGTGCTTTAAAGACAATGCCAACAAGGCAAATCCAAACGACCACGAGGGCATCATCAGAAGCTCAAATTTATGTACTGAAATTTTCCAAAACACAGCGCCAAACTACTATAAGATCAAGATCACTTACGAAGATGGTGGTGAGGAGCTATTTGACGAAGAAGAAGACGTCACTGTCGATAGTGGCATAACTAAAAAGGCCAAAAAGCTTAGCGCGCTTGATAGCCTAAAAGGCAAGCAAATTTTTATCGTAGAAAAAGAGAGCATCGAGGGCAAAACGGCAGTTTGCAACCTTGCAAGTATAAATTTAAGCAAGATAAACAGCAAAGAGGACATCGAGCGTGTCGTGCCGATAGCCATCAGGATGCTTGATAACGTTATAGACCTAAATTTCTACCCACACAAAAAGGTAAAACACACAAACCTAGCTTCTCGCTCGATCGGCCTTGGTGTCATGGGTGAGGCGCAAATGCTAGCCGAGAAAAACGTAAAATGGGGCAGCTATGAGCATTTGGCGCTGATAGATAGCATAATGGAAAACATAAGCTACAACGCGATCTACGCTAGCTCAAATTTAGCCGTAGAAAAGGGCATCTATCCAAAATTTGAAGGCTCAAAATGGAGTAAAGGCATCATGCCGATAGACACTGCAAACGAGAACGCAAAGGTTCTTTTAAACGACAAAGGCGGGCTATTTGACGAAAATGTCTGCGACTGGGACAAGCTAAGAGAGAAGGTCAAGCGTGACGGCATGAGAAACGGCTACCTAATGGCCATCGCTCCAACTAGCTCGATCTCGATCCTAGTTGGAACCACTCAGACTATCGAGCCAGTCTATAAACGCAAGTGGTTTGAGCACAACTTAAGTGGCATGATCCCAAATGTCGTGCCAAATTTAAGCCCAGATACTTGGCAGTTTTACACGCCAGCTTACGAGCTTGATCAAAGAATTCTTATAAAAGCAGGTGCGATCCGCCAAAAATGGATCGATCAAGGTCAAAGTCTAAATATATTTATGAGCCTAGATAAGGCAAGCGGCGGATATCTAAGTGAAATTTACACGCTTGCATGGGAGCTCGGACTAAAATCGACTTATTATCTACGCTCAGAGTCGCCTGACAGCGAAAAACTAAACGACGTAGCTGACCGCTCGATCGAATGCGAGGGTTGTCAGTAGGTAAATTTAAGAGAGAAATTTCTCTCTTAAATTTTTAAATTGTCTATTAAATTTATAATTTATAAATTTAAGGAAGTGTCACAAAGCTTAATTTTATACCAAGTTCATCTGCTAGCTTGCTTAGCTTCTCGCTATTTTCTAGTCCTGCTGATATGCAAAACTGCATGCCATTTACATTATGCTCTTTTAGCCTTGTAAAGACATTTGCCATAAGTGACTCCGTTTTCATGCCGCTTTCGCCGTAGATCACAAAGGCATTTACGCCCTTTTGCATTTCAGCTGTTAGATTGTTATAAAAGCCTCCGTCATTGTTTGAAACACTGGTTGTTGCGCTAGCTATCGTGTCAGCAAGAAAGCCACGACTTGGTACTAGCATAATGACTGTGCTATCTGATTTTAAGGCGCACTTTGCAAAGCTTTTCATCATGCCATCTTCGGGTGATTTTACGCCGTTTGATGCTGTATAGCCAGCCAAAAGTAGACCTAGAGCGAGGGTTGTGATTTTTTCATTTAAACTCCTTTATTGAAAACCGGCGAGTATTGACATAAATTAAATAAAGATCTATATGAAAGAAAAATTTAAATATACTATTTTAAAAAGTAAAACTAAAATAATTATTTAAGTAAAATAATCAAAAATTAATTTAAAATACTTAAATAACGTAAATTTATCCTTTAAGAAAACTTCATAAAATTTTATATTTTTTGATAAATATTATTAAACAAAATAAAATAGTTGTCTATTGTTTAAGCTTTCTTGTCCTATACTTTAAAACTCCATATTAAAAAATCGGAAAGAGTGGGCGATGCGTGAAATTTTAAAACGAGATGGCACAAGACAAGAATTTGTAGCATATAAGATAGTAGATGCGATAAAAAAAGCATTTGCTAGCGAAAATTTAGCTTATGATGAGAAAGTTTTTACAAATGTTGTCCAAGATATCTTTCAAAAATCAAGCGCGATAACAGTCGAAGACATCCAAGATGCGATCGAAAAAGAGCTATTTAATAGCGGATATTTTGACGTTTTAAAAAGCTTTATGCTCTACCGCCACACGCATAAGCTTCAGCGTGAGCAAATTTTAGGCCTAAATGACGATACGACTTACATAAATTCAACTCAAACGATAAATGAGTATATAAACGGCACTGATTGGAGAATTTCTGCAAACTCAAACACAAGCTACTCAAATGCGGGACTCATCAATAATACCGCCGGTAAAGTCATAGCAAACTATTGGCTAGACGCTGTTTATAGCAAAGAAGAGGGCCTAGCTCACAGAAATGGCGACTACCATATCCACGACCTTGACTGCCTTACAGGATATTGTGCTGGCTGGAGCCTAAGAGCTTTACTAAACGAGGGCTTTAACGGCGTTCGTGGCAGAGTTGAGAGCAAAGCTCCAAAGCATTTTAGAGAAGCACTTTATCAAATGGCAAATTTCTTAGGAATTTTGCAAAGCGAGTGGGCCGGCGCTCAGGCGTTTTCTAGCTTTGACACCTATCTTGCGCCTTACGTTTTTAAAGATGATCTAAGTGACGCTGAGATCAAAAAGGCGATCACTAGCTTTATTTTTAATTTAAATGTGCCTGCACGCTGGGGACAAAGTCCATTTACAAACGTAACAATAGACATCACTTGCCCAAGCGACCTAAGAGATCAGATCCCAACGAGTGATGATATACACCTTTTTACAAACGTAAAAGACGAGAAAATTTTGAAAAAAGCAAATGAGCGTGGCAGAAAAAATTTGATTGATATGACCTACAAGGACTTCGAGCCTGAGATGGCACGCATAGATAAGGCATTTTACGAGGTTTTAACAGCTGGTGACAAGTGCTCGCAGCCTTTTACATTTCCGATACCAACGGTAAATATTACAGAGGATTTTGACTGGGATAGTGAAGTGGCGGATGTGCTCTTTGAAAACACCGCCAAAATGGGCTCAAGCTACTTTCAAAATTTTATCGGCTCACAATATACTTATGACGAAAATGGCAACAAGATAGAAAACGAAAAAGCCTACAAACCAGGACATGTTCGCTCTATGTGTTGCCGTTTGCAGCTTGATCTAAGAGAGCTTTTAAAACGAGGTGGTGGTCTTTTTGGTAGTGCTGAGATGACAGGCTCGATCGGAGTTGTGACTATAAATTTGGCTCGCTTGGGATACAATTACAAAGGCGATAAAGTCGCACTTTATAACAGGCTTAGCTATCTTTTGGAGCTTGCTAAATCGACACTTGAAAAGAAGCGTAAATTTATCCAAGAGATGTATGATAGAGGGCTTTATCCTTATACAGCTAGATATCTAAAGCACTTTAATAACCACTTTAGCACGATCGGTATAAATGGCATGAACGAGCTTCTTAGAAATTTCACAAATGATAAAGAGAATATCTCAACAAAATTTGGACGTGATTTTGCTATTGAGATGGTTGAGTTTTTGCGCGATAAGATAAGGACATTTCAAGAAGAGACTGGAAATTTATACAACCTTGAGGCGACTCCAGCTGAAGGCACAACTTACCGCTTTGCTAAAGAGGATAAAAAGCGCTATCCAGACATCATCCAAGCAGGTGGCGGGGAGAATATTTACTATACAAACTCAACCCAGCTTCCAGCAAATTTTACAGATGATGCTTACGAGGCACTTGATTTGCAAGATGATCTTCAGACTTCATATACTGGTGGCACAGTATTTCACCTTTATATGAAAGAAAGGATCAGCTCACCTAAAGCTTGCAAGGAGCTTGTAAAGAGCATAATCTCAAATTATAAGCTTCCATATATCACTATAACGCCTGTATTTAGCGTTTGTTCAAAACATGGCTACATTGCTGGAGAACATGAATTTTGTCCGCTTTGCGATGCAGAATTAATAGAAAAAGAGAAAAACAATTCCAAATAAGGAGAGGAAATGACAGAAAAAGAAATTTTAGAAAAAGTACAAGACAAACGCACAAAATGCGTAGTCTATACTCGTGTTATGGGTTATCATCGCCCAGTTGAGAGCTTTAACCTTGGTAAAAAAGGTGAGCATAAAGAGCGTATTAAATTTGATGAATACGCAAGTTGCTGCAAAAGATAATCACCGCAGCCAATAAAAAATACAAAAACTCAAATAAAAAAGGCACAATCTTCTGTGCCTTTTAAATCTCAAAAGGTCCATAAATTTGCATAAAGTCTTTAGTATAACGCCATTTACTACGCTTGATTATCCAGACAAAGTGGCTGCGGTAGTTTGGTTTGCAGGCTGTAATATGCGATGCGTGTATTGCTACAATATAGAAGTTGTAAATTCAAATGGCAATATAGAAATGGCTGAGGTTTGTAACTTTTTAGATCGCCGCATAGGTAAGCTAAATGGCATCGTCTTTAGCGGTGGCGAATGCACGGCAAATCCTTTGTTTTTAAAACTTGCAAGAGAGGTTAAGTCAAGAAATTTTTGTCTAAAGGTCGATACAAATGGCTCTCATATTGAGATTTTAAAAGAGGCGATAGGCGAAGGGCTGATCGACTATATCGCACTTGATTTTAAAGCGCCAAAAGAGAAATTTACGGGCATAACTGGCTCAAATTTATATGAAAAATTTATTAGCACACTAAAATATCTGCTTGAGATAAATTTTGATTTTGAAGTAAGAACAACCGTGCATGCAGATTTTTTAGATGAAGCAGATATTTCTTTGATGTCTGAAATTCTTTATGGCCTTGGATATAGAGGCAATTATTATTTGCAAAAATTTCTTAGCACAGGTGAAAATTTTGGAAATTTAGTTGATGCTAAAAGTAGCTTTGATCCTAAAAAAATCATCTCAAAACTTCCTATCAAACTAAGAAATTTTTAAATTTCTACTCATTATTTTTAACAAAAATTTTTGCTTTGCAAAACTATAATCATTAAAACTAATAAGGAGAAACTATGCAAAATTTTAGCTTTTTAAACCCTACAAAAATAGAATTTGGCAAAGACAAAGAGCAAAATATCGGCAGATATATGAAAGAATTTGGCGTTAAAAAGACGCTTATCATCTATGGTAGCGATAGGATTATAAAAAATGGCCTTTTTGATGTCGCAGCAAAGAGTCTAAGTGCAAATGGTATCGAGTTTTGCAAGATAGGCGGTGTGAAGTCAAACCCAGTGCTAAGCAAGGTAAATGAGGCTATAAATTTAGCTAAAAAGCAAGGTGTCGATAGCGTGCTAGCAATAGGTGGTGGTTCAGTGCTTGACACGGCAAAGGCTGTGGCCGCTGGAGTTAAATATAACGGCGACGTTTGGGACTTTTTTACCGGCAAAGATCCAAGCGAAGCACTTATGATCTTTGACATCATAACGCTTGCAGCAACTGGCTCAGAGATGAACGGCGGCTCAGTCGTCACAAACGAAGCCACAAAAGAGAAATTTGCCATGCACGGCGCTTGTCTTTACCCAAAAGTTTCAGTGATAAATCCGCTTCTTCAAGCAAGCGTTAGCAAGGAGTACTTGGTCTATTCAGCCTCAGACATCATCGCTCACAGCATCGAGGGCTACTTTACGGCGAGCATTCAGCCTGAGATCATAAATTTATACATCGAAGCAAATATAAAAACCGTTATGAAAACGACTGAAATTTTGCTAAAAGAGCCAGAAAACTACGCCGCTAGAAGCGAGTTTGCCTGGGCTGCTACGATGGCGCTAAATGGCTTAACTTACGTTGGCACAGCTGGCTACTCTTATCCAAATCACATGATCGAGCACGCCATAGGTGCGGTGGTTGATTGCGCGCACGGGGCTGGGCTAAGTGTGGTGATGCCAGCTTGGATGAAGTGGTATAAGAGTAGAAATTTAGAGGCATTTAAGCGTTTTGGCAAAGAAATTTTTGGCGTGGATGACGCAGACGCAGGCATAGAGAGGCTAAAAGAGTGGTTTAGCAAGATCAGCACGCCAACAAGCCTTATTGAAATCGGCGTTGATGAGACAAATTTAGACGAGATAATGGCACTAGTTTATGACTATGCCAAGGGTAGGGGCTTGGAGCAAATTTATACAAAAGAGGCCATAAGTGAAATTTTTGCCTTAGCGAGATAGAATTTATCTAAATTTTATAAAGGAAAGATATGAAAAAGATCGCCCTTATAGCTGGAGCTAGCGGTGCTTTGGGAAGTGAGATTTTAAAAAATTTATGCGTGAGCGAGCATTATAGTAAGGTTATTGCCCTTGCTAGGCATGAGCTAGAATTTACTCACGAAAAGCTTGAAGTAAAAGTAATAAATTTTGACGAGCTAAAAGATGAGGTGCCATTTATCGCTGATGATGTCTTTTGCGCACTTGGCACGACGATGAAAGTGGCAAAGCACAAAGAGCAGTTTTACAAAGTCGATGTGACATATCCGATAAATTTCGCTAAATTTGGCTTAGAGTGCGGGGCAAAACGCTTTGTTTTACTTTCAGCCGCAGGTGCTAGCAGAAAGTCAGGCTCGTTTTACCTAAAGGCAAAAGGTCAAGCAGAAGCAAAGATAAAAGAGCTTGGCTATAGCTCATTTCATATCGCCAGACTGCCACTTATCGAGGCTGAGAGAAAGGAATTTAGACTTGGCGAGTATCTAGCGATAAAGGCGTTTAAATTTATCCCAAAAGGCTTTTTTGACGAGTATCGTCCGATGAGAGCAGCTGATATCGCTAAAGTGATCGTGCAAGTAGCGCAAGATGACCACAGCGAGGGTGTCAAAATTTATAGCCCTATGGAGTATGCTAAGTGAAAAGATACATCGCCATCACTGGAGCAAGCTCAGGCATAGGAGCGGCCGTGGCAAAAGCATTTGCAAGGCGCGGGGAGAATTTGATCCTTATTGCAAGACGTGGCGAGCTTTTAGAAGAGCTAAAAAGCGAGATAGCTAAATTTTCGGGTGTCGATGTGGTTATAGAGCTTTGTGATCTTTCAAAGCAAGAAAATGCCCTTTCTCTTTGGCGTAATTTAGAAAAATTTGAGCTAAAAGCGCTTATAAACAACGCTGGCTTTGGCGATTATAACAAGGTCGGCGAGCAAAATTTAGAAAAAATCACGCAGATGATAAATTTAAACATCATCTCACTTGTCACGCTCTCAACGCTCTTTACGAAAAAATATAAAGACAAAGATACGCAGCTTATAAACATCTCCTCAATAGGCGGCTACAAGATCGTGCCAAACGCCGTCACATACTGTGCTAGCAAATTTTTCGTAAGTGCCTTTAGCGAGGGACTTTACCACGAGCTAGCGCAGGATAAGCAGGCGAAAATGCAGGCAAAAGTGCTGGCCCCAGCTGCCACAAAGACAGAATTTGGCATGGTGGCAACTAGCAAAGAGAGCTACGACTACGACAAGGCGTTTAAAAAGTATCACACGAGCGAGCAGATGGCGGAGTTTTTGCTTCGTCTTTATGATAGCCACTGCTGCGTTGGCGCGGTCGATAGAGATAGCTTTGAGTTTAGCCTAAGCAAGCCAAAATTTGACTACGCGATCAAATACGAACCAAAAGATAACTAGGCGCTAAAGCCCTGGTAGCCTACGCCAAGGCTAGTAAAGCAAAAAAGTAGGACAAAATAAAAAGGCAGATCATGAAAGGCGTTAGAGTTGCTATTTTAGGGGTTTGTTTAGTAGGTGCTTGCTTTGGAAATGAACTTAAATTTGACGAGACCAAGTTTGAGCTAAAAAGCGTGCAAGTTGGCGATAGGATACTTAAATTTAGAGCTTATGAGGGCATAGTCTATGTGGCAAAGCCAGTTAGTGACTATCAGGTGCTAAATTTTTATGTGCCAGAGGGTAAATTTAGCGACCAAAAGGCAGCTATTTTTATGCCAAATGCTATTGGTGGCTATATGAGCGCAATGCCTCAAAAGCCAGAAATTAAAAACGAAAAGCCAAATGCCACCCTTGAGGCGCTTCTTAGAGGCTACATCGTGGCGAGCGTTGGCGCTAGAGGCAGGACGCTAAAAGATGGCGAGAAATTTATCGGCAAAGCGCCAGCTGCGATAGTCGATCTAAAAGCGGCTGTTAGATATCTTAAATTTAACGACAAATTTATGCCAGGCGACACAAATAAGATCATATCAAACGGCACGAGCACAGGCGGCGCGATGTCAGCACTTCTGGGCGTTAGCGCAGGGGCAAAAGAGTATGAGCCATATCTTAAAGAGCTAGGAGCTGCAAAGGCGGATGATCAAATTTACGCCGCTTCAGCCTACTGCCCTGTGACAAATTTAGAGCGTGAGGACGAGGCTTACGAGTGGATGTTTGGGGATTTGGATAAATTTGAAAGGATAGACTTTTCAAACTTTGACGCAGCTAGTTTTAACGACAGGGGCAAAAAGCCAAAGACGATATCAGGCGAGCTAAACGCCACGCAAAAAGAGCTCTCACGTGAGCTAAAAGCCAAATTTCCAGCCTATCTAAACTCGCTAAATTTAAAAGACGCCAAAGGCCACGCGCTAAGCCTTGATGAAAATGGCGATGGTAGCTTCAAAGAGTATATAAACTCACTGCTACAAAGGGCATTTACCGCTACAAAAAGCAGCGATAAAAGCACGCTCACGCCTAAATTTATCACCCTTGACACGCAGGGCTGCGAGCTTGGATATGTGGTCAAATTTGATGACTTCATTGCCTCACTAAAACGTGCCAAAGCAGTAGTCGCCTTTGACGGCCTTGCTCTTGAAAATGCTGAAAACGACCTTTTTGGTGATAGTAAAACGCCTGCAAAGCACTTTACTAAATTTGCAAAAGAGCGTAGCGTGGGCGAGATGGCTGATGAGAAGATCATAAAAATGATGAATGCGATGAACTACACCGCAAACAAAAACGCAGCGAAATTCTACCGCATAAGGCAGGGCACAAACGACACAGACCTAGCCCTTGCTGTGCCTGCTATGCTCGCACTCTCGCTTAAAAATGCTGGCAAAGAGGTTGATTTTGAAGCAGCCTGGGGGCAAGGGCATGGCGGTGACTACGACCTTGATGAGCTTTTTGCTTGGATTAAAAGAGTGGTAGAAAGATAAATTTATAGGAGTTTTGATGATAAAAAAGCTATTTTTATTAGTATTTTTGGCAACTTTTGCCTTTAGCGCAGAGGCGAAAGTGGGCTTTTATGAGCTACTAGCGACACCAAATAATAAGACTTTGCTAAAAGAGCTTGGCAGGGAAAATATCCTTAGCTCAAAGAGTGAGCCAGGCACGCAGGCGATATTTTTCATGAGCGCAAAGAGTAAGCCGGAGCTATTTTACATGCTTGAGTTTTACGAGGATGAGGCGGCTTATAAAAAGTATATAAACTCGGCGCATTTTAAGAAATTTACAAGTACGAGCGCTGAGATTTTGGCTAGCAAAAAGGCTATCAGCCTGAAAAAGCGGGCGGCATTTTCAAAAAATTTAACGCCAGAGAGGCTAAAAGATGCCTACTTTCACATTACAAATTTAAGCCTTTTGGCAAAAAGCGATGCGAAATTTGAAAAGCTAGTGAAAAAATATATGCAAAAAAGCGTAGATGATGGCTCATTTGTCCAGTTTACATTTAGCCTAAAGGACGCACCTAACAAGTGGGTGATGGTTGAAATTTACAAAGATGAGGCTAGCTTTGAGAGCTACCGCCATAGCGAAAACTACAAAGCTTATGCTAAAGAGCGAGCTGGGCTAATAGATGAATTTGACGGCTTTGGTCTAAGAAATGAGATCTCGTTTAGTAAGGTAAAATTTTAGGGGATTTTATGAATAAAATTTCACTTTTTACGCACTAGTACTTGTGTAGCACGGCTTTTATCATTGATAAGACAGGATACGAGAGCTTAAAAGATGTGAAAATTTTAAACAACGAGATGATAGATACGGTGTGGAATGAAGGGGCGAAGCGCCAAAGAGTATGCTAGCTAAGAGCAAGAGCTATGCTGACAAGGAATTTCTAGTGTGTGCGTATCCAAAGGTGGCTACATACGTGGGCGGTGACGCGAGCAAGGCTAGTAGCTTTGTTTGCAAATAAATTTAAAGAAGTCAATTTAAGGAGAGAAAATGAGTGAAATTTTAGTTGTATCAGGTCATACCGACCTTGAAAATTCCTTTGCAAATAAGATAATCTTGGGCGAGCTAAAAAAGCACTTACCAGAGGCTAAATTTGACATACTAAGCGAGCTTTATAAAAACTACGTGATCGATGTAAAAGCCGAGCAAGAAAAGCTGGTAAAGGCTGATGTGATCGTGCTTGTTTATCCATTTTTCTGGTACGGCGTGCCATCGCTTTTACAAAAGTGGTTTGAAGATGTGCTGGTTCATGGCTTCTCTCATGGCAGCAAGGGAGATAAGCTACGGGGCAAAAAGCTGGTGCTTTCATTTACTTCTGGCGCGCCTGAGGAGCTTTATAAAAAAGAAGCGCTTCAGCGCTATGAGATAGAGGAATTTTTGCTGCCACTTAAGGCTCTAGCAAATACTTGTGGGATGGAGTTTGCAGGATATGTTTATAGCGGAGGGCTATCGTATCAGAGTAGGCACGATGAGGCAAAGCTTGCTTTGATGAGGCAAAAGGCGCTTGATCACGCAAAAAGAGTAGAGGAGATGATAAGCAAAATTTCATGATACCGGCGAAATTTTATAAATATGTTTTTGCGTTTATAATGTCAGCATTTATGGCGTTTTTTATGTCATTTGTGCTGACATATTTAAATCTTGGCTTTGTTGATGGCTTTGTAAAAATTTGGCTAACTGCTTATGTAAAAGCCTTTGTAGTGGCGTATCCTGTGCTTTTGCTAGTATCTCCATTTGTAACAAAACTCACACAAATTTTATGTAAAAAATAAAATAATAATATACGTTATCAATAAAAATTATTATTTACTTATTTTAATTATTTGGTTATAATCCACTCAAAATTTATCAAAATAGGAGTCAAAATGAGACAGTACGAAACATACAAATGCGAAAAATGCGGCAACGAGATCGAGGTGCAAAAGGTTGGCGGCGGTACACTAACCTGTTGCGGCGAAGAGATGAAGTGCGTGACTGAAAATTTAACAGCGGTAAATTTAATGAAGGCATTTGCTGGCGAGTCACAAGCTAGAAACAAGTATGAGCTTTACGGCGACCTAGCTAAAGAAGCAGGCTATCACGCGATAGCTAGACACTTTTACGAAGCAGCTGAAAACGAAAAATGGCACGCAAGGGCTGAATTTAAGAAATATCACGAGATGATGAACGATCCGATCGATAAGATGGATAAAAATTTACTTGATGCTGCAGCTGGCGAAAACTACGAGCATACGACGATGTATCCAGACTTTGCAAAGATCGCAAAAGAAGAAGAGCTAAGAGATGTTGAGAGGCTATTTAACGCGATCGGCAAGGTTGAAGTAGAGCATGAGAGGGAGTATCTAGAGCTTAAAAAGATGCTTGATGAAGAGGGCTTTTTTGAGAGCGACGAAGAGGATATCTGGGTTTGCGAGGTGTGCGGACACGTTCACAGAGGCAAAAAAGCTCCAGGCGCTTGCCCACTTTGCAAAGCTCCAAAAGAGTATTTCAAGCGCGAATTCTTAGGCTAAAAAGCCAAAATAGCCAAGGCGCTTGTCTTGGCTAAATTTAATAAATTTAAATCTATTTAAAATAAAAAAGTTATATAATCTCCTTAAATTTTCACAAGGAGAAAGAGATGAAAAAATCACTTTTAGTTTTAGCTACTCTTGGCTTTGCACTAAGCCTAAACGCTGCAGATCTTACAGATACTTGCAAGTCTTACTTCTCAGACATCGACAAAATGGTCGAAGCTTACAAACAAGCTGGTCAAGAGCAACAAGTAAAAATGTATGAGGATCAAAAGAAACAATCAATGGATCAACTAGCTTCTTTACCAAAAGAGCAACAAGACGCTACTTGCAAACAAGCTAAAGAGATGTTTGCTCAAGTAATGGATCAAATGAAAAAACAAGGTCTTTTAAAATAAATTTTTATGGCTAGTTTTTCTAGCCATATCCTAATCCTCTTTTTCTAATTCGTTATTTACGCCGATCTCTTTTACTTCTATATCTTTTTGATCGTCTGGAGACAAGCGTTTAAAATTTTCAAGCCTACTAACAAGACCATCTCTACCACTAAAACTTGATGCAAGGGCGTTAAAATGTTTATTTGCAGTATTTAGTGTATTGCTAAGCCTATTCATGTGCTCGGCCACATTGCGGACTTTATCATAAATTTTAATCGCACTCTTTACGATATTTTTGGCCTCTTCATTGCCACGCTCTATGCGCCATAAATTTGCCACTGTGCGAAGAATAGGCATAAGCGTAGTGTGAGATACTAGTATTACGCGCTTTTGAAATGCATAGTCAAAAAGTGAACTATCAAATTTCATAGCCTCGATATATGCTGGCTCAATTGGTATAAACATCAATACAAAATCAGGGCTATCAGGTACGATCTCACCGTAATTTTTACTATTTAAGCTATCTGTGTGATTTTTCATAGAAGCAATATGCTCTTTCAATGCTAAATTTAGCTCCTCTTCGTTGCTGGCTGTGATAGCCTTTTCGTAAGCTATAAGTGAGACTTTAGAATCAACTATTAGGTGTTTGCCATCTGGTATCTTTACTATAAAATCAGGAATAAGACGTTTGCCTTCTTCATTTTTGAAATTTTGTTGTGTCAAGTAATGCTCATCTTTCACAAGTCCAGAAGCCTCAAATGTGCGTTCAAGCTGTATTTCACCCCAGTTCCCAAGTGTTTTATTGCTACCTTTTAGTGCAGTGGCTAGTGAGTTTGCCTCTTTTGACATTGAGATACCAATTTCACTTATGTGCTTAATCTGCGTTCCTAGCGCGCTCATGCCTTTAACTGACTCGTCATGGACTGCATTTACGCGCTCTTGAAAGGTTGAAATTTGCTCCTTTAGTGGCTTTAATAAAAGATCTAAAGAATTTTGGCTATTTTGCGTGAAATTTGCACTTTTTTCTTCAAATATTTTATTTGCAAGATTAGAAAATTCCAAATTTAACTCATTTTTTACTTTTAATAAATTTGCTTCTTGCTCTTTTAGGCTATTTTCTTTTGCTTCTATTTCATTTCTAAGTACAGCCATATCACGTTTTAATCTATTTTCTCTCTCATTTGCTTCAGCTAAAGCATTTTTATTTTGATTTAGCTCGGCTAGAGTTGCAGTGAAATTTGCCTCGTTATTCTTGGCCCTTTCATTTGCTGTACCGATACTCTCTTTAAGCTCATTTATCACGCGCTCCATCGCATCTTCGGCTTCGTCTTTTTGTGCTATTTTGGTTTTTAGCGCATCGATCTCACTGATGAGCTCGTCTATTCGCTCGTGATTTGACATAAGTCTTGCTTTTTGCTCACTGATTAGCTGCATATTTTCACTATTTTTAGATACTAAATTTGTTAGATTTGATGAAATTTCAAAATTTTCTTGCTCTTTTTGCGCCAAATTTCTTTTTAGCTCGAGTTTGTCTCTATTAAATGAATAGATGACAAATATCGCAATCAAAAATAGTAGTCCTAAAAATATGGCAGCATAAAAATAGAAATCTTGTTGCATTTAGTATCCTTAAAAAATGAAGAAATTTTTATATTTTTACAAAAGCAAAGAGGCTACTCCTTGCTTTTGTAATAAATTTTTATGCTTCTAGCACTGCTCCGTTGCTTGCGTTTGTGACTAGTTTGCGGTATTGCCTTAGCCAGCGGGAGGTTAGCGCCTTATCAACTGGCTTAAATTCTGCTCTTCTCTTTGCGATCTCGGCTTCGCTTAGGCGAACGTTTATCTCGTATTTATCGACGTCTATATCGATGATGTCGCCATCTTGCAGCAAGCCTATCATGCCGCCTTCAGCCGCTTCTGGGCTTACGTGACCGATACTTAGACCCCTTGTCGCCCCGCTAAAGCGACCATCTGTGATGAGCGCCACGTCTGCGCCAAGGCCTCGTCCCATGATGAGTGAAGTAGGGCTTAGCATCTCTTGCATGCCAGGGCCTCCGCGTGGACCTTCGTAGCGGATGACGACGACATCGCCTTTATCTACTTTACCACTTGAAATGCCAGCTATTGCTTCATCTTGTGAGTTAAAGCAGACCGCTTTGCCGCTAAATTTACGCTCGCCAACTATGCCAGCTGTCTTGATGACACAGCCTTGCTCGGCTAAATTTCCAAATAAAATGGCAAGTCCGCCAACTTGTGAATAGGCGTTTTCTACTTTGTGAATGATACTTTCATCTTTGATGTCACTTACCTCTACGCGCTCTCCCAGAGTTTCTCCACTAACTGTGAGATTATCCAAATTTAGCATGCCATTATCTCTGCGTGAAATTTCTTTTATAACTGCATTCATACCACCAGCTCTGCCGATGTCCTCCATGTGCACATTTGGCAAGCTTGGGCTGATCTTAGCGATGTGAGCGATGTTTTGGCTGATTTTATTTAGCTCTTTAATATCTAAATTTACGCCAGCCTCTCTTGAGATGGCTAGCATGTGAAGAACGGTGTTGCTGCTACCACCCATTGCCATATCAACGACAAGCGCGTTGCGGATCGCCTTTTCATTTAGTATGTTTCTTATCTTAAATTTCTCATCAAGGGCGATCTCGCAGATCCTGCGAGCAGCCTGCCTGATGAGCTCCTCACGCTCCGGAGTTAGTGCAAGGATAGTGCCGTTGCCAGGTAGTGCTATGCCCATCGCTTCACAAAGTGTGTTCATAGAATTTGCTGTAAACATACCGCTGCAACTACCACCACTTGGACATGCGTTGCACTCAATATCTTTTAGCTCAGCCTCATCTATCTCTTTTGTCTCAAATTTACCAACCGCCTCAAACGCAGTCGCAAGATCAATTGGCTTGCCATCTTTTGTGTAGCCCTTTTTCATTGGGCCACCGCTTACAAATACGGTCGGTACATTTACTCTTAAAGCGCCCATAACCATGCCAGGGACGATCTTGTCGCAGTTTGGCATACAAACAAGTGCGTCAAGTGCATGAGCGTTCATCACGGTTTCTATCGAGTTTGCGATGATCTCGCGGCTAGGCAAGCTATATAGCATGCCGCCATGCCCCATCGCGATGCCATCATCCACGCCGATGCAGTTAAACTCAAATGGAATACAGCCATTTTTGCGAATTTCTTCTTTTAAAATTTGAGCGTATTTGTTTAAGAAAAAGTGGCCTGGAATGATCTCTATAAAGCTGTTTGCAACGCCGATAAATGGCTTGGCAAAGTCTTTGTCTTTTAGCCCAGTCGCACGTAAAAGTGAGCGGTGTGGGGCTCTTGTGTAGCCTTTTTTGATTATGTCGCTTCTCAAATTTGATCCTTTTTTAAAATTTGAGAGGATTTTATCACATATAAAGTATCAAAGATTTTAAAAAATTTTTGCAAATTTAAAAATTTTTTTATTACATAAATAACACATTAAATTTGTAAAATTTATCCAAAAAGGATGAGCTAAATAGCTACGAAATTTCGGTAATTTTAATCAAAGCAGTATGCAAAATAATAACGTAAAAATATTATCAATGTGTTATAAATATTGATTTATAGGGCTTTATTGTACCTTGGTACAATTTACAAGACTTATGAAAATTTATACAATGCGATAAAATTTTTTAACAAGGATGAGAAAATGATCGCAAAAAGAGAGGGCATAAAAGTGATGCCAATGCAAACTAAAATTTTAAATTCTGGCGCAAACTTTTATGAAAATAACTTCATAAATATAACTTTAATTTTTCCTTTTTACGCGAAGAAGTAAAACAACTTCTAATCTCCAAAACAAGAGCGATTTAGCTTTTATTTTAAATTTAATTTATAGTTAAGAGAGTTTTATATGCAAAGTGAAAAAACAGAAATTTTACTTGATGAAGTGAATGAAACAATAGATTCTATATTTAGAACCTGTAATAAAAATGGTGGAACAAAGAAAGCTTTGGAAAATAGAAAGCTAAATAAAGAAATTTTAAAAGATAAATTTGCATCGATCTTTTTAAAATTTGACCAGATAGACGATGATGATTTTAAAAGCACAGTTCTTGCAAGTGATGAAACAAAAGAGCTAAGCGATATGGTAAAAGCATTTGAAGCTGATAAAGATATAGACTTGCCAGAGCTAGAGCGAGCGATAAATTTTAACCTTACTAGAATCAAAGAAGCAATCTATAAATTTCAAAACAACAACTAAAAGCTGGTGAGAGAAAAATCTCACACCAGATACTGCTAATAACTAAATACCTCCGGATCAATAACCATCGCCCTATAAGCAACATCATCTCTTGAAGCAGAGTCCACGTCCATCTCAAATTTGATCTCATTTGTCTTTGGATCGATCTCAACTAAGACCATTTTGATAGTCTTATCAGGACGGAGCAAATTTACATTTGAGCTTGAGATGAAGTAGGTATTTTTATCCTTTTGCCACTCGACGTTGCTAGTGACTGCGCTATAAAAGTCAAAGCCACGCTCCTTACCAAACTGCCAAGTTTGCTCAACCGTGCCCTTTTTCTCATCTATCTTGTACTCAACCGCACGTGAATATTTATCCTCTTTAAAGGCTGGCTGCTCCATGCCTCTTGCATCGCCATTGTCAAAGACGCTTAGGTGTTTTACACTGCCTTTGTTATCATATCTTGGTGTTAGCCATGCAGTGTGCTGAGTCCATGACCAGTCAAATTCGCCCTCGCATTTTGAGTTTTCGCATTTTATCTTATTGCCTTTGCTGTCAACTGGAGTTAGTACTTTGGCTTTAAATTCTTCACTCCAGCCCTCAGGCGAAGCTAGTATCCATTTTACTTTTTTATCGCGGCCGATTTTAACGATACCTTGGTGGCGAAGTGAGAGGATAATGCTATCGTCGCTCTCATCGTATGAGATAGAATTTACGTGAGCCCAGTTTCTACCTGTGCCAGTAGAGGTGATGTCGCCAAATGGTAGATCATTACTTATCTTTATCTCCTTTGCGTCCATGTCGATGTTTAGGCAAACAGCTCTAGCATCAAGCGCTTTTATGAGGTTGCTGCGGTAGACGTTGTTACCAAAAATTTCATTTAGATCCCACTCTTCGACCACCTTACCGGTGCTATCGACCTCGATGATGTGGTCTCTTATAGTGTGAGAAATTTTGCCATCTTTGTGGTGGTAGTTGTATTTGCCAACCCTAAGAAGTGCGTGATCATCCTTTAATGGCATAACTTCATGGCTTAGATCGATGTAGCCTCTTGGAAGCGGGCGGTTATAAATTTCTTTTCCCATAAGGTCATATCTTAGATATCTTTGAGCCATACCAAAGCTGATATCGCCATTTTTTAGCTGATGAAAGCCCATCATCATGCCTCCATCCATCACTCTGCGCTCGCTGCGGTCGTAAAATTTTTGATAGTCAAGATACCATCTGACTTCGCCTTTGGTATCTACGATGTAGTTTTCGGTAAAGTCGTTCCAGCTAGCAGCTCCGCCATTTTTCCAATCAAGTGGTTTATAGACGCTTGTGATCGTGTTATTTATGAGATAGAGCCTGTTTTTAAAGGCAGGATCGACCTTTTTGACGCGAGTCTTTTGCATGTGAGAAAATCTAAAATCACGGCTATATGTGACGATAGGCTGGGCGTAAATTTTATATATTTCTACCTTTTTAGCTCCGTTAAATGTATAACTAAGCACGACCTCGTTTAGATAGTCAGGATAAAGTCCCCAAATAGGCACACCATCATGCGTAAGCAGGGCATGCTCTGAGACATTGTAGTCGATATCGATACCACCATCTGGCTTGCCTTTTACTTTGACGTGGATATCTTTGATATCTTTGCCAGCTCTATCGATGATCGCAGTTAGCGGAGATACGTCGTAAGGATTTATAAAGACTGATCCAAGTTCGCCTTGAACCTTTACGTGATGAGCCAGGACTCCAGCCTCTAGTGGCGTGATGCCTACACTAAGACCACTAACCAAAACAGCCGCAAGGGCAACAGAACCTAAGAAATTCTTGCTCATTTTCGCTCCTTTAATAAAATTTAATGATATCTTACTACCTAAATTTCACACAGAACTAACGCTTATATGAAAAGTGGCTTAAGTAAATTTATAAAGAAGTCGTTTTAAAGAGTAAAAAAAGAAGAATTTAGGAGCAAAAGCCCCTAAATTTTAGTTATTTGCTTCAAATTTCTTTAAAGCAAATAGTACAAATTTGTAGCTAGCAAACAATGTCACTGGCCAAAGTATCAAAAAAATTCCTGCTTCTAACATCTTTGTATCCTTAGTATGCGTGATGATCGTTTTTGATCTCGTCTTGCGTGATCTTCTTGCTATCTATCGCTCGCCAAACGACGATGATATAAGCAAGCACTACTGGCACTAGCAAACTAACATAGGCCATAACGCCAAGCGTATAGTGGCTAGAGCTTGCATTTTTGATAGTTAGCGAGCTAGAAAGGTCGCTAAATGACGGATAAAACGCAGTACCATTTAGGCCTGTTATCAAAAATAGTGCGGTTACAGCTAGCGTAACGCCAAGGCCATAAGCAAAAATTCCACGTATGCTTTTTGTAAATGCCCCTTGGAAAATTCCAACAAGTACCAAAAGAACGCCAATAAGCAGTAGCGCGCCAACGATAGGCATTTCGATCAAATTTATAGCGTATTTGTAAGGCATAAGGCTAACTACGCCATTTGCGTCGTATGCAAAGCCATCTTTTGTAAGTATCCACGCAAGAAATCCTAAGAAAAATGGCAAGAATAGCACGGTATTAACAAGCAGTTGCTTTCTGGCGTTTTGTATAAATTCGCCGTCCGCGATGTTATTTATAAGGTATAAGCAGCCGCCTACGCGAGATAGGAAAAACATCGCTATGCCAAGCAAGTACAAGTAAGGATTTGCCAAAGCTTCAAGGCCGCGAAACGGAGTCTTCCACTCGACAAAGTTGTGCTCATTTAGCACAAAGTCACTTCCGCTAAAAAATGTACTAACCGCCATGCCAATAAGGATAACGCCAAGTGAGCCATTTATGAAAAGGAAAATTTCATAAGTTCTAGCGCCTAAGAAGTTATCAGGCTTTTTGCGGTACTCGTAGCTTACAGCTTGGATGATAAAGCAAAATAAAATAGCCAGCCAAACCCAGTAAGCGCCACCAAAACTCGTAGCGTAAAATAGCGGGAACGCCGCAAAGCACGCGCCTCCAAACATAACAAGCGTCGTAAATGTAAGCTCCCATTTTCTACCGATAGAATTTATGAGCATATCTTTTTTAATCTCGTCCTTGCCAAGGCTAAAGATGAGCGTTTGACCACCTTGAACAAACATCATAAAGACTAAAAGTCCGCCAAGAAGGCTAACTATAAACCACCAATAAATTTGTAAATTTTCTAAGCTTAAACTATGCATGGTCGTTAAATCCTATCTTTATTTGCTTAAGCATGATTTTGATCTCGGCAATCAGCAAGACCGTAAATAAAACAGCAAATAATGTAAATGAAATTTTGACATTTGAGTCAGATAAATTTGTAGCTCCTACGCCAACGGTCATGAGATCTTGTATCACCCAAGGCTGACGGCCGACCTCTGCTACTATCCAGCCAGCTTCAGCTGCGATGTAGCCAAGCGGTATGGTAAAGAGGCAGATCCATAAAAATGCTCTTATGTTTTCAAATTTATATTTTCTTGAGAGATTTAGATAAAGAGTGATAGCAAAAAGAGCTATGAAGTAAGTACCAAGAGCAACCATGATGTGGAAGCTATAAAATGTAAGTGCAACTGGTGGCACAGCTTCTTTTGCGTCTTTAAGATAGCCATATCCTAAGAAATTTAGGTTGCTTTCTAAATTTGAAAGCGAGCTTTTCATCAAGCTCTCGTCATTTGCTTTTTTGGCTTCTTTGTAGTTTTTAAGAGCTTCGATAGCTACTTTACCCTTTGCCATCTTCTCTTCGACGCTTATTAGATTGTGCTCATTATTGCCATAAAGTAGGTCGTCAATGCCTGGTGTAAATGAGTCTAGTTCTCTGTTTGCCATGATGCCAAGCGCATAAGGTACTTTTATCTCAAACAAAAATGCATCGCTTTCATCGCCAAGCTTTTTAGCTGGGTTTAAAATACCAGCGGCAACTAGACCAGCGTTTTTCTCGCCCTTATAAAGTCCCTCCATGGCTGCAAGCTTCATAGGCTGCTTTTGAGCTACAAAATATGCGCTCTCATCGCCGCTAAGTAGCAAAAATACCGATGTGATAAGTCCAAATGCGCTAGCAACGACGATACTTTTTTTAGCTAGTAATATGTGGCGTTTTTTGATTAAAAACCAAGCAGAAATTCCTATCACAAAAAGAGCTGAGATAGTGTAGCCGCTAGTTACTGTGTGTAAAAATTTACTAATACCAAGTGGATTTAGCGCTACTTCGAAGAAATTTTCCATCTCCATTCTAGCGGTATCTGGGTTAAATTTCATGCCGATAGGATATTGCATCCAGCCATTTGCGATCAAGATCCAAAGTGCGCTTAAATTTGAACCAATCGCAACAAGCCAAGTTGAAAGTAGGTGAAATTTTTTGCTGACTTTATCCCAGCCAAAAAACATAATGGCAAAAAATGTACTCTCCATGAAAAATGCGAGCAAGCCTTCAATAGCAAGTGGAGCGCCGAATATATCGCCGACAAACCAGCTGTAATTTGCCCAGTTTGTACCAAATTCAAACTCCATGATGATGCCAGTAGCAACGCCGATAGCGAAATTTATACCAAAGAGCTTTAGCCAAAATTTCGTTATCTCAAGCCAGACTTTATCGCCGGTTTTAACATATATCGTCTCCATAATGGCGATGATAAAACTTAGCCCCAAAGTAAGTGGGACAAACAAAAAGTGGTAAATGGCAGTCAGCGCAAACTGAGCCCTAGACCAATCAACAAAATCCATCTCAGACATTTTATTCCTTTATTAGATTACGAATAACAAATTCGCTTTTTTCTTCGTCGGTTTGAAATTTGGTATTAAGAGTCTCGTTAAAGATGAAGGCTTTTAAAATTCCAAACATGATGATAAGCTTTATTATTATGAGAAGCCATAATTTTTTGCCTATTTTCATATTTTTAAAGCCCTCTATATATAAAGAGGCAATGATGTTTAGGTAGTTTTTTATCATAGTTTTTGAAGTCTATAACAAAAAGACTTAAAGAATAATTTTTAAAATTTATACGATTAATGCCTTACTAAATATTTAAGGGGTATAATCCGCAATTAAAAAATAAATAAATTTAAGGAAATTTAATGGCAAAAGAGACGAAGTACATTTTTATCACAGGTGGTGTTTTAAGCTCACTTGGAAAAGGCATCGCAGCTGCGTCTATCGCGACTCTTTTAAAAAATTCCGGACTAAAAGTAAGTGTTTTAAAAGCTGATCCATATATCAACGTAGATCCTGGCACGATGAGCCCGCTAGAACATGGCGAAGTTTTTGTCACAGACGATGGTGCAGAGACAGATCTTGACCTTGGCCACTATGAGAGATTTTTAGATGAGAGCCTAAGTCAAGATAATAACTTCACAACGGGTAGAGTTTATAGCTCGGTCATCGAAAAAGAGCGCCGTGGCGACTACCTTGGAAAGACTATTCAAGTTATCCCTCACATCGTTGGCGAGATAGTTGATCGCATCAAAAAGGCAGGCGAGGGCAAAGATGTGCTAATCGTTGAGATCGGCGGAACCGTTGGCGACATCGAGGGGTTACCATTTTTAGAGGCGATAAGAGCTTTAAGAGTGGAAGTTGGCAAAAAAAGAGCGCTAAATATCCATCTAACGCTTGTGCCATTTATCAAAGTAGCTGGCGAGCTAAAGACAAAGCCAACCCAACACAGTGTAGGCGAGCTAAGACGTATAGGCATAACACCAGATATCATCATCTGCAGATCTGAAATGCCACTAAACCGCGAGCTAAAAGATAAGATAGCAGCAAGCTGTGGTGTTGAGAAAAATTGTGTCATAGAGAGCTTAGACAGCGCAAGTATCTATCAAATTCCACTTTCATTTTTAAAGCAAGACATACTAACTCCAATCGCTGAAAATTTAGGCTTTAATGAGCTAAAACCAGACATGGCAAAGTGGGATAGTCTAGTAAAAAGAATCATAGCTCCAACAAATGAAACTACAATAGCATTTGTAGGTAAATATATCGACCTAAAAGAGAGCTACAAGAGTCTAACTGAGGGCATCATCCACGCTGGAGCAAATTTGGATGCTAGGGTAAATTTACGCTGGATAGATAGTGAAAAGATAGAAGAGAACAATGTAAATGAGCTTTTAAAGGACGTAGATGGCATCTTGGTTGCTGGCGGCTTTGGCGAGAGGGGCGTTTTAGGCAAGATGCAAGCTATAAAATTTGCTCGTGAAAATAAGATCCCTTATCTTGGAATTTGCCTTGGTATGCAGCTAGCACTCATTGAGTTTGCAAGAGATGTTTTGAGCTTAGAAGATGCAAATTCTATGGAATTTGACAAAGAGTGTAAAAACCCTATCATCTATCTAATCGATAGCTTTATCGACGCTCACGGCAAAAAACAGATAAGAACGCACACAAGCCCACTTGGCGGCACGATGAGGCTTGGAGCATATAACTGCGACATCAAACCAAAGACACTTTTAGCTGAAATTTATGGCAATGCAAAGAGTGTAAAAGAGCGCCACCGCCACCGCTACGAGGCAAATCCAAAATATAAAGAAATTTTTGAGAAAAATGGTCTTTTGGTAAGCGGTGAGAGCGATGGACTGATAGAGGCTATCGAGCTAAAAGGCCATCCATGGTTTGTGGGCGTGCAGTGCCATCCTGAATTTACTAGCCGTCTAACTAAACCAAATCCTGTGATATTAGGCTTTATAAAGGCAAGTTTAGAAAACGTCAAATCTTAAATTTAGAGCCTTTGCGCTCTAAAATTTCTCTTTTACTCTCTTAAATTTTACTTTTCACCGTCTTTACTCGCTCAAATTTCACGTCCCGCCACCTTTAAATTTTCTGCTAAATTTACGCTTGCCGATTTTTAAAATTTGCTTTCGTTTTTAGTTCACTGCGTTTTTGAATTTTGCCACAAGACTCAAATTTAGCTCAAAACGAGCGCAAATTTTCGTCCGAGTGGCTTGAATTTTTTTTGGCCACGGCGCTGACACGTATCTCTACGCGCATTTTCGGATCGCCTAGTTTCTCTACTCCAAGGCATGTCCAAAGCGGCGCATGAGTGGGCATGTATTTTTTAAAAAGCTTGGTCATTATGCCGTTTACCGCCGGCTCAAAGCCTACGTGATATGAGTGCACGCTAAAAACATCGTTCCAAGAGGCTCCGACTACGGCCAGCGTGCGTTCTACGTTTTTAAAGGCTTGTTCTATCTCGTCTTTTAAATTTTGCGGGAAATTCCAGCGGTCGTCCCAGCCGCCTTGCCCCGAAATTTCAATGCGGTCGCCTATCACGGCCACTTGTGAGTAGCCGAATTCTTTTAACTGTTTTTCTCCGTATCCAGGAGTCATGTCAAATTTTACGTTCATTTTTCGTCCTTTTTTAAAGACTTCGGTATTTTATATTACGCTTGCTTTGGCGGCGATAAATTTGTAAAGACTATCAATTTAATATAGCCTTCAAACATATCCTTGGCCCTATAAATCCTACTTTTATTTAAAATTATAAGAAATTAAATTTCAAAAAGATATAATCCAAGCATTCAAAATAAAGACGAAAGATTGCGATGAAAAAGAAGTATTTTTATAGCCAAATTTTTGGCAATATGGGTGTAAATTTAAGTAAACAAGTGGCATTAAATAAAGTTGGCAAGTTCTTTAAAAATTCTTGCCAAAACCATGCTAAATAAAGAGGATATAAGGAATTTACTAGCGCATAGATTTTGTAACGACATACATAAAAAAATTAGTGAAATTCCGACACCAAGTGCCTTAAAAGATATATACAAAGGCGCTAACCGCATAAAAGAAGCGATCGAGAAAAACGAGCGTATAGCCATTGTGGGCGATTATGATGTTGACGGTGTGGTTTCGAGCGTAATTTTGGCCGAGTTTTTTGATGATCTTGGCGTGAAAGACTACCTAGTAAAAATTCCAAATAGATTTAAAGATGGATATGGGCTAAACCCTGAGATAATAGACGAACTCTCAGCCGATGTAAGCTTGATTATAACCGTTGATAACGGCATCTCTGCAAACGATGCGGCCATTATCTGCAAAGAAAAAGGCATCGATCTTATTATCACTGATCATCACATGCCACCAGCTGTTCTCCCAGAAGCTTATGCGATCATTAATCCAAAACAAGAAGACTGCAACTTCCCAAATATCGAAATTTGTGGCGCTGAGGTCGCTTGGTATTTGGTTGGAGCGTTAAAGGATGTTTTTGGGCTAAATTATGATATGAGCAAATTTCTAGAGCTTTTAGCTATCGCGATAATCGCTGATATGATGGAGCTAAGAGATATGAATAGAATGCTTGTTCGTCTTGGCATTTGTAAGCTAAATGCGTCTAAGCGTTCCGCATTTCACGCTATAAAAGAGTTTTATGGTAAGGAAAAATTTGAGTGTGATGATATTAGCTTTCTTATAGCTCCGCTTATAAATTCAGCCGGACGCATGGACGATGCGATGAATTCATTTAACTTTTTACGTGCTAAAAGTATCGAGGAAGCCTACAACTATCTTGATATGATCATTGAATTTAACAACTCCAGAAAAGAGGAAGAGCGCCAACTCTTTGAGTGCTCGCTAAAGGACGTAAAAGAAGACGATGAAGTCATTATCACTTGGGGTGAGCAGTGGCACGAGGGTGTGATAGGCATCGTAGCTAGCCGCCTAGCAAAGCACTTTGCAAAGCCAGCTATCGTCTTTAGTATAGATAAAGGCCGTGCAAAAGGCAGCGCTAGAAGCATTGGTAAGCTCGATATATTATCTCTCATAGCAAGCCACGAAAATTTACTAACAAGCTACGGTGGTCATAAAGGAGCGGCTGGACTTACACTTACGCCTGAAAATTTGGTGAAATTTAAAGAAGCGATAAATAAAAGTTGCTCATGCCTAAATATGCAAGAGTGCAAAAGCTCGGACGAGTTACTTGGTGACATAATGCCAAGCGAGATAGACTTTGAACTGCTTGAAATTTTAGAATTTTATGAGCCGTATGGACAGAAGAATCCTCGCCCAGTATTTAAGATAAAAAATGCTCTTGTTAAAAACGAAAGACTTATAGGAAGAGATCAAAACCACTTAAAGCTCATCTTGCAAAAGGATAATAAAACGCTTGAGGCTCTATTTTTTAACTTTACAAGACATGCTAGAGTGGGCGAGATGATAGATATTATCTTTTGTATATCAAAAAATTCATTCCGCGGACTTGTTACTCCACAGCTACTTATAAAAGAGATTTTATAAATTTTATCTCGGTTTTATAATGCTAAATTTTAACAAAACCGAGATTGCTTCGGTTTTAATTCACCAAAATTGTTTCTTTATATATTTAATGCAGTCTAACTAAAATAATACTATTTGAGTCAAATTTCTGTATTGTAAAATTAATGTTATATAAATATTTATACTTTATTTAAGTTCATTTTTACTTTAATTTTAATTTTAAATATTAATTTCATAGGACTAAACATGAAAATTTCTTACGTTTTAGCATTTGCTTTAGTACCAAATTTAATGCTTGGTGCTGAGGAAACGATAGACCTGGCTCCGGTTACCGTTTCTGCAAAGATACAAAAATCCATTCTTGAAGAACCTACAAAGGCTCAAATAGTGGGCAAAGGCGCGATACTGGAAAACAGCGACATCGCTAAATCGCTTTTAAATTTGAGCGGCTTTACAATGGAGCGTAAGGGCGGAGGCGGCAGCGAGGTTTATTATCGTTCGCAGACGGCGGCTAGGCTGCCGGTGCTGATCGACGGTAGCACTCTAAACGGCGGTTGCGGTATGCGCATGGATACGCCAATCACTTACATCTCGGCTCAAAACTACAGCTCGGTTCGCATCGTAAAAGGCCCGCAAGACGTCAGATACGGCGCGCTCATTAGCGGCGGTATATTTTTCGATAGAGAGATAGCAAGGCTGTCAAAACCGAGCTTCGGAGGAAACGTAAGCGTGCTGGGCGGCAGTTTTAGAAGATTTGAAACTGCCGCGGACGTAGCGGCGGGTAACGAGCTAGGAAGCCTAGAAATTTCTGGCGGACACTACCAGAGCGGCGACTATAAAAGCGGCGGTGGGCAGAAAATGCATACGCACCATAAACGCAACAGCGTCTCGCTAGTGGGTACGCTAACGCCCACGGATACTACGGCCTTACAGTTAAGCGCGGATCTGGGTAATGGAGAAGCGGCGTATGCCGATAGGATGAGAGACGGCGTGCAGTTTGACCGCAAGTCTTTCGGACTAAAATTTGAACAAGACGTCGGCGAGCACAAGATCAGGCTAAGCTCGTATTATCATCAAATCGATCACATAATGGATAACTTTACCATGCGTCCGGTGCGTCCGATAGTGCCTGGTAACGCAATGGGCAGAGGATATAGCATCAGTCACCCGATACGAGATATGTACGGCTTTAAGCTAGAAGGCGAGTTAAATTTCGATAATCTAACAAGCTATCTTGGCGCTGGGTACTCTGAGGATGTATTTAAGTGGAGAGGCGCCGGAAGCGGTATGGCGGGCGTATCTAAAGCCAAAATGGACGCTGCCCTATCAAAGCCGCACGCAAAAGAGCGCAAGGTAACGTATAAAACGATCTACACTCAAGACGAATACGTCCTTGAAAACGACTACGGGCTTTTGGCGGACTTAGGCTAGACGTCGGCGAGAGAAAGCAATTACTAACGCATAAAAGTAGAAGCGAAAATTTATTCTCAGGCTTTTTTAGATACGAAAAATATCTGCAAAATTTAACGCTTTATGCAGGGCTAGGGCATGCACAAAGACTGCCTGATCACTGGGAAACAAATAAGGACCCGAACTTAGAGCTACGTAAAGAAAAAAATACTCAGCTGGATTTTGGCGCAGTGCTAAAAGATAAAAATTACGAACTAAGCGCGAATTTTTTCGTCTCAAAGATGGATGATTACATAATGATAAAATATAGTCCTATGGGTATGTCTTCAAATGTATTTAATACCGATGCTTTACTATACGGCGGCGAGATCGAGGGCGACACGCTACTAGCCGATATGTTTAGGCTGGGTGCCGGCGTATCCTATGTCTACGGCAAAGTGACTAAAAACGCGGGCGGCCTAAAAGACGGCGACGCGTTGCCTAAGGTTTCTCCTTTAACGTTTAAACTAAGCGCCGGACTAGAAAAGCCAGACTGGTTCGTCAAAGCCGACTTCTACGCTAACGCGTCGCAAAACCGCGCGCAAAAAGGCTACGGCGACGTGGGTGGCATGGATCTTGGCAAGAGTGATAGCTTCTGGACGCTGGGGCTAAGCGCGGGCTATAAATATAAAAATTATCAATTCTTGCTAGCGGCGGAAAACCTAAACGACGCCAAATACGCCTATCATAACTCAAAAGGCGGCTACGGCGGCGGTATCGCAGGCTACGAGACTATCCCTAACGGCACGAGGCTTTATGAGCCTGGCAGAAGCTTTTGGGCGAAATTTAAAGTGCATTTTTAGGGCGTAACTTAATAAATTTGGCATGGCTATGGGCTTAGGATTTGCCCTAAAGCCGTGCTAAATTTAAGTATTTTTACTCTTATCTTCTTAATAATACTCACACTTACTATATTTACCATCAGTAATAAATTTATAGCCAAATTAAAAGCTTAGATGTAAAATCTCAGAAATTTTTTAAAGGAGAGGTATGAAAAATTTACTTGTAAAATCAAGCTTGGTTCTAGCTTTGGTAAGCTCAGTGGCACTAGCTCAAGGTGCATTTGTTGGTGGTGAGGGTGATTATTCGTTTAACTCAAAAATCAAAACAAAAAACATAGCAAGTAGTGAGAGAAATAACTTCAAAAAAGGTCACTATGGTCTTGGCTTTTATGGTGGTTATGATTTTGACAGCTATAGAGCGTATGGCGGTTATTATTATGACTTTAAAGCCAGGAAAAATGCTGGCGAATCAGACGCAAAATGGAGTAAACACAAGCTTTTAGCCGGTGCCGACTATACACCAAACATCACTGAAAATTTTAAAGCCGTTCTTGGCGGATACACAGGTCTTGGCTACTTGAGCGTTAGAGAGAGATTTAATAACGAAACAAGTAAGAAAAATTTTAAAGGCTTGCTAGTTGGTGCAAAAGCGGGCGGTATCTACTCATTTGATGAACATAACGCGATCGAGTTTGGCTTAAAAGCTGATAAGACTTTTTATAAGAAAAATAGCGGAGCTCAGCTAAGAGATACAACTATAGGAATTTATACAGGCTATACTTATAAATTCTAACATTTAGGCAAGGCTTAGGCTTTGCCTTATTTTGGGCTACTCTCTACCTTCAAGAAGTGGCACAAAAAGGCACTCATCCAAGTACTCTTTTTCTAAATTCCCATCTTTATCTTTTTTAAATTTAGCGATAAATTGTTTGCCATCTTTTTTCATTGGAGCGACCAAGATACCGCCATTTTTTAGCTGTGCAAATAAATTTGGTGAGATCTCGTCAGCAGCAGCCGAGAGCAAGATACGGTCAAACGGTGCGTAGCTTCGCCAGCCGTTGTTTCCATCATCATATCTTACGTGCACGTTTCTGATTTTTAGCGTTTCAAAGCGTTTTTTCGCCTCCATAGCTAGCTTTTCTATACGCTCGACGCTAAAAATTCTATGCGCAAGTTTGCTTAAAATCGCTGCTTGATAGCCACTACCGCAGCCTATCTCTAGGATGTTATCCATATTTTCGCACTCTAGTGCCATTGTCATTTTTGCAACGGTTAGCGGTGAGCTGATCCATTGATTGCCCAGTATGGGCTGCGCGTCAAGTTTATAAGCATGTGCAGTAATTGGTACAAAAATTTCACGCTCAGTGGTAGCTATCGCATCGAACAAAAGCGGACTTAGTGTGATCTCATCGGCTATATCGCTAGCTAAATTTTGGCATTTTATCGCTTCTAGTTGGGTCAAAATTTATATCCTAAATAAAAATTAAATCGTTATTATACGATTTAAAACTTATCTTAAAATTTATAAAATCCCTAAATTCGTCTTGATCTCTTTTATTAAATTTGTATCAAATATCGTTTCTTTAACAAGTGTGCCATTTGGTAAAAATACCCCAGCAACTTCTAATGCAAGTGAGCTTGAGATCATGACGTAGCAGTTGTTTGCGATAGCTAGAGCCTTGCAAAGGCTAAGGTAGGCGTCCTCTCTAGCCTTGCCCCACATGGCTGGCACCATGATGATGTCGCATCCTCTTAGCTTTGCCCAAAGCCTGCTATCACGCAGCTCAAAGCATATCAGCACGCCAAGCTTTAGCCCTTTAAATGTAAATGTATTTATATCGCTCACCTCGCCAGCAGCAAAGATCTCATGCTCTAAATTTGGCCTAAAAAGCTCAGCCTTAAACTGCGAATGAAAGACGTTATTTGAGTTAAGAAGCAAAAATTCGTTATAAATTTTTGGCTGGTGCGGATTTAGATTTGAAATTTGAGCGAGCCCTGCGCTTTTGTTTAGGCTGCTAAGGTGCGTAAAACCAAGAAATTTATCTGGACTAAGTGCCTCTTGTAAGCGTTCAAGTAGCATCGCATCAAAGCTGCCTATCATGCCACCAAGCATCGCTTTGTTCGCCCCTGCAAAAAAGCCGTCAAAGTCATATCCGCTGATGCAAAGCTCGCTTGCAAGAATGAGTGAGTTTTCAGGTGCAGCCTCAACTAAATTTGCAAGCTCCTCTAGGCGATCCGTTGCATTTTTTGCCTTTAAAGTTAGGCTTATTAGGTTTAAATTTTCGCTCATTTATTTTCCAAATACAAATGTCATAGGCTTTTCGTCATGGCAGTCTTTTGGAATTTTATAGTTTATATCCGTACCACCGATGTTTGGTGTGGCTTTTAAAATAACGCTTATAGCTGTGATTTTATCATCGCGCTTGGAGAGTGGGTCATTAAAAACCCAGACCTCAAAGCCAAGACCTCTATCCTCATCATGTGAAACCACTCTTACCTCTTTTAGGTCTTTTGCTTCAAAACCGCACTGTTTGTTTATGCCAAGCATCACGTCATTTCCTAGCACAGATCCTAGCGATGCGAAACTTGGTGCAAGTTCACCATTTGGCATCTCTTGATAGACTTCCGCTTGGTTTGTCTCTTTTACCTTGACAAGCTTGTAGGCATAGAAATTTTCTAGATTATTTTTATTTGCTTGATCAATTATCCTTTGATTATTATTTGCACAACCTATAAAAAGCACGCAGGCAAGGGCTAAAATGCCATTTTTAAAAGTCATCAAAGCTGATACTTCCCTTACTGTAGTTTGTCACTTTTGCTTCAAAGAAATTTGACTTTTGGTCGTTAAATTTCGCAAAGTCATCGACCCATTTGATCGGGTGAGCGACGTTGTATTTGCGTTTTAGACCGATCGCAACTAGACGTTGATCAATGAGATAGTGGATATACTGCTCGATGATATCGTCGGTAAAGCCCATTATTTGGTTTTGGGTGATGTATTTGCCCCATTTGATCTCTAAATTTCCAGCTTTTTCAAACATATCATAAATTTTTGCCTCAGTCTCAGGCGTAAAGAGGTCAGGTCTCTCTTTGCGGACTGAATTTATCATGTTTTGAAATAAAAGCAAGTGCGTGATCTCGTCGCGTTGTATGAAGCGGATCATTTGAGCTGAGCCTAGCATCTTGCCAGCGCGAGCTAGAGCGTAGATCGCTGTAAAGCCGCTGTAAAAATAGATACCCTCTAAAATTTGATTTGCAACCATCGCAAGAAGTAGCTTCTCGTCAGTCACTTCGCCCGCAAGCTCTTCATAGACGCTTGAGATATAGTCGTTTTTCTCACGTAAGACATCGTCGTGCTTCTCCATCTCGTAGATGAGGTCGGTGTTGTCACAGATCGCTTCGACCATAACGGCGTAAGACTTGCTGTGGTTTGCCTCTTCGTAGGCTTGGCGGCTTAGCACGGCGTTGATCTCTGGCGCGGTGATGTAGGGGTTGATATTGTCAGCTAGGTTGTTTGTCTGAAAGCTATCCATCGAGATGAGCTGGCTCCAGACGAGATCGTACATGCGTTTTTCAGCCTCTGTGAGGTTATAGGCGTAGTCGCGCACGTCGTCGGTGGTGTCGACCTCTTTTGGAAACCAGGTGTTTGCCTCCATGAGGTCCCAAAGCTTTAACGCCCACTCGTATTTTGCCTTGGTGAAATTTAAAATGCCGTGTGGGTTGCCGTTAAAGACTCTTCTGTCTGTCAAATTTTCATTTGAACTTGGGTTGTAGATACGTTTTCTATTCATAAATTTCTCTCTTGTTTGTAGTAAAAATTTCTCAAAATCTTACCCAAAGCAAGGTAAAAATTTACTTTTATTTAGAGTGCCTTAGTCCTTTTTATGGTCATTAAAAAGCCAGTTATGATTAGTAAAACCGCGATCACACATGATACGGCAAAGACGATCTGACCGATCTCGCCAAACATCTCGCCGGTGTGCAGGCTAAGCACTTTGCGGCCAGCTTTTTTGGCCTCTGGAATGCTTTCAGCCTTGCTAATAAGCTTATTCTCTTTGATCTTACCAGCGCTCGCGTCAAGCTTTAGTTTGCCCACTTGGCTTTCACTTGTTTCGTAGTTTATAGTGTAGGTAGTTTGATTATTTTCAGGTACGTTTATCGTGAGCGATTTTAGCTCTAGCGTGACATTTTCTTTAAAAATTTGCTCCGCAGTCTCTATCTCTTTAAATTTCTCATCGCTTATTGGGATCAAATTTCTTTGAGGCATAGACTTTTTCATCTCGCTTGGCTTTAGGTCAAAAAATATGCTATTTACACTGCTTCTGACCCAGTCATAAGACCAGTAAAGACCAGTTAGCGACATCACTACAAGCAAGATCGCAACGTAGGTGCCAAGGCTCGTGTGGAGGTTGTAAAAGCAGGCGTAGCCTTTTGCGTTTGGCTTGATTTTTAGCGAATTTAAGAAATTTCGCTTGATCGCTGGGGCATAGAGGATGAGTCCACTGATAGCAAGCAGGGCCATGATGATAGAGCTAATGGCAACTATTTGTTTGCCGATATTAGCTGAGATCTTGCTATCAAGTAAAGCAAGGCCTAAATTTCTGTGAAGACTTAATATAATGATACGAAATTTCTCACCCCAGTCCTCGCTGATCACCTTGCCACTTCTTGGATCTATAAAGAAATTTAATTGTTTTTTATCCTTTGTAATGCTTATACGATAAGCTTCATTTGCTCCACCTATTTGTAAACTTTCAAGCGTATCAAATTGAATCTCACTTTTTGCTTTAGCTAGGAGTTCATTTAAAATTAAATTCGCTTTTTCGCTAGGAACTAAGTTTATAAAATTTTTATTTATCGCACTTTTGATCTCTTCTCTATAAGACGCAAATGGGGCTGAAAGAGTCATGAATATTAGCGGAATAGCCGCAATTAGTCCAATTATTAGGTGGATGTTGAAAATGATTTTTCCTCGTTTTAAAAACATTTTTTTCCTTTAAATTTTAATAGCGAATATTATTTTATTTTTTGTTAAAGCAAGATAAAAATTTATAAAATTATTTTTTAGTTATTAACTTTTGCTAATATTGATAGGGGTCTTAATATCAATTATTTATTAAATTTTTACATATTAGCATCTTATTTTTTGGTAAAAAGTTATTTTTGCAGTAAGGTATAAATAATGATAGATGTATTTAGATTTATGGTGGAGTTAAGCGGGATCGAACCGCCGACCTCTTGAATGCCATTCAAGCGCTCTCCCAGCTGAGCTATAACCCCAAATAGATTTTGGTATTTTATCTTTTTATGGCTTACAATATTTTGAAATTCGTTTTAGTAAAATAAAATTTTAAGCAATTTTTGGATAATATTGCAAACTTTAACGCGGGAATAGCTCAGGGGTAGAGCACAACCTTGCCAAGGTTGGGGTCGCGAGTTCGAATCTCGTTTCCCGCTCCATTAACTTAGCCCGAGTGGCGGAATGGTAGACGCAAGGGACTTAAAATCCCTCGGTAGTTTTTACCGTACCGGTTCAAGTCCGGTCTCGGGCACCACGATATGGCGACATGGCCAAGTGGTAAGGCATGAGCCTGCAAAGCTTTGATCCCCGGTTCGAATCCGGGTGTCGCCTCCAAACTTCAAAAATAACTACTCGAAGGAATAACAGTGAGAAATTTATTTTTAGTAGCTTGTATAGCATTTTTTGTAGCTGGTTGTTCAAATACTTGGCATGGTGTAAAAGAAGATACTCATAATGCTAAAGAATGGACCAAAGAAAAGATAAATGATGGAGCTACATATATTAAAGAAAAAACAGAGTAAATTTTAGAGATTATAGTAAATTTTAAGCAAAGTTGGTTATAATCACAAATCTTTTAATTCGGGAGATGGCTGAGCGGTCGAAAGCGGCGGTCTTGAAAACCGTTGAGGTGTGAAAGCCTCCTGGGGTTCGAATCCCTATCTCCCGGCCACAACCACTCTTAAAATATATCTTCAGATATCTGTATTTCAGCATTTTTAAGCAGCCTATATCACCATATTTTCGTCTCAAATTTCGGACGATTTTATTTTGTTACACCGAATTTGGATTTCTGTTACATCGTTTACTTATTAGATTAGGAGTTTGCAATGACTTCTAAATTAATAACTCGAATCAAAAATAGACCAAGCTACTACTATTTCGATAAGGCTTTGAAAAATGATAAAATTATCACCGTCAAATATTGTCTATTTACGGACAATGAGTTTGAGGCCAAAGCCATCGCTTTAAAAATAAAAAACGAAGCCGATAATAGACGTAATTCTGCTCAAACCAAAAAATTTATTGATTTACCGTTAAGATACAAGATACGCACCATTCAAAAAAATATTAAAAACAAATCGCATCGACTATCGACGACCGAATATAAAGAAATATTTGAAAAAGTTATATCGGGTATTTATGGGATTACCAAAGCCGACAACGATATGTTTGTCAATAGAAAAGAATGTCAAGAAAACGATAGGCCAAAGAAAACACAAAAATCGATAAAATTTACGGATATAGCATCCAGATACGCTCAAAACGAAAGTAAGAAGTCAAATAGTAAAAATACTGGATACTATCAGAGAGTAGCCAAAGCACTTGACATTTATTTTAAGCACAAGCAGATAACCCAAATTTCTTATCAGGACTGCGAGGATCTTCAATTACATCTCTTAAATAATAAAAAGCTTAACAAAAAGACTATCAATAACTACACGTGCTACGCAAGTAGAATGTTTGACTATGCTATCAAAATAGGCCTTATATCTCAAAACCCGTTTAAGCTTTTAAGCTCGTTTAAAATTTCCAAAGATCAAAAATCGCCGAAGGATAATTTTAGTATGGATGAACTCGTTAAAATTTTTAAGACGGATAAAAAAGAGCTTAAAGATTATATGGCGTTTGCCTTACATACTGGACTTAGGCTTAGCGAAATTTGGAGCTTAGATGAAAGTAGCGTAAGCGAGCGAGACGGCATTAAATTTATCAAAGTTCAAACTGCCAAGCAAAAAGGCGGAGACGTTAAATTTAGAGAGCTGCCGATACATAAAAATATATATCGTCTAAGCGATATGAAGTGGATAACGAAAATAAAAAAAGGCAAAAGCGATTGTAATTATTTTGGAAAAAGGCTTAACAAACATATTCATGCCGTTTTACCGGACTCCAACGTAAGCTTTCACAGACTGAGGGCGAATTTTGCGTCTGCTATTAAAAACTATTGCCTAGAAAACGGATTTACGGACGTTACCTCTGTTTTGCTCGGTCACACTACTGATCTAGCAACAGACGTATACGCCAAAGATATCTCCCTAAAAGCAAAGCTAAAGGCAATGGATGGATTAAATGTATTTTCCGATTTACGCCAATAAAGAATTTACTTGAATATCTTCAGTCTATTTTGTATAATGGGCTAAAAAACGAGGCAGAGAATGAAAAAAGAGATTTTAAATTTACTTGACGAAAAAAAACGTAGACTTCGGTAGGCTTTTTGAGTTTTACTCTGGCATAAAAAAGGCTTTTATAAACAAAACAGACAATATCGAGATGGGCTTTATCGGAAACGCCCTAGATAAGGAGCAGCTTGAGAGAGATATGGACTATTGCGTAAAGAGTTACACCAGAAATACAAAAGACAAAGATAAATGGCTAAAAAGAGCGGATATTTTAAAAAAATTAAACGACTCAATGCCTACCAAATATTACATTCAAGTCGTTTTCAAAGATACTGCAATGAAAATTCAAAGCGTCATGAATTCGGTTAACGAACTTGATGTGCAAAATGAGCCGAAAACAAGCGTAATAGATCTTAAAAATTACGATATACCCGAAGAAGTAATAAAGTACGGCATTTTAACGGATGAAAAAGTAAAAGGCGGCAGATTTATCAATAACCGATTTGTACCCGACAATATTGCAGGGTACTTAGAGAGCGAAACGCTTAAAAAATTACCGAAAAAGTAAAAAGAGCTTTTACCGAAAAATCAAAAGCTAGAAATTAGTATAAATTTGAAGACCATATGCAATAAATTTATAGAGCGCGAATGCGATAAATGACGATACACGCAAGAAACAATGCAAAGATACATAAAAGACGTGAACCGACTAATTGAATATATGGAGGAAAATAAAATATACAAGATTGAAGAATTAGATGTAGATGAATTTCAAAACCATATATTTACAAAAAAAGATGCAAAAGGTAAAACAATAAGTAGAAAAACATTAAATAATATAATAAGTAGGTTAAGAATTTTTTTCAACTATATAGTATTAATAAAGCAAGTAAATAATAATCCGTTTGAAAAACTTAGCAACTATAAAGTGGATAAAAACACAACGGATAAAAGAAATTTTACCCTTGAAGAGCTCAAAAAGATATTCAGTGGCAAATATGATAATGCACGCAAAGAAATTTTAGACTGTTTAAGATTTCTACTATTAACCGGCATAAGAACTGAGGAATTTTATAATTTAAATAAAGATAGTTTTTGCACGGATTGTAATCATCCGTTTTTAAAGGTAAAAACTGCGAAGCAAGGTGACGGAAATGTGTTTTATAGAAATGTACCTTTACATCCATTATTGAAAGACCTTTATAAACACAGCTGGGTTGCAAAAATTAAAAAAGTATATTCAAACAAAGGAACTCTATCAAAAGCTCTCAATGCCGAAATAGATAAGGTAATAAAAGATAATACGGTAAGCGTCCATAGACTTAGAGGAAATTTTGCTAACGCGATCGATGAGTGGCTGGTTGTTGCTGGCTTTAAGGACTATGTAGGTACGGATAAGAAATTGCTCGGGCATTCGGAAAATTTAAAAAAAGACGATATCGAAGATCAAGTAAAACATAAAATAACCAAAACTATACTGGGTTATGCACCCGATATGACGCATGGTACATATGCGAAGTCCGAATACATGGATGCGAAAATTTTGGCGATACAAGGACTTGGCGCCTTTAAAAATATTTTTGAATATTTGAATATCCCAAAAAATCAAATCGGATACGTAAAACCTAGAAAATCTAGAAAAACAAAAAATAAACCCATTGCCATGATTGCAAAATGAAATAAGACACCGTAATCTGCCGAATTTTGATAAAACTTAGTATGTAGACGTGGGTATAAAATCGGTTTTTCGGTTTAACTGGTAGTCGTAAGCCCAAATTTAAGGCTAAATTATAACCAAATAGCCCTGCTATTATGGCAAATAGTTCGCTTCCGGCTACTAGCTCGGCTCCGTCTTTTATATCCCTTAGCACGGGTTTTATGGAGGCTAGTTTTATTTTTGAACTTGCGGTTTTTCGCCTTTGCTCGGCCCTTCGGCAGCTTTTGCTATGCTTGCGTATTTTTTTATCGTTTCTATTACGTTTTTGATCTCGGCAGGCAAATTTTCGTCAAGCTTTTCAGGAATCAAAACGTATAAATTTTCCTTGCTTCTAGTTAATAAAACATAAATTTTTCTATAAAATAGCTTGCGGTCGTTTTTTAGCGTCGTTTGTAGAAACAGCCATGGTTAGCACGTCTATGTTTTTATCTTTTGGCAAGGCGTATTCTTTTATGGCCTCGACCAATTTCTTACTATTGCTTAAAACTACGCTAGTTTCGTTTACGGGTAAGAACTCTAAAATGCCTCTAAGCTGTGCAAAGTCATCCATCGCCCTTATATTCAAGCTTCCATCTTGCAGTACGCATTCGATATCTTCCAGAAAGCTTTTATCTAGGTAAAAGCTGTTTTTATAGTAGGTATTTTAAATGATGAAATAAGACAAGAATATGAGATAGTACCATGCTCCGCCAGCCAAAGAAATGCAGAGAGCAAAGAGACCATTACACTAAAAACAGCATTTGAAAATTTTATAGCAAATACTAACATTAGCCAAAAGTGGTCAAATAGCACTATGGATTTGGTAAATATAGTAGGAAACATACTATTTAAATTTTTTAACCCAAACAAAGAGATCACAGCCATATCACGAGATGATTTACTTAAATTTAGAAATACTTTAGCTCTCATACCAACCAAGCTAAATCAAAAAGCCAAATATAAAGACAAAAGCCTAGAGCAAATCATACACATAGGCAAAAACGATCCTAAGCTATCACAAGTAACTATACAAAAGTATATGATAAGGGTTATTCAGTTCTTTAAGTATTGCTATAACAGCGACTACATAAGTAAGAGCATTGTAAATGACCTAAACGTAAAAGTAGAGATAAATCCGATGGAGCACAAGGTGCTACCTTATAGCAAGGAAGAGGCTAATGCTATCTTTAAAATAGTCCAAAATTTTAAAGATATAAACAAGTCGCCAAGCAAGCGGATAAACGCAAATGATCTATACTATATAACTATGATAGCAGCATATAGTGGCATGAGGATAAATGAGATAGTTCAGCTAAGAGCACGTGACATTGTGCAACACAATAATGTGCTTTGCTTTAGTATAAATAGAGATGATGGCAAGAGTACTAAAAATATAAATTCCATAAGGCTCGTGCCAGTGCATAGCAAGCTAATAGAGTTTGGACTAATGGAGTTTGTAAAACAAAAAGCTAGTGCGAATAAAAGAATCTTCAAAGTAAGTAACAAAGACTTTTCAGAAATTTTTAGATCACAAATACAACGAAAGCTAATAAGTAGCGACAAACAAAAGACTTTTTACTCGTTTAGGCACTATTTTATAGATACGCTTGTCCAACAAGAAGTAGAGCCAAATATCATAGCTCAAATAGTAGGACATGAGAAGCAGTATAAAATTTTACTTGGAACATATGCTACAAATATAAATGCTATTGTATTAAAAGCAAAAGTCGAAATGGTAAGTTACTAATATATCTCATAATACATTTTATTACGTAACTTTACTTCACTATACGTGTTTTACGTGGTTTTACCTAGGTATACTTGTTTTACTTCACTATACCCTACTATACTTAACCTAACTTCACTTAACTATACTTCACGTGACTTCACTATACGTAAAATACGTATACTTACTTTGCTATACGTAATTTACGTTACTATACTTAGGTATGCCTATTTTACGTAGTTTTACTTTGGTATACGTGCTTTACCTTACTGTACTTCACTATACGTGTTTTACGTGGTTTTACCTTATGTAACATTACGTAAAATTATGCCACCATACACTTTAATTATCTAGATTCACCCCTATTAAGCATCAACATTTTTTATATGTTGATAAATAAACTTACTTAGCAAGCTCGGGCTGAGCTTGCTGTAAGGTCTTAGCCAGACGGGCAAAATTTTTATTTGGAAAACAAAGCTTAGGCAAAACTTTTTTACTAAAGATGACCTTTATCGATAAGAGGTCTAAGTTTTACCTTGAAAAATTTATTTTTGCTATTTAAGAATATCCGAATACATTAATACATAGACACTTAAAAAAGTTGATATAAACAAACAATAGTAAACTACTAAAATTTATTTTTAATAAATTTATACCTAGACATATTACTGAAGTAGATAAAACATATAAAAATCTCATTTAAAAATTTAAAACATTGAAAGTATAAGAAGGCACGATGTCACAAAGCATTATTGCGACATCGCTTTAGGTTATGATTTTGCGGTTTGGTGAGTTATCGTATTACTCTCCGCTCATTATAAAAGCGGCCCAGTAAAACGGATGTTTGCCTTCCTTGATCATCTTGATCTTTGCATTTCTTAGAACTTCGTTAAATTTCTTTTCATTACCTTTGGTATCGGTATAAAATTCTCTTATTAGCTCCACCGTACTACTGTCATCTACAGACCACAGGCTCATTAGCACATTTTTAGAGCCAGCTTGTATAAATGTCTTAAGCAGACTTGCCACAGAGCTCGTGTCTTTAACGTCTACTAGGCCTGTTTCGCATGCAGATAGCACAACCAGATCGGTTCCATCTAGGCTTAGTCCAGATAGTTTAAGTGCATTACAAGACCTTCGCCAGTTTGTTGTTTTATACCTATATTTGCACCGCTAAGCGCAACTCCTGATTTTAGCATAGGGTTTGTTATGTTCTCATCACTTATGAAGTATCCGTGTGTAGTTATATGTAGGATCTTTGGAGACCTTACTGCTAGTATGTTTTCTTCGCTTGCATTTTCTCTAATACCGAATTTTAGTAGGTTGCTAGATGACAAGCCAAATGAAATAAAGGATGAAATGAAAAGTAAAATAGCCGGCAAAGATAGTATAGGAATAGGCTTTTAGTTGGATTGGTTTTTGATTTCGAATATAAAGTTACCAAAATTTTTAGTCAGCATATTTAATAAGCTTCTTTTTTGCCAACATATACCAAGTTATATAATGTGCGAGCTGGTTACACCAAATCTGAGCGTATACCTAGATCTTTTTTGTACTTTGGTAATGCGGCCGAATTTTGTCAAAAGTTCTTAAAATATAAAAATTTATCCCCTAAACGTCAAAATATTCTTGATAACACCTATCCATTTAAATATAATCTAACTAAAAAATTAAAGGATAAATTTGCTTTACAGGTCGCTAACTGTGCTTAGCCTTTGCATCGCGCAGTTTATTTGCATCGGATTTTTCGGCGAGGGGCTCGTTAGCATCCTGCGTCAAGACGGTTTTAGTTTAGAGCGCGTCGGCACGCTTAGAGGGCTTGGACTTTTCGCGGTTTTGGCTTTTTTGTGGTCGCCGTTTATCGACGCTATAGCGCTAAAAATAGGCGGTTACAAAAAGATTATCCTAGCCTTTCAGTGCCTTACTTTGGCGATTTTATATGTGGTTTCGCTTCTAAATCCGCGCGACGATTTACCTGCCGTAATCGCTTTAGCGGTGCTTTTGGCCTTTATCTCGGCCACCTGGACGATGACGTCGAACGCATTTTTTATTAAAATTTCAAACAGTTCGAATTTAAGCTTCACAAACGCCCTCAAGCTTAGCGGCGGATTGATAGGACACGTATCCGGTAACGGCCTAACGCTCGTAATCTACGCAAAATTCGGCTGGAGCGAGGCGAATTTATTCTTGACGTCTTTGATAGCGGTTTCCTTGCTTAGCCTTGCTTTCTTTAAAGAGCCTGAGCGCGTAAATGTCGGCGAGGGGCTGGATTTTAGGGCGATGTTTGGCTTTTTTAAGGGCAAAAAGGCTTGGCTTAGCGTGCTTTTCGTACAATCTATCGGTATCTGCGCGGCGTTTGGACTGCTTAGCCCGATGCTCGTAGATATCGGCTGGAAGCTGGAAGATATCGGCGAGGTCTTGCACATATACGGCACGATATTTGGCTTCGCGGGTGCGCTCGTGGCGGGCTTTGCGGTAAAAAAACTAGGCGCTAAAAGAGCCTTTTTATACGCCGTAGCGATGCAGACGCTAGGCATCCTGGCCATCTGGTTACCTATCGGCGGCTGGACGGACCGCGCGTCGGTACTTTTTGCTTCGAGCGCGGCGTATGCGGTATATATGGCGCAAGCGACGATAATCTCCACGATGATGATGCAACGTGCCTCGGGACGGCGACCCGCTAGCGAATACGCCGTGCAAAGTAGCCTCAATATGACATTTCAGATATTTTCGTTTTATCTCGGAACGCTTTTGGCGGGGACGTTTGGTTACGGAGCGGTCGTGCTGGGCGCGGCGGCGTTTTGCGTTTTGAGCCTAGTTTATTTTATAAAGATTTATAAATTTATCTAGCGGATTACGATTTTGTGCGATTTAAGTCGCCGTCCAGTACAAAAAACGGCGTAAATTTTATTCCGCAGAGTTTTGCAAATCGCTTTGCAGATTTAGCCCGTGCCGACAATGCGGATTAAACGCACGCAATTTAACCTGAACGCAAGGCCAAATTTAAGTCTCTGGCGCAAAAAAGGCGATAAATTTATCCCGCATCAAGCAAACCTGCCCGCAACAGAAAAACCGCAAAACGAGCTTAAATTTACGCTTAAAACGGCGCAAATTTAGCTCTTAAAATTTACGCAAAAGCCAAATTTACAACCGCTCTTTGATGATCTTTAAAAAATCCAAAAGAGCTTTCGCGCTATGATGAGGCGTGTCCTGGGCGGCGATTAGTTCGCAGTTTGGTAGCATCCTCGACACTTGCGAAGCGACGACAAAAGGCACTTCCTCGTCGGCCCTGGAGTGATACATAAGCACGCTTTGAGGGACATCCTTTAGCTCAAATCCCCACGGCCTAGCTTGGAGCCAGAGGTCAAAGCCGATGCCGTTAAGCTGCGCTTTTATCGCTTCTTTTAGCGTACCCTTAGCCTGCGAGCCGTATTTTTCCCACGCCATTTGCGCCGTATTTTCAGGAGTATTACGCAAAGCGAAATCGTAAATTTCCTTTATGTGCGCATAGTCGGAGTAGCTTGTCAAAAGCTCGGGTGTGGCGTTAAATCCGCTTAGTATAAACACCTTTTTCGCCTCTTTGCAAGCTACAGCCGTAGCGTAGGCGTAAGCCGCGCCCACCGACTCGCCTAGCACGCTAAATTCGCTTAGATTTAAGGCCTTGAAAAGCTCTTTTGAGCGTAAGGCGAATTTTAAAAAACTATCGTCCGCGCTAAAAAGCGAGCTGTCAAAATGCCCGCTTCTGTATATTAAAACGAGCCTTATTTGATTTTTCTCGCAGAAATTTATCAAGGTATTTTGCGGAAAAATCATCAGCGGATGGTGATAAACCAAAACATCCTTAAAATCGCTACCTAAGTCCTCGTAGCTTAGATTTTCGCCGCTTTTAAATTTAAAATTTTTCATCTTTTTCCTTAAAATTTATACTCGAATTTTACGCCGATCTCGCGAGGGTCGGACAGGTAGTGCATCGTGGCGTATTTTACGTCGTGATCTTTGTCGAAAAGATTATTAGCGTAAATATAAACGTTGGTATTTTTGTGATTAAAGCCTACTTTTGCATCGACGGTCGCGTAGCCCGCATTTTCTACGACATTGGCCTTGTCGGTATAAAATTTGCTCTGTCCTCGCAAAAATGCCGCCGCGTAAAATCCGCTTGGAGCCTCATACGAAAGCCCTGCGCCATAAGTTAGCCTTGGCGCGTAATATACGTATTTACCGCTATAATCGCCCTGTGCGTCTTTATAGTCTTTAAAAACGCTTTTTGCATATCCCAAATTTGCGCTAAGCTTTAATCCATCCGTTAAAAGCGTTGCGGCGTCAAACTCAAAGCCCTGAGAGCGAGCCTTGCCGGCGTTCTCTGCCACCGTAATATTAGGCGCTACGATGACGCTTACTACTTGCTTGTTTTTGATATCGGCGCGAAAAACGGCGGCGCCTAGTTCAAACCGCTCCCAAGCCCCTTTTACGCCGACTTCGTAGCTAGCCATAGTCTCTTTATCGTACCATTTTTTAGACGTAGGCGAGGCGGCCCAAAAACCGCCCGGCTTATAACCCTTAGATACGCTCGCATACGCCGTAACCTCGTCGTTTATAGCATACTTTAGCCCAATCTTAGGCGATAGCGCGCTATATGAATCGCTTAAATTTTCACCCCTCATGCGGTTTTGAAATTTGACCCTATCTTTGTCGAATCTAGCTCCCAAAATAACCGAAAAATCAAGCGGCAGATAAATTTCATTATGCGTAAAAACGCCGTAGTTTTTACTTCTGGTTTTGTTATTTTGCAGCGAGCGAATACCGCCGAACATCACGCTGTTTACGCTACTTCGCACGTCTCTTTGCGTAGCGCCCGCCGCAGCACCTAGGACGAATTTGCCATACGCGTTATCGGCGCTAAATCTAAACTCCTGCGTAAAATCCTTTCTATCCTCTTTGTAATACACATCCAACAAGGACGCGGGGCGATGATCACCGTCGTAACTACTGTCGTTTTTATAATCCCTAAAAGTCGTAAGCGAAGTGAGCGCATAATCACTAAATCTATATTCGGCTTTGAGCGATGCTTCGTAGTTTTTGGCATTTTCCTTGCCTTCTATGCCGTTAGCATAACGCGTTCTATCGGTCGCGTTAGGCAGATTTGATCTTTGCGCACCGTTAGCTATCTTGTAATGATTTTGAATAAGATCTACCGTAAGCTCATCCGTAGGCAAAAATCTAAAATAAATTTTGCCGTAAAGGGCATCTTTGTAGTCGTCGCTTTTGTTTAAATTTTCGTTATACATAAAACCGTTTTTCTTTTCGCTAAAACCTGTAAAACTAGCCAGAAATTTATCCTTTACTATTGCTCCGCCTGCACTAAAGCTAATGCTTCGCAGACTATCTTTGCCCAGTTTTAGCCCGATCTTAGCTTGCGGTTCGTTTGTCGGGGCTTTGGAGACTGCATTTATCACGCCGGCGTAAGCATTTTTGCCGTAAAGCGCGCTTTGAGGCCCTTTTAGGATCTCGATGCGCTCGATATCCTCTAAAAATACGTAGTTACCGTAAGTGCCAAGATAGCTCACGCCGTCAAGATAGAGCCCGACGTTTGGGCTATCAAATGCGTAATCGCTCGTAACGCCGCGCATGATAAAAAGCGAAATACCTCCGCCTTGCAAAAACGATAAATTTGACGATACGCTCCTAAGCCCGTTTAGATCTTTTGTTTCTCTAAGCCGCAACTCTTTTTCGTCCAGCACGCTCACCGCAGCCGCTACCTCGCTAGCGTTTTCATCGATCTTTTGAGCCGATACGCTGACTTCTTCCAACATAACGTCAGGAGCTGCTATCGCTAGCGTCGCAACCGCGCTTAAAATCAAAATTTTTCTCACTTTAGACTCCTTTTATAATTTCTTTACTTCAAGGATAGTATAATAGTTTTGATATTTATTATCAATCCAAAATTTACAAATGACGGATTTATTTTTATATTTAAAGGAAAAATTTGCGCACGGTATCCGCAGACGTTTTTATGGATAAATTTAATAGCAGCGAAGATGGAGTTTTGGCTGGTCTTGGCGTCAAAATCCGCGCCAAAAATATCGCGCTAAGCGATGAAATAGCCTTCGGCACGATAAAAATGGACGCTAAAGACGACACCAAAATAGTCGGCGATTTTCACGCTTTGCGGGGTTGCTTTATAAATTTCACCCTACAAGGAGGCATCAGCCTAAGCTCGGCGAATGGCAAAATCGAATACAAAAGCGGACTATCCACGATCAGCTCGGTCGATCTACCAAGCTCGGATCAAGAGATTTACGGCGGCGCGCACGCGGGAATAAATTTATTCCTAGAAAACTCGTTTATGAGTGCAAATTTCGGCGATCTTATCGAGCTTGGCGCAAACAAACTCGTTTCGCAAAACGACACCTGCGCCGTAAATAAAATTTTATTAAACCAAATTTTATCGATAAACGCCGACGAGCCGCTTGAAAGACTGCTTTTAGAAAGTAAAATTTTAGAGCTTATTTATAACGAATTTAGCCACCTAAAATACCCAAATAAGCATGTTATACTAGACGAAGCGGACAAAAACGCGCTACAAAAAGCCAGGCAAATTTTAAGCATGGATATTAAAAATCCGCCGTCTATAAAAGAGCTCTCAAAACAGGTGCGGCTGAACGAATTTAAACTTAAAGTCGGCTTTAGAAGTTTGTTTGGGCAAACTCCTTACGAATTTTTGCGCGAAGAGCGGATGAAGCGAGCGCTGGCGATGCTGCAAGGCTCGGAGCTAAATATCGCCGAAATTTCGGCTGCGACGGGCTTTAAAAATCAAAGCCACTTCAGCAAGCTTTTTTGCGATTATTACGGCACGGCACCCAAAAATTTGATGAAAAATAGAAAATATTATTATTGATTTTGCAAGGTTGTCTAAAAATTTGCCGTAGACGGCTCTCAAAAGCCTGTTAAGATAATATTTCTAGTGGGACTATAACAAATTTGATATGACCACATATAAAATAAAATATGCTCAAATTAGCAGTAGTGCTTACCAAGGCGTATATTGTACGCCTATGCTTGCAAATAGGAAGCATTTATAAGCTTTTAACGAATGATCGTTAAAAGCTTCCGAAGAAAAACTTAGACGTTTTATTGACAAAAAATCATTTTTTGATTGATAAAGTTTCGTCTAAGCTTTTATATTTTTCTTTGGCCGAGCAAAAGAAAAATATCGGCCGTCTGCTAAGACCTTACAGCAAACTCATTTGAGTTTACTGTAAGTATTAACATATTACCATATGTAGATGTTGTTTTTATTAAATTCAAGCGAATTAGAGTTTATAGAAAAATTTACTTTTGTTTTTCTATTCGGTATTTTGGTATAAATTTAGATATTAAAAAAAGAATTGCCTCTAAAATCTTTTAATCAATATCTATCTGTGGGTTTAAATTATTCGCTTACATGCCTTACGATATCTTTTAGCACTAGCGGTATTACGTCGCCGTGTCCTTGTCCTTCGTAGATTTTAAATTCGTATTTGACGCCCGACTTTTTCAGAAATTCAGCGAGATCTGCCGCTTTTAGTATATTTTCTTTGTCCGTTTTGCTCGCTCTTTTTTCTAATTCTCCTACGCTAATTCTTATAAGACTCGCCTTTAATCTAATTTTTAGCTTGCCGTCGTTATCTAAGGCGTCCTTTAGAATTTTTGAATCTCCCCACCAAAGAGACGGAGAAGCTATAAAAAACTCATCAAATATACCGTCGTTTTGTAGAAGCGAATAAACTAAAAATAGTCCGTCAAAAGAGTGGCCATAAAATATTTTTTTGCTATTTTTTATATCGTATTCTTTATATATAAACGGCAATAGCCTCTCTTTTATAAATTTATAAAATTTGTCTGCATTGCCGCCTTGCTCGTATTCGTTACCTTGAGCTAAAGGCGTTAAGTCCTTTGTTCGCCTTGCGGTATCGTAAGCTAATGGCGTATCGTATCCGACGCCTATGATAAGCGGTACGCTACCGCTAGAAGTAAAATTTTTAAATAAATTAAGCAGCATGGAAAATTGCGCATTCGCATCGAGCATAAAAATCGTTTTTGGATAAACGTTGCGGTTTTTCGGGACGGCTTGAAAAATTTTATATATTTCTCCACCCGCGCTTTCTACTATGGAGTATTTAACATCAAAAAGCCGATAAACGCTTTCATCTATCGGCTCTATGTACTGAGTAGGCTTTGCGCTGGCTGCAGCAATCATAATCAAAGCTCCCAAAAATAATTTAACGGCCCTTACCACTTCGCGCTTACCTTAAACCAAAATCTCCTGCCCTCTTCGGGATACCAGTAGTAGTTGCCGTCATCGGCCATTCCCTCGTCGTAGCGGATATTATCAAAGATATTGTAGGCGGTCAAATTTAAGCTTAGATTTTTATTTACCTCCCAGCTGGCACCCAAATCGACGGTAAAAAGCTTCTTGTCGTTTTCGCTTACTTTATTACCGGGGCTGAATTTGATGCTAGTTAGCTCCCTCTCGTAGTTTGCTTGGGCAAAGGTGCTCACGCTTGCGATAGGCTTATACGTAAGCGTCAAATTTGCCGCGTGTTCGGGCGTTGCGGTCAGAGATTTGCCGTCTAATCGGCTAAGATTGGTCTGGCTAAATTTAACCGGGCCGTTTGGGGGTATTGATCGTTGGGTCGCCGGTTTTGATTTTGGAGTTGTTGTATGTGTAGTTGCCGCGCAAATTTATATTTTTTAGTAGTCGTAGTCTGCGCTAAGCTCTATATCCCAGACATCTGCACCGTCGATGTTAAAGTAAGTTCCCCAGCCCGGGCAGTTTACGTGCGGAGCCGTAGCGCATATCAGAAAAGGCGTGATTTAAAGGGGTTTTGAAGTTTTTGAGGCAAATTGAAGTTTGGATTTCAAAATGCGAAAAATGCCTAGATTTTTGCATTTTAAGTTCCCGTTTTTTACCTTACGTCCATACCTATACAAAAACGCTCTTAACGCTATTTGCTCCACACTTTTATCCATTCTTACTTTTTATCTTTTGCATAAGATTTATCAAAAAAACATTGCAATGCTGATACTATAAACGAGCAAAATATAAGAATATTTTTATCTTGTTCAGTATATACTTAGAAAAATATATACGAAAGGTTGTAATAATGCAGGCTAGATTAAAAGTATTCAAAAGCGGTAATTCTTTGGCACTAAGGCTTCCAAAAAGCCTAAATTTAGACAACGTCAAAGAGTTTATACTAAAGAGTTTTGATAATAACGAAGTGGTTTTAACCCCGGTTAAAGATGATGAATGGAGCGGACTATTTAAGACTTTAAATGAGTTGAAAGATGCTGGAGTTAAATTTGAAAGAGCCGAGCAAAGCTTGCCGCAAGAGCGAAATTTCGGATTTAAATAATGTTTTTGCTCGATACCAATATTTGTAGTTACTTGATTTCTAACGCCGAGCCTTACAGTCAAAATATACTAGGCCATTTAACTAGATATGGCAAAAAGGATATTTTTATTTCCAGTATAACGGTAGCCGAAATGTTTTACGGTATAGAAAATTCTACTCAAAAAGAGCTAAATTTAAAACTCATGGGCGATTTTATCTCAAATTTCGGCGTTTTGGATTTTACGAGCAAAAACGCAGCAAGCTACGGTAAAATAAGGCTTGAGATGAAAAATAAAAATAGAAGGATAGGCGATATGGATATGCTGATTGCCGCCGTAGCGCTTAGTAATGATCTTGTTTTAGTTACGAATAATGAAAAAGATTTTAAAGATATAAGCGAGCTTAGGATGGAAAATTGGAGCGTTTGATATAATATACAGTAAATGTAAAGCCTTTTGTTGGTTATATCAGAGGTTAGCTTAAAGCTGGAATGTACAGTACAGCCAAAACAAAGGTGACTAAGCTCATGAAAACCAGTTGCGCCGCTCTTGATAGACTACTAAACCCAGACAACGATTCGCTAACGCTAAGCACGCTTGAAGGTGCGACAGCGTCAGGCAAAAGACTAAGTATCTAGGTAACCTGACGGTTGCCGATTAATATATTTAAATAAAAATCGTCTAAAATTTTGGACGAAATTTTATATAAAATATCGCAGAGGAAAGGAATTAATGGTGCTAGACTTGTTACATAGGCTTGTTACATCTTTTTACCCAGAAAGAGTCAAAATTTATACTCTTAAAAATACCATAGAAATCCCATTTTTAGGTACTTGTAGTAATGAAAAATGTTTTTACACTCTAGGTGTCCCTATCTCCCGGCCACCTTCTAATTCCTTGTTTATTTTATAAAGCATTACCTAGATTTATTGTTCATAATGGCTATAAGAAAATTTTTATAAAAATTTACTAAAACTAAAAATAGTATCAAATTGCTTATTCAAAGTAAGATACTGTAAGATAAGGGAAAGTTTAAGAGTTTTTATATTTTATTTTTGGCTATCTTAAATTCTAAAAATAATATTTGTAGTAGCACATCCAAAATATATAATAGGTCATACCACTATGTATAAATATAAATAAAATTAATAATATTGAATAAAGAATTTAAGACGAATCCAAAATAAAAATTTAAATTAAAGCAATCCATGAAAATAGTTTAAAGACAAAGTGGTGGCTATGTTTTATGTAGTTAGGATTTATTTATATTTAATAGATAAAACACAACAGACAAAAAATTAAACTACTTGCTGATAAATATTTTTTTGAAATATTATTTTGAGAGAATATCTAGCTACATAAAAGTAGCTAGATAAGGAAAAATTTCTAAAAATTTTAGATTTTTAAAAGCTCGGCTTCTTTTTCTTTTACAAGAGTATCGATTTTTGCAGTGTAGGTGTCGGTTATCTTTTGAACCTCATCCTGTCCCTTTTTACTCTCGTCTTCAGTTATAGCTTTGTCTTTTTCAAGCTTTTTGACCTCGTCATTTGCGTCTTTTCTAACGTTTCTGATACTTACCTTTGCCTTTTCTCCCATAGCTTTTGCATGTTTTGCATTTTCTTGGCGTTGCTCAACAGTCATTGGTGGGAAAAATAGCTTAACGCTCTCGCCGTCGCTGTTTGGATTGACGCCGATATTTGCAGCTTGGATAGCTGACGAGATCGCTTTTATCATGCTCTTTTCCCAAGGCGTGATAGCAATAGTCGAAGCATCGCTTGTAAGCACAGTGGCTACTTGATTAAGTGGAGTTGGTGAGCCGTAATAATCAACCATTACGTGATCTACGATGTTAATGTTTACCTTGCCTGTTCTAAGCGTTGTAAAATCGCGCTTTAATGAAGCGATTGCCTTCTCGCAGCCCTCTTTTTGTGTTTCATAAATTTTATTTAGCATTGATGTCCTTTATTAGAAGTTTTGTACTTCGTTGATGATCTACTTTTAGTGATATTAAAACTTTGCGTTTATCAAGCGGTGGGTCAAATTTACACTCAAAAACGCCATTTGTCATAGGTACTTTTTTAAAGCCGTCAAAGCCAGTGATGAAAAAGCTGCCTTCACTAGCATTTGTATCGGTTTTGATGATTAGCTTATCGATCGCATTATTTTGCGGATAGCCCTCTGGAAATATCCACTGAGCATTTAAAAATTTACTATTAAACGTTAGTGCTATTTTGGTGCCGTTCATCACAGGCGTTCTATAAAGATCGTAAACGTCGCTCTTGCTTGAAACAGCGCCTGAGTTTTGGTTTAGAAGTGCCAAAAATCCAAATTCTTTCGTAAGCTCAACCACTCTTTTATCGATCTCACCGTAAGGCACAGCAAAAAATTTTGGTTTATAGCCCATATGTTTTTCAAAAGTTTCTACACCTTTTTGAAAATCTTCTCTTAGCGCTTCATCACTAAGTTTGGTCATCCTTGGGTGTGCGTATGAGTGGTAGCCGATCTCGCCGTAGGCTTCTAGCTCTTTTAGCTGATCAAATGTCAAATAATCGCCATATTTTCCAGCAATAGCCTCGACATATATCATCATGGCAAATGGATAGTCGTATTCTTTAAAAACATTAAGCGCGTTATCATAAAAGCTTTTGTAGCCATCATCAATAGTAATGACAATCCAGTTATCTGGTATCTCTTCGCCAGAATTTAGCGCATTAACTAATTTAGAAAGCTTTACGACTTCGTAGCCGTTGTTTTTAAAATATTCAAATTGTTCTCTTAAATTTTTGATAGAGATATCAGTGCTGGCATGTCTTGGATCATCAAAGCGATGATAAACTAAGATATGGGCGTCTGCAAAAGCAAACGTTAGCGTCAAAAATGACGCTAAAAACGTTTTTATCATTGTTATTTTGCTGGAGTTTGTGGTACGCTAGGAGCTGATGGCACGTCACTTGATTTTGGTACGACTAGAGATTTACTATCTACTGTATCAACGATAGAGCGTTTTAGATCTTTGTTGTAAAAATATCCTAGCACAAGTGTATTTAGGATAAATAAAATGCCAACTATGAATGTAAATTTGGCTAAAAATCCAGCCGGCCCCTTTGCCCCAAAAAGACTTTCGTTACTTCCACTATATGCTCCAAGTCCAATAGATGAGCTTTTTTGAAGCAATACCGCGATAGTGATGATTACAGCAAGAGCAAATTGTAGGATTAAAAATATAAAACTCACGAAATTTCCTTTAAATTTTTAAAAATAATAGTTTGCGATTATACAAAAAAGATTTGAATTTTTAGTTAAAGTTCTTTTTCAAGCTCATAAAGCTCGTATCTTATCGACTTAAAAAGTTCAGCATACTCTAAATTTATAAGTTTAAAACACTCTTCAAGTACGCGAGCACTTTCCTGTGCGCGTTTGAAATTTGCAGTGACGATCTCGTCCAAATTTGATCTTGTTTGTTCACTTTTTGTGCTGGTTTTTAGGACGTCGTTTTTAGAATTTCTAAATTTCAAAAAGTCATCTTGTGGAATCTTTGCTTTGTGGCGAAGAAATTTTATTTTGTAGGCGACCTCGGAGTCGTCAAAGACATATCTTTTTATATCTTCAACGACACGAAGCCCTTCTTTTAGTCTGTTTAAATTCGCATCTATCACACGGTAAATGCGCTCATTTTTAGTCGTTTCTATTGAAAATTCCTAAAATTTGAAGCAGTGATGTGAAAAGATTTATAAAATCAAGATACAACGCAACCGCTCCTTCAACTGGTGTTTCATAGTTTCCGCGGATAATATTTTGTGTGTCATAAAGTATATACGCACTAAATAGGATCGATGAAATACTTGCGATTACAAGTTGAAACATTGTGCTTTTGACGAAAATATTGATAACAGCTGCTACTACGATAACTATTAAAGTTATAAATAGCATTTTGCCCATCGTTGTAAAATCACGTTTTGAGTTCATGGCAATTACGCTTAGTGAGCCAAAAGCAACAGTCGTTAAACCAAACGCTTGAGCTACAATACCAGCACCACTTGGCATAGCTAAGATCGCTGAAAGTAGCGGAGTTAGCGTAAGGCCACTTACAAATGTAAATGCAAAAAGAAGTATTAAATTTAATCCCTCTTTGCGTTTAGCCGCCATTAGTCCAAAAAGTAGCGCAAACTCGACTATTACAAGTCCCCAAAACAAAAATCTATTTGCTGCAAAAATTCCAGCCATACTAATGCCAACATAAGCACCAGCTGTAGCCGAAAGTAGCGAAGCCGCAAAAAGCTGATAAGTTTGCTTTATAAAAGTGCTTAGTGAGCTTTGAGAGTAGGCAAGTTCCTCTTGATTTTGGTTTGCATAGTTTCTGTCATACAAACTCATTTTTTCTCCTTACGAATTTTTAGGATGAGTTTAACCTAAAATCATTAAACAATAAATAAAAAGAATATTAATAAATAATATTAACTAAAATTTTATATTAATAAGCAGTTTTTAGATTAAATAAAAGTTGCTATAATCGCATAAAAATATAAAAATGGAGAATAAATTTTTATGGATGATTCCCTACTTGAAGGTGCAATAAAATTTATGGAAGATGGCTTTTTAGAGCATGAAGAGCTCTTTAAAAGCCTACAACACAAACAAGACCCGCATACGCTTTTCATCTCATGTGTAGATTCACGAGTTGTGCCAAATCTTATAACAAACTGCCTGCCAGGCGAGCTTTTTATGGTAAGAAATATCGCAAATATCGTGCCACCTTATAGAGTGAGCGAGGAATTTTTGGCAACGACTTCTGCTATCGAATATGCATTAGAGCTTTTAAATATCAAAAATATCATTATTTGCGGACACTCTGACTGCGGCGGATGCGCAGCGCTTTATATGGATGAAAAAAAGCTCAAAACTACGCCAAATGTTAGAAATTGGATAAAGCTAATAGAGCCGGTCAAGCGAGAAGTGCTTAAATTTACAAGCGACGATCCAGCAAAGATGGCGTGGCTAACTGAGAGATTAAATGTGATAAATTCGATCGAAAATATAATGACTTATCCAAATGTAAAAGAGGAGTATGAAAGAGGAAACCTTCAAATTTATGGCTGGCACTACATTATAGAAACTGGTGAAATTTTCAGCTACGATTTAAAAGAGGGCACATTCAAACTTTTAGCAGATAAAAGGGGTGAAAATGCGTAAAATTTTAACCATCGTCTTGCTCTCATTTTTAACTCTTTTTGGTGCCGAAGATAATAAAACGCAAGAAGAAAGCATCATAAGCCTAACAAATCAGATCTTAACTTTAAACAATCAAATCCAGATTATAAAAGCACAGCAAAAAGATACAAACTCTTCAAAAACAGATAATTCAAATTTAGCCAGCCTTCAGAAGAAGAAGAACGATCTTTTGGAAAAAATTCCGCTATATATCATGCAGATTGAAGTGACTCAAAGCGATATTGACAAATTTATTTTGCAAAAAAATAATCTAGAAAAAAAAGTAGCTAGGCTAGAAAAACAATCAAATAAAGACGCTTATATCCAAAGTGCCATTGAACTTGAAAAGATGAAAGTCGACTACGCTTACTACTCAGCGCTTATTAGCCTTGAAGAGATCTTTAAAAAGGGTGCTAAGGCAAATTCTATAAAAGAGGTGATAGATAACGGACTTTTAAATTTACAAACAAATTCTTACGTCAGCATAAAAGAGCTAAAAGATTCACTAAATGAGACTTCAAACTCTTACGATAACGCATTTGCCGAGCTTGATTTAAAAAAAGAGACTGATGAGGAAATTTTAATCTATCTTAAAAACAATGCCGATCTTCTGAGCTCAAGCATGATCTTATCAGAGCTAAATTTAGTCGATACGGTCGAATATATAAATAAGCTAACTTCTATAAATTCGGCAAAATTTAACGTTGGTAAGATCGTAGTTATAATCGTAGTATTTTTATTTTTTGTCTCACTTACAAGAATTCTTGCCAAACTCACGTACTGGCTTATGTCACTTATTGCCTCTGGTGAAGGTGTAAAGGAGGCAAAGGATCAGATAGTAGATATCGTTAAAAAGCCTATCTCTGCACTTCTTATCATTTATGCGCTAAATATTTGTATCGGTGTTGGCTTTTATCCAGTGCCAGTGCCATTAACTCTAGCAAATATCTTCTCGATCGTATATATAGTCGCGTTTTCATGGCTTGTTTTAACCATCCTAAATGGTTATGGCATAGTAATAATCGATAAAATTGCTCAAAAAAGCAGACGAAAAGAGGTCGTAAATTTAGTTTTAAAAGTAGTCTACGTAATCGTATTAATAATCGCACTTTTACTAATTCTTCAAAAGCTTGGCTTTGATATATCAGCACTCATAGCTTCACTTGGTATCGGTGGTCTTGCTGTTGCATTTGCTGCAAAAGATATCATCGCAAACTTCTTTGCTTCTGTCATGATGCTCTTTGATAACTCATTTTCGCAAGGAGACTGGATAGTTTGTGGTGATATAGAGGGCACTGTTGTTGAGGTTGGCTTTAGAAAGACGACTATTAGAAGTTTTGATAATGCTTTAATCTTTGTGCCAAACTCAAAACTAGCAAGTGATCCTGTTAGAAACTGGAGTAGAAGAAAAGTCGGTAGACGTATCAGAATGCTAATAGGCATTGAATATGGAGCGACAACTGATGAGATTAAAAAATGTGTAGATGATATAAAAACTATGTTGATAAATCATCCAGATATTGCCAAAAGTGAGGATATAACAGCAAAGAAAAAAGGGCTAAAATATAGACAAAGTATAGTTTCAGTTGATGATTATGCTGGATATAAATCAAATTTATTTGTCGTGGTTGATGATTTTGCAGATAGCTCGATAAATATCTTAGTTTATTGTTTTGCAAAGACTATCGTTTGGGGAGAATTTTTAGATGTCAAACAAGATGTAATGCTAAAGATTATGGATATTTTAAAGCAAAATGGTCTAAATTTCGCATTCCCAAGCCAAAGCTTGTATATTGAAAGTGTCAAAGATAAAATTTAAGGAGAAAACAATGAGTGATGATTTTGACTATGAAGAAGTAGAAGAAGACTACTCTGAATTTAATGACGATGAGGACGATAGTAGCGATAGTTATGACTATAATTACGATGAAAATGACTACAACTACGAAGATAGTGACGAGGACGAAGATAGTTACGACTCTTATTAGAATGACTTAATGAAATTTAATGGAATAAATTTACAGGGAGTTTTGTTTGACACACGATTTTGTAGATCAAAGTAGTTATAAAGCGATCGATGATATCTATAAAACGATATTAGATGTTATGATAGCTACGAATGCACTATCTTTGTTCCTTTTTATGATCATAGCTACACCACTACTTTTTATGTGCTTATTATTTATAGCAGCTGGTATATTGCTTAGAATAAAATTTGACATAAAATATAGAGTATTGATATCCCTTGCATTTCACCTAAATATCATATTACTTGTTACTATTATTGTTACTATTATGGGTTGGAATACTGGAATTTGGATAATACTTGTTGGTGTAATTTTTATAAACTACTTCCTAGCGTTTGATTCAAAGAGTCTTACTTATATAATGGCATTTTTAGAATTAATCTTGCTTATACTTCTTTATTTTATTCATAAAGATGAGGCGCCGCTGATCCCATCAGCTATACGAGGGACGATAGTTGTGTGCAGTATTGTTTTTGCTTTTTTTATTGTTTTAAGGCTTTCAATGTTTGCAGATATCATCACTTCTAGTGGATATCAGCAAATAAGAAAAGAGACGGAAGAGCTTGAAAAGGACTCAAAGCATGATTTTTTAACTGGTCTTTTAAATAGAAGAACAATAGAAAAAACTTTAAGATTTGAACTAATTGCCAACAAGGAAAGAAGCGGTAACACAAATTTAGTCATAATGCTAGGCGATATTGATAATTTTAAAAAAATAAACGATACATATGGACATGACTGTGGCGATGAGGTCTTAAAAGATATAGCCAGTGCTTTGAAGAAATCATTTAGAGGCAAAGACTATGTTTGTCGCTGGGGCGGAGAAGAATTTTTGATAATCTTGCCCGATACAAAGATAGAATTTATCCACGAAGTGAGCAAAAGGCTTAAAAAACAGATAAACAACGCAAAACTTCCAGATAAAACTCCAGTTACTATGACCTTTGGCATGCTAATATGTGCAAATGGTATTGAGGTGGATTTTGAGCAAGCCATAACTTTAGTAGATAAGCTGCTTTACGAAGGCAAGCAAAATGGCAAAGACCGCATCGAATTAGAAATTTTAAAAAAGGGCTCGGATGCGTAGAATTTCACTCTATACGGCTCAAAAAATTATCATATTTTCAATATTATTAACTCACGTCTGTTATTTTTTCATTTTTTTATTTATGAAAGAAGAAATTCTAGCGGTTATGAATGTATTTTCGGTGGCAACCTATCTTTTTCTTTTAAGGCTTATTTACGATAGCCCTGAAAATAACAAGATAGCAATGCTGATAGTCCAGCTTGAAATTTTATTTCATGCATTAGTTTGTATGCTAACACTTGGATGGGGGTATGGATTTGGGTTATTGTTTCTAGCATCGTCGCTAATACTATTTTTTACTTCATTTACCTATAAATTTTTTAACTACATAATAGTTGCAGTGCAAATAATTTTATCTATAGCCTGCTATGTATATTTAGATGGCCAGCCTGTAAAAAATTTTGACGGCTTTAGAGATCTACTTTTTGTTTTTAACTTAAGTATGGTTTGTGTATTCTCGGTTGTTGTTTCGTACCTTTTGGAGAGCTCAAATTTATTTATATTTTTAAGCATCTTAGAGGAAAAAGAGATGGCTGAAAATATCTTAAATCACGATCCATTAACAGGGCTTTTAAATCGTACTTCGATGCAGAAAATTTTAAGCCAAAACGATCTTTATAAAAATAGGGACTTTGCAATCGTTATGTGCGATATTGATAACTTTAAAAAGATAAACGATACCTATGGACACGGTGCAGGAGATGCCGTTTTAAGAAGCTTATCAGGCATATTTAAAAATACATTTAGAGATAAAGATAGAGTGGCTAGGTTTGGCGGAGAAGAATTTTTAGCAGTCGTCTTGGGCGTAAAAAAAGATGCAGCTGTAAGTATCGTAGAGCGTGTGAGAGAGACTTTGAGTAAAAATATAGTTGAGTTTGAAAACATAAAGATCAACGCAACTATGACTTTTGGAGTAGTTGCTCATGATGGTACGGGAGAATTTAGCTTAGAAAAGATGATAAAACAAGCTGATAATCTACTTTATGCTGGTAAGCGAAGTGGTAAAAATATCGTTATGAGTGCGGATTACGACCCAAAAGCATAAATTTAGAGGCAAGAGCCTCTAAATTTTAATGTCCATACATTATGTTTGGCAACCAAAGAGAAATTTGTGGTATATAAGTAACCAAGATAAGGCCAAAGAATAAAGTGAGTGTCCACGGCAAGCATGCCATGATGACCTCTTTTAAGTTCATATTTGTAAGACCGCTTGCGACAAATAAATTTAGTCCAACAGGCGGAGTCACCATGCCTATCTCCATATTTACAACTAAGATAATACCAAAATGTATCGGATCTATGCCAAGCTGCGTAGCTATCGGAAGCAAGAGTGGAACCATGATCATGATAACGCTTGAAGGCTCCATGAACTGACCCATAATAAAGAGCAGGATATTTACAAATATCAAAAATCCTATCATACCGATATTCGCGTCAAGTATCATCGAAGCGATAGCTTGAGGGATCTGCTCGCTAGTTAGCAAATATGCAAAAACAACAGCGTTTGCGATGATGAAAAATATCATAGCTGTTGTAAGAGCCGAGTCTAGGCAGATATCCCAAAGATCTTTTATCTTTATATCTCTATAGATAAAAAGTGAGATAAATAACGCATAGACTGCACTTGCCGCAGCAGCTTCTGTCGGAGTAAAAATACCTCCATAAATTCCGCCGATGACCACAACAACGATCAAAAGCGCCCAAAATGCTTTGGTAAATTTCTGCACTCTTACTTTAAATGGTTCAGCCTTAGTTGCTTTAAAGCCAAGTTTTTTTGCGCCAACATAAGTTTGAACTAGCATAAAAGCTCCAAGCATAAGACCAGGCACAACACCAGCCATAAAGAGCTTGCCAATACTTACCTCAGCAGTTACGCCATAAACTATCATAACAACTGAAGGTGGGATCAAAATTCCAAGCGAGCCAGCTGTAGTTATGCCGCCCACTGCGTACTCTTTTGGATAGCCGGCCTCTTTTATCGCTGCAAACATAATTGAGCCTATCGCTACAACCGTCGCAGGTGAGCTTCCAGAGACCGCTGCAAAGATGATGCAGGCAAATATCGCACTCATAGGCAAGCCGCCAGGCAAGTGTCCGACCATAGACTTTGCAAAGTCGATGATACGTCTTGCTGAGCCACCTTTACTTAGTAAATTTCCAGCCAAGATAAACATCGGGATCGCCATTAGCGAAAATTTATTGATACCATCAAAAATTAGCTGTGGGATCGTAGCGATGTCGATATCTGTAAAAAATATCATCGTTAAAACAGTGCTAGTTCCCAGTGAAACAGCCACAGGCACGCCTATTAGCATTAGTGCAAAAAGTAGGATAAATAAAAATGCTATTGTCATCTTTTTTCTCCTTAATCTTTGACTACGCTACCATGAGCTAGCTCATGTGCTTCGTTGCTTACGACATTTTCTGCAGGCGTTAGAGCTACTTTTATGGCTTTTTCAGTCGAGCGGTAGCTAGCTGTAACGAAGGCTATTGGAAGCACTAACATAGGGACCCATTGAGGTATGCCAAGGTCTATTATCATCTGCTCGATCTCATGCAAAATTTTGAGATAATCAATCGAATAAACTGCGATAAATATCAAAAAGACAGTTGTTAAGATGTGTGAAAAGAGCAGGCATACTTTCGCGAGCGCTGGTGGAAATTTCTCCACCAAGATAGTTACGCTCACGTGAATGCCCTTGTTAAAGCCATATGCTGCGGCAAAAAACGCCGACCATATAAATAGATAGTTTGATAGCTCACTCGCCCATGACCAGCTTTTATCGAAAAAATATCTAGCCATAACATTTGCAAAGGCCAGCAATGTTCCACTAGCTAGCCCGACTACTGCGATAGTTTTATTTAGTGAGGCTATCGCTATATCAAGGACATTAAAAAAACTCTTCATTATTTTGTCCCAAGAGTCTTTTCTATGAGATCTTTACCGATAACATCGTAAAATTTAGGATAGATTGATTGCATAACCTTTTGCCACTCAGCCTTTTGTGCATCATCGATCTTATAAATTTCTAGTTTTTTACTAGCAGCGATGTATTTTTCAAGCTCAGCTATGACGTGAGCGTCCTCTTTTGCTGTCTCTTCTCTCTCAAAAGCTGTTGCTTCGCTTAGAGCTTGTTTTACATTTGCTTTTAGATCATCTGGTAGCTTGCTCCAAAATTTATCGCTCATAACGACTAAATAGCCCAAATATCCGTGACTTGAAAGTGTAAGCGAGCTTTGAACTTCGTGAAATTTCGAGTTATAGAAATTTGATAGTGGATTTTCAGTCGCATCAACTACGCCTTGTTGAAGTGCAGAATAAACCTCTGAAAATGGCAGAACTTGTGGGTTACCACCGATCACTTTGATCTGCTCTTCAAGCACTTTTGAGCTTTGGATTCTAAATTTTTGTCCTTTTGCATCTTCTGGCACAAGAACTGGCTTTTTGCTTGAGCTAAAATGCTTAAATCCAGCATCCCAATAATCAAGTGCCACAAAGCCTTTTTTTGTAACAAGGGCTTTTAGCTCCTCGCCGACCTCGCCGTCTTGGACCTTATGAAGGTGCTCTGCGTCTTTAAAGATGAAAGGCAGGTCAAATAGCTGAAACTGTGGCACGATAGGTGTAAATTTTGAAAAACTTGGAGCTGCCATTTGAACATTGCCAAGCTTTAACGCACCAAAAACCCTATCATCATCAAGTAGCTGAGCTGATGGGAAGACTTGAACTTTTAGTTTACCGCCGCTTAGCTCCTCAGCACGTTTAGCAAAAAAGTCAGCTGCCTTGCCTTTTGGTGTAGAAGCTGCAACAACGTGAGCAAATTTGATCGTATAGACTTTGTCTGCACCAAATGCTAAGCCACTGATGGCACAAGTGAAAAGTAAAGCTTGTAAGAATTTCATCTTTTATCCTTTGTAATGGTTTTGTTAAACGCATTATAAATTTCAAAAATAAAAATTTAGAAATTTTGTTTCGTAAATTCACAGCTATTTATTTTTGTATGTGTATTTTAGTAACAACTATGCTCTTAAAGGCTAATTTATATTTTTGAAAAATTTTTATAGTTTTTTAATAACTAAACTTTTAAAGTATATTTGTTACTTTTTTACACATAAAATTTATTTTATTTTTACTTTTAATAAATTTTTGAATCCATTTAAACAAATGTATGGGATATTTTGCTCTAAATTTTTTCTATAAGTTTAAAAGCCCGCCAAAAAATGTAAGTTTAGTCTTGCTTAAATTTAGCCTATATTTTGCGGCTAAATTTAAAAGATTTTTGTTTATTAATTTTTTATGGCTATAATACGAAACAACAAATTTTATTATTAAGGAATTATTATGTTTGAACTTAGAAAACTTCCATTTGATGCAAATAGCAATGCAGTAGTTAGCGCAAAAACCTGTGAATACCACTACGGCAAGCATCATGCAACTTACGTAGCAAATTTAAACAATCTTATAAAAGATACAAAATTTGCTAACGCATCTTTTTATGAAATTCTAACAAATAGCGAAGGTGGCCTTTACAACAACGTCGCTCAAGTTTACAACCACGACTTTTACTGGGACTGTATCGCTAAAAAAAGCGAGATGTCAAGCGAGCTAAAAGCTGCGATCGAAGCAAATTTCGCAAATTTCAAAGAGGAATTTTTAAAGGCAGCTACAACACTTTTTGGCTCAGGCTGGGCATGGCTTGTATTTGATCCAAGCAACAAAAAGCTAGAGATCGTACAAACTAGTAACGCAAAAACTCCAGTGAGCGATGGCAAAGTGCCGCTTCTAGTCGTTGATGTTTGGGAGCACGCTTACTACATCGACAACTTCAACGCTCGTCCAAAATACCTAGAGACTTTCTATGAGAATATAAACTGGGAATTTGTAAGCAAAGCTTACGAGTGGGCGCTAAAAGAGGGCCTAGGCTCAGTTGAGTTTTACACAAAAGAACTTCACAAATAATATCTGGCGGGGGCTTACCCGCCTTTAAATTTCTACTTTTATCTAAATTTTTAAAATCATCAAATTTATTAGCAAAAACTACCTTGTTTTAAAAGAAAGTGTAACTTCAAAAATGGCTCAAAATTTTGTTTTAGCAAACAATTTCTCTTAAATTTAAAACCAGCATAAGCTATCTTAACTTCAAATTTCTGCTTTGTTGAAAATTTTAAACCACTGCTAAATTTTATAAGCCATGGGTATAGAATTTATCACTTCAAAAAGGTGCAAATTGCTCGCTTTAATCTACTATATCGTGATTGAGAGAGGTTATATACTTAAATTTAAGCAAGCAAATAAAAACTAGTGTAGGTCATCTTACCTTTAAAATTATCAGTACAATTTGATTTGATATTTAAAAATATTGGGGCAATATTCACTGCTTCAAAAATGCCCCGAGCTGTATTAATATTGGGCAGGAGTAGCTTAAAATTCAAAAGCCACCCAGCCAAATTTGGTCAATTTTATTTTCTTGAAGTGTATAAATTTATACCATTTTGTAAGCGTTTTAGCCCCTCAAGCACTCTGGCTCTTTGGGTTGCAATATTCATACGGAGGAAAAATCTATCTCCCCTGTAAGCATTGCCATCATTTAGCCAAAGCCCAGCTTTATCACGCAAGAAATTCATAAATTCGCTCGAATCCTCACAAAAAGCGCTGCAATCGAGCCATAAAAGATAAGTCGCATTTGATGGTAGGAGTTTTACTGGCAAATTTTGCTCTTTTATGAAATTTATAACGACCTTTTTATTTTCGAAGAGATACTCCCTAAGTTTATCAAGCCATGTTTGACTATCGTTAAATGCCGCTATTGTCGCAGTTATTGCAAATGCGTTTGCTTCTCCTATCTCATCATAATTTACAGCTGCATTTATTCTGGCGCGTATTTGCTCATTTGGCGTGACGATGGCTGAGCTTTGAAGTCCTGCGATATTGAAAGCTTTTGTTGGTGAGATGCATGTGATTGAGTTATTTTTACACTCTTCGCTAACGCTGATAAATGGCACGTAGCTTAGACCAGGATCAGTTATGTCGCAGTGGATCTCATCGCTGATAACCAAAACATCGTGCTTATAGCAAAGCTCGCCTATTTTTTTAAGCGTCTCTTTGTCCCAAATTTTTCCTATTGGATTGTGAGGATTGCAAAGAAGCATCATAGTTGTTAGCGGCTGCGCTAGCTTTGCCTCAAGGTCTTCAAAGTCAATCTCATAAGAGCCATTTTTATAGACAAGGTCGTTTGATAAAATTTCACGACCATTATTTTTGATGCAGTTAAAAAATACGTGATAGACGGGAGCTTGAACTAAAATTTGATCCCCTGGATTGCTAAATCTTCTAATAGCAGTAGAAATCGCTGGTATAACGCCAGTGCAAAAGCACATCCAATCGTTTTCAAAGCTAACATCATGACGCCTTTTCCACCAGCCCTTAATCGCTTCGTTCCACTCTTTTGGGATAAATGAGTAGCCAAAGACGCCATTATCAAGACGCTTTTGTAGGGCATTTAAAATTTCAGGTGCAGCCTTAAAATCCATATCAGCAACCCACATTGGCAAAACATCGTTTTTCATTCGCCATTTTGATGAGTTAGTGCCATCTCTGCTAATAAGCGTATCAAAATCGTACTTCATAGCTTTTCCTTAAAATAAAATTTTAAATCAATTATAACCCAAAAGATACTAATATAATTTGAAATTTTCTCTCAATTTAATATTTCAAAAGGAAAAATGATGAAATTAGCTCAGGCTCTCATTTTAAGGGCCGATACACAAAAACGCTTAGAGCAGCTAAAAGGTAGGTTGCTCGATAATGCAAAAATGCAAGAAAATGAAAGACCTAGCGAAGATCCAAAGCTTCTTTTAAAAGAGCTTGATAGGCTAAGCGATGAGCTATTTAGGCTGATCTTGGCTATAAATTTAACAAACTCAATTGCAAAATTTGAAGGCGCGAGTCTAACTGAAATGATTGCTAAAAAAGATACGTTAAGCCAAAAAGCAAGCGTACTTAGGGATTTTGCCAAAAGCGCAAGCCAAAAGGTTGATCTTTACTCAAATAGCGAGATAAAAATTTTAAGTAGTGTCGATGTGGTCACGCTTCAAAAGCAAATAGACGAGCTATCCAAAGAGATCAGAGAGCTAGATATGAAGCTACAAGAGGCAAACTGGCAAGTTGATCTTATAGAATAAAATTTATGGTGAAAATGTAGCTAAAGGCGAGTAAAAAGAAAAATTTATTAGGCTTGCGGGGAGAGAGCAAAAGCTTAAATTTATCCCAGCAATTTAAAAAATGCATTCTTAAAAATAAATGTTACTACCACTTACTGATTTAGCTACGTTTTGGGTGGGTTTGGGGAAGATTAATCTTTATTATGTAAGATTTCACAAATTTTTAAAAGGAAATTTATGAAACTTGACACCTTGATCGTAAAAGGCATTGAAGCTAAGAATAATCCAAATAAAGCTGTCATTCCGCCTATTTTTTTAGCAAGTACATTTGTGCAAGATGATCTTGAGAATTTTCAAGAATTTGCATATTCGCGTGGTAGCAACCCAACTAAAAAAGCATTTGATGAAATTTTTGCAAAAGTTGAAGGCAGCAAATACGCTTTTAGCTTTGGCTCAGGCATGGCAGCAACAGCGGCGGTACTTAGCCTTATAAAAACTGGGCAAAAAGTCCTACTAAATAGCAACGTCTATGGCGGCACTTATAGATATGTTACAACCGTTTTTGAAAGCCACGGTATAAAGAGCGAATTTATAGATGATCTAAATTTTTTGAGCGAAGATGACATTAGTGACGACGTGGCGGCTATCTTCATCGAAACTCCGTCAAATCCTCTCTTAAGAGTGACAGACATTGCTAGAATTTCAAAGATCGCTCACAAAAAAGGCGCTCTAGTCATCGTGGATAACACATTTTTAACGCCTTATTATCAAAGAGTACTTGATCATGGAGCTGATATCGTGGTCTATAGCGCCACAAAATATATCGGCGGACACGCCGACGTGATCGCTGGTATCGTCACGCTAAACGATGATGCTTTGGCCGAAAAGATAAAATTTGCTAAAAACACGCTTGGTGGCATCATAAGCCCGATGGACGCATACTACCTAATACGTGGGCTTAAAACGCTTAGCGTTAGGTTTGATAGACAAACACAAAATACACATAAAATAATCAAATTTTTAGAGGATAATGACGCAGTTAGCGTTGTGCATTTTGCCGGCTCATATAGCGAGCAAGAGGCAAAGATACAAGCGGCTCAAGCAAGCGACATCGGTGCTCTCATCTCATTTGAGCTCGATGAAAAATATGATGTAAATAAATTTGTAAAATCGCTAGAAATTTTTGATCTAGCAGTGAGCCTTGGAGGTGTAGAAAGCCTTATTTGCAGGCCTGCTACGATGACGCACGAGGCGTATCCAGAAGAGGTGCTAGATAAGATTGGTATAAAGCAAAACTTGCTTCGCCTAGCCATCGGCATCGAAAACGCTGATGATCTAATAGCAGATCTTGATCAAGCATTTAAAAAAGCAAAAAAATAATAAAGGAGATAGATATGGCAACTACAAAATTTAAAGGTAGTGAGGTAAATTTAAGTGGAAATGAGGTTTTCGTAGGCTCTTATGCGCCTGAAGCAAAAGTCGTAGCGCAAGATCTTAGCGAGTTTAGCGTAGGCGGAAATAATGGCGTAGAAGTACTTGTTTGCCTGCCGTCACTTGATACTGGCGTTTGCGCGGCAGAAGCACGTAAATTTAACGAAAAAGTAGCTGGAAAACACGGCGTAAAACTTAGCATCATCTCAAATGATTTGCCATTTGCGATGGGGAGATTTTGCACAACTGAAGGCATAGAAAATTTACGTGTCGGAAGTGACTTTAGATACGGAGAATTTGCTAAAAACTATGGTGTTTTAATGAGCGATGGCCCACTAAAAGGACTACTTGCAAGAGCGGTATTTGTCATCAATGATGGCGTAATAATACACAAACAAATCGTTCCTGAAGTGACAGAAGAGCCAAACTACGATGCTGTATTTGATGCTATTAAAAGTAGCGGTAGTTGCGGTTGTGGCTGCCATTAAAAAGGATGTTATCTAAGCATCAAATAGATGCTTAGATAATTAATCTTAGTCAAATAGAGATTTTTCAAAAGATTTTATTACAAAGCTTTTTCTATGAAAGCTTGAATAGCCAAACTTGGCAATGGCATCTAGGTGAGCCTTTGTGCCGTATCCTTTGTGCCCAGCAAAGCCATACTTTGAGTAAATTTTATCCCAGCCTTTCATCAAACTATCACGACTAACTTTTGCTAATATGCTAGCAGCGCTTACCCCAGCGACTTTGCTGTCAGCTTTTATCATCGTTGTGATACCAACACCATAGTCTAAATTTCCATCATAAATGATCTCAAAACCCTCAAAGTGCGCCTTAAAAATTTTGAGCGCTCGTCTTAAGCACTCACTTAGCCCAAATTCGTCTATTTGTGCATTTGAGAAGTAGATGATGAGAAAATTTGAGCTTTTTATGATCTCTTTAAAAAGCTCCTCACGCTTTTTTGCGGTTAGTTTTTTGGAGTCGTTTAGGCCTGAAATTTCTTTATTAAGCACGCAGGCCGCTACGCTTAAAGGCCCAGCTAAAGCCCCACGTCCAGCCTCATCTATGCCACAAATTTTTACCATTAAAGTCCGATTTCATCGCTAAAGTAAGGTCTTAGCTCATCAAGTGGCACGCTAATTTGCTCCTCGTTTAAAAAGGTAAGCCCAAGTGGCGAAAGTACAAAATTTTCGCTAACGCCTGCTGTTGCGAGGATTGCTTTTAGATGAGTGTCGTTCATATCTTTAAAAATCTGCTTTAACTTTAGCTTTTTGTTGGTTTTAAGTAAGACGACATCACAGCTAGTTTTGTTATTTTTATAGGTGCAGATGCTTTTTATTTTGTCATTTATATAGTAGATATTATCTAGGCTTTCAAATTGGTTATTTGGCCATTTTTTACGCTCGCTTTTTAGGTCATAAAGTGTCGAGAGTAATTTATTTTTATTTTTTTTAGCCGATTCTTTGGCAAATATATCGTTAATTATAGCTTCGTATCTTGTGCCATTTGCTTCGGTCATTTGGATGCCAATATTTAGCATTTCATACTCTTTTTCTTTTTTGATAGTCGCATTATAGGCTTTGTTTTTAACGATTATTTTGCCCTTTAGCTCGCCATTTTCATTTTTAACGTCTAAATTTATCTTATCAGATACAGCATTTAGCGATGAAATTTCACTGCTATTTTGCTCAAAAGAGCCTTTTTCGTAGTCATATTTTGTACCATCAAAAAAGATATGTCCGCTTATCTTGGCCGGCACTTTAAAGCTCTTGCTTTGCTTAAAATTTTCAAATTCATCTTTAAAATAGTTCATATAAACTTCAAATTTTATACCATTTGCCTCGCCAATAAATTTATAAAATTTTGCCCAGTTTTCGTGATTTATCTCATAGCCAAATAGGCTTACTATAAGTATAAAAATCCCAAAAAATGCTCTCATATCCGTCCTTTATAGTTTTTTTGATTATAGCTTCTTTACTTTAAGCTTTTAAAACAATAATCAAATAAAGGTTTAAATTTATAAACCTAGACTCCACCTAGAAAATGGCAAAATTTCGCATTTTATGCCCTCAAAGCTAAGCTCAGCTTGGTTTGCGACGCTGATTATCTGAAGCTTACTAACGCCTAGCTCTTTTAAGCTTGCGTGGAGTTTTTTAAATTTCAAAAAGATGATCTCTGGTGCAGAAAACGGCACACAGATGATTGCGATCTTCCTTTTATTAAGGAAGAAATCAATCTCTTTTGTGTAGTAAATTTCATCTTTAAATTTAAGCAATTCGCAAAAAACGACATTTGCAAAGACAGCTAAAAAGTCCTTTTTTAGGTATAAAGCGTTGCGAAGTGCAAAATTTGTAAAATAGAGCTTTTTACTCGTGCTGCTCTCATCTAAATTTGGTACTAATTCTATAAAGCCATTTTCATTAAGGCTAGCTACTGCGTTATAGACACTATCTTTTGAGATTTTCATCTGCTCTTTTAGGTTTTTGTAGATACCAAAAGTACTAAGCACATCGTGGCATTTTGGAGCACATTCTTTTAAAATCGCAATGCTTTGCTCGCTTAAATTTGCTTTTAAGAGCTGCTGCAAGTGTGCCGTGACCTCGCTGGAGTCTAAAAAGGCACTTGCTATCTCGTTGCCGTGAGCCAAAAAATAGCTAAACAGCAGGTCTTGGTCCAAATTTTTCTTAAAAAATAGTATAAATTCCTCGTAATCGAGATAGTTTAAATTTATGCGAGCAAAGCAGTCAATCGTGAGTGAAAATTCCTTGCTTGTAAGGATGATATTTTCAAGTGTTGCGCTCTTTAAAAAGCCTAAATTTGCAAGGTCAGCAGCTTGTAAATTTTCAACTGCGAGCACTTTTATCTGGGTATTTTTTTCTAAAAATTCTTTCAAATTTGCTAAAAGTAAGGCTCTGTCTATCCTTAGATCGTCTAAATTTACATAAAGTCTCTCTTCGCTTTTATAATGGCTCAAAAACTCATAAACAAGGGCTGTTTTGCCACTTGAAATGGCGCCTATTATAAGCGTTTTTGGCGAGATAATTTCGTATTTTCTGGGGATAAATTTACTTGATTTAAGCGGCTGATTGTAATAAAGCTCTAATTGGTTCATTTTCTCCCCTTTGTAAGATGTATATGTAAATTTTTGCTATACCTTCAGAACCCCCCCCCCGTTATAAGTGCGATCTCATCGCTTGTTAGTTCATAAAGCTCAAAAACAAGTTCGTCTATTTTTTCGTCACTTGCCTTGATTTTGTCGTTTAGCGTGTCGATATTTTCTTTGGCTTCTAGCTTTTCATCAAGGCTTAAAGTAGGCATGTGCTTCTCGTAAAGCTTGATTTTTTCATTGGCTTTTAAAATTTCATCGATCAAATTTATTATCTCGTTTGCTAAATTTTCATTTTGTGGCGTGATTTGGGGAATAGGTAAAATCTCTAAGCGATTTATTTTTATTTCGCCTTCAAGTCCGCCTCCAGCATAGAAAAAGTTGAAAATTTTATAAACAGCTGTTGAATTTAAAAAAGCTAATAAAAATTTTAGATTTTCGCCAGTTATGCAATATGCAGTATTGTCTGGAATATTATTATTTATATCGTAAGCAAATTTTGGGCTTTGCACCATTCTGGCACATAAAATTTTCTCTTTTTCGAATTCTTCATAATAAGCGATGTTATCTTGCGTCTCAAACCATTTATTTGATGTTTTTTTGCGGCATTTTTTACCATTTATGGTTTCACCACTTTGTGCTATATAAGGCAAAAAATTTTGTAAACATCCCTTAAGACTTGGAAAATTTTCAATATCTATCTTTAATGCTGGAAAAGTGCAAATGAGCCACAGCCCAGCCCACTCATAGTCATATCGTTTTACATCTCTACCCCTCAAGATTGGTCTTATGAGCTTTTGTGTCTGTTCTCTTTCTTCTCCAAAGCAGTTATTTAAAATTTTATCACGAGTGCTATCGTCGATGATAAATGCTTCGTTTAGTCCAGTTTTGACACCATAATTGATATTCACACCCCAATCTTTTAATGGTTTTGCGACTTTTTCGATCTTGTTTTTTAGCTCAAATTTGCTGTTATCAAGGAAAGTGAAATTTGTTTCGTTTAGTGTGGATTGTGGTATTTGGATAAATTTTTGCGTTTTTAAATTTATAGTGCTTGAAGCTAGGAAATTAAATTTTGAATTTTCATCGGCTCTTATTTTTTTAAAAATAGTAATCGCACTATCTACACTTGCGTCTTCAAAAACTTTAACCCCAGTAAAATCAATAATGTGTGTTATTTGTGTATTTTCTAATATAAATTTACGTAAATTTTCACCATAGCTGGCACGGAAAAATTTATTTGAACATATAAAACCTAAAAGCCCATTTTCTTTTAGGTGTGTAATGCCAAGCTCATAAAAATAGACAAACAAATCAGCCGTGCCGCTATAAGCTTTATATTTTTGTAGGGCTGGCTTTTGCTCTTTTATCGCCTCTTGTCTGACATAGGGAGGATTGCCGATAACGACATCAAATTTAAAGTCAAAAGGAAATTCTAAAAGCGAGTTTGCAGTTACTAAATTTTTACTAAGATCTGTCAAAACTCGTCCCTTTGCAGCTGTGCGGAGCCAAAGAGATAGTCTGGCGATCTCGACTGCATCGGTATTTATATCTACGCCATAAAGGTTATTTTCTAAAATAGTGCTTTCTATATCGTAAAGTCCCAAACCTTCGCCCTCATATACTTTTCGGTAAGTGTCTAATGCGCCGTGCTCAGCAATGAGAAATTCTAAGGCTTGGTTTAAAAACGCACCAGAGCCACAAGCCGGATCAAGTATCTTAAGAGATAAGAGCCACTCGCGGTAAGCATAAATTTTATCTTTGATCTCGCTTTCTGCTTTGGTTAATTTTTTGGGATTTTTTGGTGCTAGCAGCTCATTTAGATCAAGCCCTAGCTCATCTTTTTTAGCTTTGCAAAGCGTGCCAAGCGAATTTTCAATTATAAATTCTGTTATAAACTCTGGCGTATAAAATATACCATCTTTTTTGCGTTTGCTCTGTTTGGTATCAAATTCATTTCCATTTATTTGCGCATTTAGCTCTTCAAGGTCGTTTAGTGAGCTTTCAAAGATATGTCCTAGGATATTTACACCGATGTCGCTTAAAAAGTCATAGTCGCTTAAAAACTGCGCTTCAAGCACGCTATCGTCTATCTTTAGCGCATCAAGCTCAGTATCTGTGGCAAAAAGACCGCCATTATAGCGTTTGATATCAAGACGTTCACTGCCTTCATCAATGGCTTTAAAGTAAATTTTGTAAAAGTCATAAAAACTAAGCTCAGTAACTTGGTTTTGAAATTTATCTTTTATCTCGGCTATCGTGCGAAGTCTTAGTAGTCCGCGGTCTTCGGCAAATAGTATAAAGACAAACCTATCACATAGTTTTTGAGTTAGGCTTAAAAGCCTATTTTTATCAATGCTAGCATTGTTTTTGCAAATATTTTTAAAAAGAGTGAGCCTAAATGCGCTAAAGTCTTTATAAAATTTGTTTGAAATTTCACGCTCGTGAGTGGCAAATTTCTCTTTTAGCTTTAGCGGCAGATCCGTGCTAATGCTCTCAAAGCTAAGCAGTAAATGAAGTCTTTTAAACTCGTCAAAGTTTGCTGTAAAAAGGTCAAATTTTTCAAATGTTGTTTTATTGCCGATGTAAAAGCGCAGTTTATTAAAATTTGAAACAACGACATATTTGGCATTTTCATGCGAGATAAAATAGCGAAAGGCTTGATCTACTGGGCTAAGCTCGCGGTTGGATGGAGTTTTATCAAGATGCTGTGTAGTCTGATCTTTTAGCTCGATCACGCATCTAACTTCGCCATTTATCAGTATCGCCCCATCTGCTTTTTTGCCGTCAGTTTCGTTCTTTTTCTCGCGTTCAAGATTGAAATTTGTAGGATTAGTAGTGTCTAAAGTGTAGCCAAGGCAGTTTTCAAAGATATCTTTTAGAAACTGCGTTTGAAATTTCTCTTCTTTGAAGCTCTTAATGTCGCTAGCTTTTGCCTGATACATTTGCAAATTTGCATAACGCTTTTTAAGCTTCTCCTCGTCTTGTTCTTGAGCTAATAAGAATTTTGGATTAAAGATCGGCATCTTTTCTCTTTAAAATTTTAATTTCTTGGAATCTTATCTTTTTAAATTTTATATCTTCCTTATTAAAAGGAAATAATTAATCAAAATTCATCAAAAAGTAGCGTTTTTCTTGACAACTATAATAGCTTTTTTGTAGAATCGCGTTCTCTTTACGAAAAGACAAGCGTCTTTGCTCGTACGATCGCTTGATCCTATGCGAGTTATTTTGATGTAAAGAGGTCGCGAGTTTGCGACAAGTTCTTTTTAAAGGAAAACACATGGAAAGAATCAGGTTAAAGCTAAAAGCTTACGACCATAGAGTTCTAGACCGCACTGTTGCAGCAATCGTAGAAGCTGTCAAACGAACAGGTGCCGACGTTCGTGGCCCGGTACCAATGCCTACAAAGATCAAACGCTATACAGTCTTAAAATCTCCACACATCAACAAAGACTCACGTGAGCAGTTTGAGATGAGAATACACGCTCGTATGCTTGACATCGTAGCTGCTACTCCAGAAACTGTAGATAGCCTAACAAAACTCGACCTAGCTCCAGAAGTTAATGTCGAAGTTCGTGCGATGAAATAAGCGGACAAAAGGATAAGAGTATGGAATATATTGTAGAAAAAATAGGCATGAGTAGAACGATTGCCACGAAGAGTACGCCAGTTACACTACTTAAGCTAGTTGAGGCTAAAGTATGTGAGATCGACGAAAACAAACGTGCTATCGTAGCGTATGCCCACACTAAAGCAAACAACAAAGCTATCGCTGGTCAGCAAAAAAAATACAATCTGACAGCAGAATTTAACAAATTTGCTACGCTTGAAGTAGCTAATAGCGAAGTTGGAAACCTAGACTTTACACCATTAAACGAGGCTAAAATTTTAAAAGTTAGCTTTAACTCAAAAGGTAGAGGCTACCAAGGTGTGGTAAAAAGACATGGTTTCGGTGGTGGTCCAAAAAGCCACGGCTCACGTTTCCACAGACGCCACGGTTCAATTGGTAACTGCGAATGGCCAGGTCGTGTTCAACCAGGTATGAAAATGGCAGGACACATGGGCAATGAGAAAGTTACTGTTAAAAACGAGCTAATAAGCTTTGACGCTCAAAATGGCATCGTAGTTGTAAAAGGTTGCGTTCCTGGTCACAATGGTGCAATGGGTAAAATAAGGATTGTAAAATGAGTAAAATTCACGTATTAAACGATAAATTTGAAAATTCAGGCGAGTTAGAGCTTCCTGCAAGCTACGCTGAAGTAAATCCGCACAACCTATATCTTTATGTAAAATCTTACCTTGCTGGTATAAGAGCAAATACGGCTCATACTAAAAGCCGTGCTTTTGTAAGCGGTGGCGGTAAAAAACCATGGAGACAAAAAGGACGTGGTGGTGCAAGAGCAGGTTCAACTAGAACTAACGTTTGGGTAGGCGGTGCAGTTGCATTTGGTCCAACAAACGAGAAAAACTATTTTCAAAAAGTCAATAAAAAACAAAAAAGACTAGCTCTTGAGTACGCTTTGGCAGTAAAAGCACAAGATGGTAAAATTTTCGCAGTAGATAGCATCTCAATCGAGTCTGGAAAGACAAAAGATGCAGCTAATATCATCAAAAATTTAAAAGTAAAAGACGCGCTTATAGTTAAAGATTTACTAGACGATAAAACACTACTTGCTTTTAGAAATTTAGCAAACTGCTATGTAGTAGATGCAAATGAGGTAAATGCTTATCTTATCTCTACATTTAGTTCGGTTATCATTGAAAAAGCTGCACTAAAAACTATAACAAAAGAGGGCTAAAATGGCGGATATAACTGATATCAAAACAATTATTTATACAGAAAAAACTCTAGGCCTTCAAGAACAAGGCGTTGTTGTTATCCAAACTTCACCAAGAGTTACAAAAAACAGCTTAAAAGCGGTTTTACAAGAGTATTTTGGAGTAACGCCTGTTCGCGTAAATTCACTTAGAATTAGCGGCAAGGTTAAGCGTTTTAGAGGAAGAGCAGGCCAACGTGACGAGATAAAGAAATTCTACGTTAAGTTACCTGAAGGCGTAAGCCTAGAAAATACGGAGGCGTAAGATGGCTATAAAATCATATAAACCATATACACCTAGTCGTAGATATATGACTGGACTAAGCTCTGAAGATATAACAGCTAAACCAAGCGTTAGAAGCTTGCTTGTTAAAATACCTGCATCTGGCGGTAGAAATAACAATGGTCGTATAACTTCAAGACATAAAGAGGCAGGTGCAAAAAAACTTTATCGTATCATCGACTTTAAACGTCGTAAATTTGGTATAGAAGGTAAAGTTGAAGCGATCGAATACGATCCAAATAGAAACTGCCGTATCGCTCTTATAGCTTACAAAGATGGCGAAAAACGCTATATCATTAGACCAAATGGCCTAAATGTTGGCGATGTTATCGCATCTATCGATGAGGGTTCACTAGATATTAAACCAGGCAACGCTATGAAACTAAGATTTATCCCAGTTGGTACTATCGTTCATAACGTAGAGCTAAAACCTGGCAAAGGCGCTCAGATAGCTCGTTCAGCTGGCGGTTATGCTCAGCTAATGGGTAAAGAAGAGAAGTACGTTATCTTAAGAATGCCAAGTGGCGAGATGAGACAAGTACTAGCTGAGTGTATGGCAAGTATCGGTGTAGTTGGTAACGAAGACTGGGCTAACATCACTATAGGTAAAGCTGGACGTAATCGCTACCGCGGCATCCGCCCACAAACACGTGGTTCTGCTATGAACCCAGTTGATCACCCACACGGCGGCGGTGAAGGTAAGAAAAATTCAGGCCGTCACCCAGTTACTCCATGGGGTAAACCAACTAAAGGTGCTAAGACTCGCCGTAAAAAAGCTAGCGATAAGCTTATAATTTCAAGAAGGAAAGGAAAATAGAGATGGCAAGATCACTCAAAAAAGGTCCTTTCGTAGATGATCATGTAATGAAAAAAGTTATTGCCGCAAAAAATGCAAACGATAACAAACCAATCAAGACTTGGTCAAGACGTAGCACGATTGTACCTGAAATGATTGGACTAACATTTAACGTTCATAATGGCAAGAGCTTTATTCCTGTATATGTTACAGAAAATCATATAGGCTATAAACTTGGCGAATTTGCTCCAACACGCACATTTAAGGGTCATAAAGGCTCAGTGCAAAAGAAAATCGGCAAGTAAGGGGAGATAATATGAGTAAAGCAATTATAAAATTCGTAAGACTTTCTCCTACAAAAGCAAGACTTATAGCAAGAGAAGTTCAAGGTATGAATGCTGAGCTAGCACTTGCAAGCTTGCAGTTTATGCCAAATCGTGGTGCTAAATTTATAGCAAACGCTATTAGCTCAGCAGTAGCAAATGGCGGATTTGAGCCAGAAGAGGTTATAGTAACTAGTTGCCGCGTTGACGCTGGTCCTGTATTAAAGAGATTTAGACCAAGAGCAAGAGGAACAGCGAGCAAAATTCGCAAACCTACTTCTCATGTAATGGTAGAAGTATCTAAACCTGAAAAGAAGGAAGCATAATATGGGACAAAAAGTAAATCCAATAGGTCTTAGACTAGGAATTAACCGCAACTGGGAATCTAGATGGTTTCCAACCAAACAAAGTCTTCCTGAAAATATCGGTGAAGATTACAAAATTCGTGCATTTTTAAAGAAAAAACTTTACTATGCAGGAATTAGCCAAATTCTAATCGAAAGAACGGCTAAAAAACTTCGTGTAACCGTAGTTGCAGCTCGCCCTGGTATCATCATCGGCAAAAAAGGCCAAGATGTTGAAAACCTAAAGAATGAAGTTAGCAAACTTATCGGCAAAGAAGTAAATGTAAATATCAAAGAAGAAAGAAAAGCTCAAGCTTCAGCTCAACTTGCTGCTGAAAACGTAGCTATGCAACTTGAAAAGCGTGTCGCATTTAGACGTGCTATGAAAAAAGTTATCCAAGGTGCTCAAAAATCAGGCGCTAAAGGTATCAAAATTTCAGTTGCTGGTCGTTTAGGTGGCGCTGAGATGGCAAGAACCGAGTGGTATCTAGAAGGTCGCGTTCCGCTTCATACTCTTAGAGCAAAGATAGATTACGGTGTAGCTGAGGCTCATACAACCTATGGAAACATAGGTATTAAAGTATGGATTTTTAAAGGTGAGGTTCTTCAAAAAGGTGTTCAACCTGAGAAAACTGAAGAAGAAGCACCTAAGAAAACACGTAGAGCAAGAAGAGGTAAATAATTATGTTGATGCCTAAAAGAACGAAATTTCGTAAGCAAATGAAAGGTCGCAACCGTGGTTATGCGACTCGTGGAGCATCTTTAGCAACTGGCGAATTTGCACTTAAGGCTGTTGAAGCTGGCAGAATAAATTCACGCCAAATAGAAGCTGCTCGTCAAGCTCTAACTCGTCACGTAAAGAGACAGGCTAAAATTTGGATTAGGGTTTTCCCTGATAAGCCACTTACTAAAAAGCCTCTACAAACTCGTATGGGTAAAGGTAAGGCCGGAGTTGAAGAGTGGGTTATGAATATCAAACCTGGTCGTATAATATTTGAAATGGCTGGTGTTAGCGAAGAGTTAGCTCGTGAAGCTTTAACTTTGGCTTTACACAAGCTTCCTTTCAGATCAAAATTTGTAACGCGAGAGAGTGAAAATGAAATATACTGAGTTAAAAGATAAAAGCGTTGCAGAATTAAACGCGTTGCTAAAAGAGAAAAAGGTGCTTTTATTTACACTTAAACAAAAGCTAAAAACTATGCAGTTAAGCAACCCTAATGAGATTAGTGCTGTTCGCAAAGAGATAGCTCAGATCAACACTGCAATTAGTGCAACAAGACAAGGGGCGTAAAATGGCATTAAAAAGAGAAATTCAAGGTGTTGTTTTACAAAAAGCTGGAGATAAGACGGCTACTATTTTGGTAGAAAGACGCGTTATGCACCCAAGATACCATAAATTTGTAAAACGCTTTAAAAAATATTTAGTTCATGATGAGAAAAATGAGACAAGAGCAGGCGATACAGTTGTTGCGGTTGAGTGCAGACCACTTTCAGCTCGCAAGAGTTTTCGCTTAAAAGCCGTATTAGCAAAGGGAGTTGAGTAATGATTCAAAGTTTTACAAGACTTGCAGTTGCTGATAACAGTGGTGCAAAAGAGTTAATGTGTATAAAGGTTCTTGGCGGCAGCAAAAGAAGATACGCTACACTTGGTGATATCATAGTTTGCTCTGTTAAAAAAGCTCTTCCAAATGGTAAGATCAAAAAAGGACAGGTTGTAAAAGCTGTTGTTGTAAGAACTAAAAGAGAGGTTCAAAGAGATAATGGTTCGCTAATCCGCTTTGACGAGAACGCAGCTGTTATACTTGATAGCAAAAAAGAGCCAGTCGGCACTCGTATTTTTGGACCAGTTGGACGTGAAGTTAGATATGCTAACTTTATGAAAATTGTTTCGCTAGCTCCGGAGGTTTTATAATGGCTAATGTAAAATTTAAAGTCAAAAAAGGCGATACCGTTAAGATCATCGCTGGTGACGATAAAGGCAAAACTGGTAAGATTTTAGCAGTTCTTGCAAAAAAAGGTCAGGTTATAGTTGAGGGATGCAAAATAGCTAAAAAAGCTATCAAACCAAGCGAAAAAACTCCAAATGGTGGTCACGTAAATAAAGAGATGCCAATTGACATATCAAATGTCGCGAAAGTTGAAGGATAAGAGATATGAGTAGATTAAAAGATAAATTTAACGAAACTATCAAGCCAGCTCTCGTAAAAGAATTTGACATCAAAAATCCAATGCTTATCCCTGCGCTTGAGAAAATCGTGATCAGTGTAGGTGCTGGAGACTCTGCGAAAGATCAGAAAGTGCTTCAAAATATGGCTGATACCATTTCACTTATCGCTGGACAAAAAGCGGTTATCACTGATGCTAAAAAATCAGTTGCTGGCTTTAAAGTTCGCGAGGGCTTTCCTGTTGGTATCAAAGTAACTTTGAGAAAAGAGCAAATGTATGCTTTCTTAGATAAGCTAATCAGCGTTGCTCTCCCAAGAGTTAAAGACTTCCGTGGTCTTCCAAAAAATGGTTTTGATGGACGTGGAAACTATAACTTCGGTCTTAGTGAGCAACTAATGTTTCCAGAGGTTGAGTATGATAAAATTTTACGAACTCATGGTATGAATATTACGATTGCTACTACGGCTAAAAATGATAAAGAGGCATTCAAATTGCTAGAGCTATTTGGTGTGCCGTTTGCAAAAGGAAAGTAAAATGGCAAAGAAATCAATGATAGCAAAAGCTGCACGCAAGCCAAAATTTGCGGTTCGCGGCTATACAAGATGCCAAATCTGCGGTCGTCCGCACTCTGTTTATAAAGATTTTGGAATTTGCCGTGTTTGCCTAAGAAAAATGGCTAACGAAGGCCTGATACCTGGTCTTAAAAAAGCAAGTTGGTAAGGAAGAGAAATGTTAAACGATTTAATATCAGATGGATTAACACGCATTAGAAATGCAAGTATGAGAAAGCTTGAAACTGCGAAATTGCTTCATTCTAAGGTTGTTGAGGCTACTCTTTCTATCCTTGCAGCAAAAGGCTATGTAGAGAGCTACAACGTTATCGAAGAAGGTAACAAGAAATTTATAAACGTAGTTTTAAAGTATGATGAGTACGGCAGAAGCGTTATAAACGAGCTTAAAAGGGTTTCAAAACCTGGTCGCCGTGTTTATCAAGGCAAAGACGACATTAAGCGTTTTAAAAATGGTTACGGAACAGTTATCGTTAGCACAAGCAAAGGCGTTATGAGCGGTATTGAAGCAAGTAAAGCTGGCGTTGGCGGCGAAGTTCTTTGTACGGTTTGGTAATAAACTGCATTAAACGCTATTTAACCTTATGATTTTAAGGTTAAATTTTTAGCTTGGTAAAATTTTAGATTTTGCCAAAGCTAAATTTAGAAATTCAAATGAAGGTTTCGTCAAATCTGACGATAAAATTTACGGCATTGTGGTGTTTATTCGTAAATGTAGGAACACCCTAGACAAGTAAAGGAAAAAAATGTCACGTATTGGAAAACAGCCTATCGCTATCCCAAGTGGTGTAGACGTTAGCGTTGAAAATAATGTCCTAAAATTTAAAAAGGGCAATCATATAAAAGAGCTTGACACAAAAGGTCACGTTGATGTCAAGGTAGAAAATGGTCATATAGTTTTTGCTCCAAAAGGCGAAGATCGCCAAAGTAGAGCTTACTGGGGAACATATAGAGCACTTGCTAATAATATCGTAACTGGTATAACTGCGGGATTCACTCGCCAGCTTGAGATCAACGGCGTTGGTTACAAAGCAGCTGCAAAAGGTAAAATTTTAGAGCTTTCTCTTGGTTTTTCACACCTTATCAACTATGAGCTACCAGCAGGCGTTGAAGCTAGTGTTGAGAAAAACGTTATTACTATCAAAGGCGATGACAAACAAGTAGTAGGTCAAGTGGCTGCTCAAGTTAGAGGATTTAGACCACCTGAGCCATATAAAGGCAAAGGCGTTAAATATCTAGAAGAACGCATCATCCGCAAAGCGGGCAAGACATCTAAGAAGTAAGGAGCGGTAAATGACAGCAAAAGTATTAAAAAGAAAAATCGCTCTTAGAATTAAGAGAAAAAGAAGAATCAGAGGTAAAATTTCTGGTGTTGCAACTTGCCCAAGAGTTTCTATTTTCAAGTCAAACAGAACTCTTTATGTTCAAGCGATTGATGACGTTACAGCTACTACACTAGCTGCAGTTGATGGCAGAAAGATAGGCATAAAAGCAAATAAAGAAGGTGCGGTCACTTTAGCTAAAGAATTTGCTAAGGCTTTAAAAGCTAAGAAGATAGATGTTGCAGTTTTTGATAGAAATGGTTATTTGTATCATGGCGTTATCGCAGCATTTGCTGAAGCTTTAAGAGAAAATGGCATCAAGCTATAACCCAAAGGAAAATCGATGGAAAAATATAATAGAGAAGAATTTGAAGAAGTAATCGTCGATATCGGTCGGGTTACAAAGGTTGTTAAAGGTGGTCGTAGATTTAGATTTACAGCTTTAGTTGTTGTTGGTAATAGAAATGGCCTAGTTGGCTTTGGATATGGCAAAGCTAAAGAGGTGCCAGATGCGATGAGAAAAGCGATTGACGACGCATTTAAAAATATTATCCACGTTAAGATCAAGGGCACAACTATTCCTCACGATGTAGAGGTAAAATACAACGCAAGTAGAATGCTACTTCGCCCAGCTAGCGAGGGTACTGGTGTTATCGCTGGTGGTAGTGCACGTCCTATTATCGAGCTTGCAGGTATTAAGGATATCCTTACTAAATCACTTGGCTCAAACAACTCAGCAAACGTCGTTCGTGCTACTATAAAAGCACTTAGTTTGCTAAAAAGCTAAGAGAAAGGAGTTAAGATGGCATTAGAAAAATTAACACCTGCTGCAGGTTCAACTCATGCAACTAAAAGAATAGGTCGTGGTCAAGGCAGTGGCAATGGCAAAACTGCTGGCAAAGGCAACAAAGGTCAAAGAGCAAGAAAAGGCTACAATGAAAAAAGAGGTTTTGAGGGCGGACAACAACCACTTCAAAGACGTCTTCCAAAAGTAGGCTTTGCTTCTAAATTTGAAAAACCTTATGTTATCAATGTTGAAAAGATCGCAGCTATAAAAGAGCTTGCTGAAATTTCAATAGCAACAATAGCTAGCGTTCATAAAATTTCAAAGAGCGTTACTAAGATAAAACTAATCGGTGCAAGCGCAAAAGCTCTTGCTTCTAAGGTCAAAGACGAGAACGTTAGCGTTAGCGGAACAAAATAATGGATAAAACACTGACCAACAAGATTTTAATCACGTTGGCATTTTTGTTCGCATACAGGATACTGGCTTATGTGCCAGTTCCTGGTGTTAATGTCGACGTAATTAAAGAATTTTTCAATTCAAACAATAGCAACGCCTTGGGTCTATTTAATATGTTTAGTGGTAAAGCTGCTGAGCGTTTAAGCATCATATCTCTAGGCATCATGCCTTACATCACAGCTTCGATCATCATGGAGCTTCTAGCAGCGACATTTCCAAAGTTAGGTCAGATGAAAAAAGAGCGCGACGGTATGCAAAAATATATGCAAATCATACGTTATGCGACCATCGCTATCACTCTTGTACAATCAATCGGCGTTTCTATCGGACTTCAAAGCTTAAGTGGACGCGGTGGCGAGCAAGCCATCATGATAGATATAAATTTATTTATCTCTATCTCTGCCGTATCTATGCTAACTGGAACTATGCTACTTATGTGGATAGGTGAGCAGATCACACAGCGTGGTATAGGCAATGGTATAAGCCTTATCATCTTTGCTGGTATTGTCTCTGGTATACCTAGTGCAATCGGTGGAACAATAAATTTAGTAAACACCTCTGAGATGAATTTCCTAACAGTCATCGCTATTTTAGCGATTATTTTAGCTACCATCGGTGCTATTATATTTGTTGAGATGGGTGAAAGGCGTATCCCTATTTCTTACTCAAGAAAAGTGATAATGGAAAATCAAAACAAACGTATAATGAACTATATACCGATCAAAGTAAATTTAAGCGGTGTTATTCCACCGATATTTGCTAGTGCGATTTTGATGTTTCCTAGTACGATTTTACAGGCTAGTACAAATCCGATCATCCAAGCTATCAACGACTTTTTAAGTCCAAATGGCTATATGTTTAACTTTTTAACATTTTTATTTATCATCTTCTTTGCGTTTTTCTACGCATCGATCGTGTTTAACACAAAAGATATAAGTGAAAATTTAAAGAAACAAGGCGGATTTATCCCAGGTGTTAGACCAGGTGAGAGTACAGCTAGCTATCTAAATGAAGTAGCTGGTAGGCTAACTTTGGGCGGTGCTTTATACTTGGGTATCATTTCAACACTGCCTTGGGTACTTGTAAAGACTATGGGTGTTCCATTTTATTTTGGTGGCACGTCAGTACTTATCGTGGTTTCGGTAGCACTTGATACGATGAGGCGTATAGAAGCCCAGTCTTATACAAATAAATACCAAACTCTAAGTGCAGTAGGTCTATAAAATGGCTATCACGCTAAAAAGGCCAGCTGAGATAGAGAAAATGAGAGCGGCGAACAAGATCGTCGCTCGAACTCTTGATTACGTTTCTACGATCATAAAACCTGGAATTTCACTTCTTGAGATAGATAAAATTTGTGAAGATATGATAAGAGCCGCTGGAGCAAAACCGGCCTTTAAAGGGCTCTATGGCTTCCCAAATGCAGCTTGTATAAGCGTCAATGAAGTGGTGATCCACGGAATCCCAAATGAATATAAACTAAAAGAGGGTGATATCGTTAGTGTTGATATTGGTTCAAATTTAGATGGTTATTTTGGTGATTCAGCCAGGACTTTTGGGGTTGGTAAAATTTCAAAAGAAGATGAAGCTTTGATCGCTTGCTCAAAAGATGCACTATATTTTGCGATAGATTTCATAAGAGCCGGTATGCATTTTAAAGAGATCAGCTATGAGCTTGAGAAATTTATTCTTGGTAGAGGCTATGTGCCTTTGCGTGGATATTGTGGTCATGGTATAGGAAAAAGGCCACACGAAGAGCCAGAAATTCCAAACTATCTTGAGGGACACAACCCAAAAGCTGGACCAAAGATAAAAGAGGGAATGGTCTTTTGTATAGAGCCGATGATCTGCCAAAAAGACGGCACACCGGTTTTGGGAAGTGATAACTGGAAAGTAACCTCAAAAGATGGTTTGAGAACTAGCCATTATGAGCATTGCATGGCGATAGTTAATGGCAAAGCCGAAATTTTAAGCCAAGTATAAAATAGAGTAAAAATTTAGAGAAAGGAGATTTTGTGGCAAAAGACGATGTCATTGAGATTGATGGAAATGTTGTTGAAGCACTACCAAATGCAACTTTTAAAGTTGAGCTTGACAACAAACATATAATTTTATGTCATATCGCTGGAAAAATGAGAATGCATTATATAAAGATAATGCCTGGCGACCGCGTAAAAGTAGAACTTACGCCATATAGCCTAGACAAGGGCAGGATTACTTATAGATATAAGTAAATTTAGCCTATTGGCAAATATGCTAAGTAAATTTAAAGCTGGTTTTGGATAAAATCCAAGCTTTGCGAAAAGCTGTATGAAGAATTATTTTCAAAGTTCCCCACTTATTTTGAAAATAGTTGGTTTAAAATTTTTCTTTAGACCTGATGCAGCCCCTAAAAAAGTGGAATAAATTTTTAGGAGACTAAAATGAAAGTTCGTCCTTCTGTAAAGAAGATGTGTGACAAATGTAAAATTGTCAAACGTAGTGGCATAATTCGTGTTATCTGCGAAAATCCAAAACATAAACAAAGACAAGGATAAGGCATGGCACGTATTGCAGGTGTAGATTTACCAAACAAAAAGAGAATCGAGTATGGTTTGACTTATATTTATGGTATAGGTCTTTATAAATCTCGTCAAATTCTTGACGCAGCTGGAATTTCTTACGACAAGAGAGTTTATGAGCTTAGCGAAGATGAAGCAGCAGCTATCCGTAAAGAAATTCAAGAGCACCACGTTGTTGAGGGTGATTTGAGAAAACAAGTTGCTATGGATATCAAAGCTCTTATGGATCTTGGAAGTTATAGAGGTCTTCGCCACAGAAAAGGTCTTCCTGTTCGTGGCCAAAAGACTAAAACTAATGCTAGAACCAGAAAAGGCAGACGTAAAACTGTCGGTGCGGCTACTAAGTAAGGCAAGGGTTAAAGGATAATAAATGGCAAAAAGAAAAATAGTTAAGAAAAAAGTAGTTAGAAAAAGTATAGCCAAAGGTATCGTTTATATCAGTGCAACATTTAACAATACTATGGTAACTGTAACTGATGAAATGGGAAATGCTATTGCATGGAGTAGTGCAGGCGGCTTAGGCTTTAAAGGTAGTAAAAAGTCAACTCCTTACGCAGCTCAACAAGCAGTTGAAGATGCTCTAAATAAAGCAAAAGAGCATGGTATTAAAGAAGTTGGTATTAAGGTTCAAGGTCCAGGTAGCGGACGTGAAACGGCTGTTAAAAGTGTAGGTGGTGTTGAAGGTATAAAAGTAACTTTCTTCAAAGATATTACACCTTTACCACACAATGGTTGCAGACCGCCAAAACGCCGCCGCGTATAATTAGAGAAAATTAGGAGAAATTATTATGGCTAGATATACAGGACCTGTTGAAAAATTAGAAAGACGTCTTGGTGTGTCTCTTGCGTTAAAAGGCGAAAGAAGACTTGCTGGTAAAAGTGCTTTTGAAAAAAGACCTTATGCGCCAGGACAACATGGACAAAGAAGAGCAAAAATAAGCGAATATGGCTTACAACTTCGCGAGAAGCAAAAAGCTAAATTTATGTATGGTGTTTCTGAGAAACAATTTAGAAGATTATTTCAAGAAGCAGCACGCCGCGAAGGTAATACTGGTGCCCTTTTGGTTCAACTACTAGAGCAAAGATTAGATAATGTTGTTTATAGAATGGGCTTTGCAACAACTCGTCGTTTTGCTCGTCAGCTAGTAACCCATGGACATATTTTAGTAAATGGCAAAAGAGTAGATATACCATCTTACAGAGTTGAGCCAGGTGCAAAAGTAGAGATTGTTGAAAAATCTAAGAACAATCCACAAATTGTTCGTGCAATAGATCTTACAGCACAAACCGGTATTGTTGCTTGGGTAGATGTTGAAAAAGAGAAAAAATTTGGAATTTTCACTAGAAATCCAGAAAGAGAAGAGGTTATCATTCCTGTTGAGGAAAGATTTATAGTAGAGCTTTATTCAAAATAATAGAGGGTATAAAGATGAGAAAGATTACTACATCAGCTTATATGCCAACTGAAATTGAAGTTAAAAGTGTTAGTGAAAATGTTGCTAACATTACAGCGTATCCTTTTGAGGCGGGTTATGCTGTTACTTTGGCTCACCCATTGCGTCGTCTTCTTTACACAAGTACTGTAGGTTTTGCTCCTATTGGTGTAAAGATAAAAGGCGTTAGCCACGAATTTGACAGTATGCGTGGTATGCTAGAAGACGTAGCTTTTTTTATTATAAATTTGAAAAAGATCAGATTTAAATTAAAAAGCACCAGTGAGCGCGAAGTTATAGAGTATAGCTTTAAAGGACCAAAAGAGATAACCGGTGCTGATTTAAATAATGATCTAGTTGAGATCGTTAACCCAGATGCATACCTTGCTACAATAAATGAAGATGCTGAGTTAAATTTTTCAGTTATCATTCAAAAAGGTATCGGATATGTTCCTAGTGAAGAGATCAGAGAAGAGATCGAAGACGACTATATCGCACTTGATGCTTTTTTTACACCTGTTAAAAAAGCAGTTTACGATATACAAAATGTCTTGGTTGAGGATGATCCAGACTATGAAAAGATCGTATTTACTATAACAACTGATGGTCAAGTTAGTCCGATAGAGGCTTTTAAAAATTGTTTAGAAGCTATGTATCAACAAATGTCAGTATTTAAAGGAATTTTGGATATTGATGTTAGTACTCCAGTTGCTAGCTCAAGTGCAGGTGGTGAGTTTTCAAAGTTACTTTCTAGCGTAGAAGATCTAAATTTAAGCGCTAGAAGTTTCAACTGCCTTGACAAAGCTGATATTAGATTTATCGGCGAGCTTGCATTAATGGACGAAAATGAGCTTAAAGAGCTTAAAAATTTAGGTAAAAAATCTCTTGAAGAGATTAAAGCGGTTATGGAAGAGATAGGCTATCCAGTTGGTGCCGATGTGTTAAAAGATGGCAAAGAGCAACTAAGAAAGAAAATAACCGAGCTTAAAGCACAAATGAGTGTAAAAGAATAAAAGGACAATAGATGAGACATAAACACGGATATCGCAAACTTGGCAGAACGTCATCTCATAGATCTGCATTGCTTAAAAATTTGGCGATAGCTATCATCAAAAGCGAAAAGATAGAGACGACTTTACCAAAAGCAAAAGAGCTTAGAAGCTATGTTGAAAAGCTAATCACAAGAGCTAGAAAAGGTGACTCTAATGCTCATAGAGCAATATTTGCTTCTTTGCAAGACAAAGAGACTACAAATAAACTAGTTACTGAAGTAGCTCCAAAATTTAAAGAGCGCAATGGTGGCTATACAAGAATCATCAAGACTCGTGTTCGCAGAGGCGACGCAGCAGAGATGGCTTATATAGAGCTAGTAGCTGAATAATTATTAGAGAGCTTCGGCTCTCTTTTTTTTAATTTTTTATATCAAATCTCCCACTTTTAAAATAAATCCTTCTTCCAAAAGGTTTCAAAAGCTATAAATTTCTTTAATCGTCTATCAAATTTATTAACCAAAAAATATAAAATTTCTAGTTAAAAGTTGTAAGTCTTTTAATCTAAAATTATACATTTTAAATTTTTACCTTTGAACTCTATGCTAAAATTTTATTTTATAAAGACGATATTTGTTTCAAATATCTTATAAATTTCAAAGGATTTGAGATGATAGGTAGTGTAAATGGAGTTGGCACAAATTTTTATGTTGGCTCACAAAGTAGTAGAGCACAAGAGCTTGATACCAATAACTCTAAACCCAATATAGACAAAAATTCTTTAAATGATTTATCTAGCAGTTTGGTTGATGAACGAAAAAGTCATACCGATACTAGAGGTGAGCCAATAAATTTAAATGAAACAAATACGATAAAATTTCAAAAAAATAGCGAGAATCTAACATTTGCTAGCAATTTCTCGCTATCAGGCATAGCTGCTAATGGCAAGATAAGCATCTGGGGCAAGCTCATGGGATATGACAAACAAATCAGCAAAGATGAGATAAATGATCTCAAAAATTTTATCAACCAGACCAAAGCACTTGGCTTTGGCAGAGCTCACGAAGAGATCATAGGATATTATCCAACAGATGTCGATCTCTTTGCAAAAGAGTATACATCAAAACTTGATAACACACTTCTTGGGCTTGGTCACAAGAGCCACGTGGAAGGGTTTGAGATACTTGATAAGGACCTAAACATAGACGAGTTTAAAGATAAGTGGATTGATTATGCGCTTAGGCAGTATCTTGGCGAAAGAGTCGGCGTGGAGAGTATCACAATAGGCAAAAAGGCTATCTCAATGCTAACAAGCACTAATAAGCCACCAATCGAGTACCAGACGCTACAAAATATAAATTTCACTGACGAAGAGAGCAGACAGAGATTTTTTGCTCTTATGAAAGCTGGCATGAAGAGCGGGGCGGATTTTAAAGAGGTGGTAGAGGGCGTGCTCTCGCTTTATAATGTGCAAAATACGGACAAACTTGATGGCAACAAAGTCTATGCCTCAGTGATCGGACGAAGTGAGAAACTGGCTACTTACGACATAAACAAAGATGAGAAATTCGCCTATCTTAAGGAGCTAATGCAGCTTGAGAAAAACGGAGTTGATATACTAAAGCTAATGGAAAAAGTGGAGCAAAAACAGAAATTAGATATAAAAGTATAGGCTAAATTTAGTTTTTTGCACCGCTTATCTTTATGATTTTAGTTATAAGAGGCTCTTTTTACTTGGTTTAAATTTTTAAATGATAGAATCTTGATTTCTATTATTAAAATTACGGAGAACTCGTGAGAAAGCTACTTTGGCTAAATCCTGTTGTAAAAAATATGTATGACTTCTCTGCGTTAAAAGAGCTCTTGCAAAACAAGGGCTTTAACATAGTAGAGTGCGAAAAAGATCATGTTAGTGATATCAAAAATTCATATAAAAATTTATGCTCTAAAGGCATGGTTTTAGATAGTCGCTGCCCAAGAGCTGTAAATTTTTTAAGATCAAATTTTAAAGAATTTTCAAACGATATTTCAAGCTTAAATCCCATTTTAATAGAAAGCGCCATTGAACTTAGCTCGAAGCTAAAAGAAGATGAGTGGCTTTATATAACAACGCCTTGTGAGGACTTGGCTGAGCTTGGAAATTCTTTAAAATTAGATCAAACTACATTTTTAACATGGAAAAAATTTAAAGAGCTAAACGACATAAATTTACAAATAAGTAAAATAGAATCAAGCCCGATTCCTCCTGGATTTTTTGAAAATTTAGGCATAAAAACACTAAGCTTATGTAGTAAAGAAAAGATACAAAACGCATTTTCGTATAAATTTAGCGAGCTTAAAAACTATCATATCATCGAGCTTTTATACTGTGAAAATGGCTGTCACAATGGAGATGGGCTGTGATAGAAATTTTTAAAAAGAGCGTTTTGATCCTAGCGATCTTTGCCCTCTGGCAGGTTGTTTGCGAGCTTAAAATTTTCACACCTTATATATTGCCAAGTCCTATTACGACACTTAAAACGATGCTTGATATGAGCTTAAGCGGCGAGCTAATAATGCATGTGATAATTAGCTTTAAGCGTATATTTATTGGTTATATTTTGGCTTTTGTTTTGGCATTTGCTTTTGGCGGAGTGGCGGCGCTATTTCCAAAAGCTAGTATTTATTACGAGTGGATACTAGAGTTTTTTAGAAATGTTCCGCCGCTTAGCCTTATTGCTATTTTGGTACTTTGGTTTGGTATAAACGAAACACCAAAAATTATTATTATCATCCTAGCATCGTTTTTCCCAATGTTTTTAAGCATTTCAAAAGGGCTAACTAGCTGCGATGTGAAGCTTATTGAAGTTGGTAAAACTTTTTGTTTTAGTAAATTTGAAATTTTTTACAAAATCATCCTAAAAAATGCCATAAAAGATATTTTTGTAGGTATGCGCATAGGTTTTGGCTACGCGATGCGAGCGATTGTGGGAGCGGAGATGATCGCAGCTTCTAGCGGGCTAGGCTATCTCATACTTGACGCTGAGGAGCTTTCACGCGCAGATAGGATATTTGTGGGCATTTTTACGATCGGCATTTGCGGCGTGCTCATAGATAGGATATTTTTGTTTTTGATATCTAAATTTAGCCTTTTACGAGGCGAAAAATGATAGAAATTTTAAATTTATCAAAGCATTTTTTTATTAATGACAAGCGCATTGATGTTTTAAAAGAGCTAAATTTAACTATAAAAAAAGATAAGATCACCGTTATACTTGGCAGAAGTGGTTGCGGTAAAACAACTCTTTTAAGGCTTATTGCTGGACTTGAGAGCGTAAGTCTAGGCGAGATAAAATTTAAAGAGCAAGCAAAGATCGGTTTTGTCTTTCAAGAGCCTAGGCTTATGCCTTTTTTAAATGTCTATGAAAATGTCGTATTTCCGCTTAAAAAGTATGAGATAGACGAGGCAAAGATAGATAGGCTCATATCGATGATAGGGCTTAGCGACTTTAAATTTGCCGCTGTTTCGCAGCTATCTGGCGGCATGAGCTCGCGCGTTTCTCTTGCTAGAGTGCTTGCATATGAAGCAAATTTGATCCTTATGGATGAGCCATTTGCAGCACTTGATGCTTTTACGAGAGCCAGCATGCAGGCTGAAATTTTAAAGCTCCAAGCCGGTAAAACCATCATTTTTGTCACTCATAATGTCGATGAGGCCCTATATCTAGCAGATGAGATAATTTTGCTTGAAAAAGGTGGGATGAAATCAAGCTATGATCTATCAAATCTAGCTAAGCCAAGAGATTTGCTTTGCGATGAGCTAATAAACTTAAAGCGTAAAATTTTGAGCGAAATTTAGCATTTTATAAAATGATAATTAAAACCAAAACGAAGCAAAAAGTTATATAATTTGGAAAATTTTTAAAGGAGCAAATATGAGAAAGTTTTTTAAGATTTTGTGTGCAGCCTCTTTGTTTTGTCTAGTCGTAAACGCAAGTGAGCTAGATAAGATTGGCATGACCTACGTCAAATCGCCGCTAAACGTCCCCTCAATCGTCGATAAATTTAAAGGCTTTTATGCTAAATCTTTTGGCATGCCAGTCGAGTACTCTGAGATAACATCAGGTGCAAAGCAGACTCAAGCTCTAGCTTCAAACTCACTTCAGTTTTTAAATTGTGTTGGCGGAACTTCGGTCATACTTGCAGCAGCAAATAAAGCTGACATAAAGATCATAAGTGCCTATTCAAGAGCACCTGAAGCTTTTGCGATATTTGCTAAAGATAAAGGCATAAAAACCGCTAAAGACTTAAAAGGTAAAAAAATAGCAGGGCCAAAAGGTACGATATTAAATGAGCTTTTGGTTAGGTATCTTGCTCTTAGCGGACTTGGTATAAATGACGTAGAGTTCGTTTCTATGGGCATCCCAGCTGCACAAGCTGCACTTGAAAATGGCAGTGTCGATGCAGCACTTCTTGCTGGACCAGCTGCTTATAACGCTAAAAAATCAGGACTTAGTGTCGTAACAACAGGCAAGGGCGTCATCACTCCAGTCATCGTCACCGCCACAAGCGGAGAATTTTACAAAAAGCATAAAGATCTAGTTGAAAAATTTAAAAAGGCTCAAGATGAAATTTTGGCTTTTATGAAAGCAAATGAGGAAGAGGCATTAAAATTTACGGCTGAAGAGACTGGGCTTAGCATAGAGGCGGTAAAGAGTATGTATCCGCAGTATGACTTTAGTCCAAAGATCACGGCTGAAGATATAAAAGCACTTGAAGCTACGCAAGAATTTATGCTCGAGAGCAAGATGATCGAGCAAAAAGTAGATATAAAATCACTTCTAATAGATTAAACAAAAAGGGCGAAATTTGCCCTTTTATCCTAAAACTTATAATCAAAAATTTACTAAATTTTAGCTCAAATATTTAATAATCAAAACTGACTAGGCGTGTCAAAAAGGTTTAAATTATAAAGCAAAATTAGCGCTAAGCAAAAATATAGCCATTATTTTTTGCATTTTTATTTTGCTATAATAGCCCAAAAATTTAATAGGAAAAGATATGATCCCATTTAGCGATGAAGAACTTTTAAAACCAGTCAGTGCGAGTTTGCAAAAGGTATTACCGATGCTTGAAAATGATGGCGGTGGCATGGAGCTACTTGGCATAAAAAACGGCAAAATTTATGTAAGACTTACAGGGCATTGTCATGGGTGTGCAGCTAGCACAACTACACTAAAATATGGACTCGAAAGACAACTTCGTATGGATATTCACCCAGAGCTTGAGGTCGTAAATATCCCGATTGGCGAGGAATTTGACATTGATAGATTATAAAAAAATAGGCATTAAACACTTCAAACGTTCTAAATTTAAAGAAGCGATCTTTTACTTCTCTCTAGCTTACGAAAAGACACAGGATAAAAATTTACTATTTTTGATACAAATTTGCTCCCTTGGCGAGAAAAATGCAGAGGAAGCAAAACTTTTATTTGACTATTTTATGGATAAACTAAGAGCTGGCGAAGATGATGAAGGAATGGATGAAATTTTAAAAATTTTAGAATCAAGATTGGCTAGCGATGAGTATTTTGAAGAGCAAGACGCGATCAGCTATGAGGACTTTAAAAAGGCTGTTTATAAGGATGGGAGCTTCAAAAAGGTCTTTGAAAATATCATGTTCTCAACCAAGGTCATGATCTCAAACAAAGATGATTTTTTAGAATTTTTGGGAAATTTGATAAAAAATGACTTCATCGAAATGAGTATAAACTATCTTGAGAGTGCGGCGGTGATGTTTGGCGGTGATGAGCGCATAGATCAGCTTTTTAGAGAGATACAAAAAAGACAAAACAATGAAAATATCAGTAGAAAATAGCTTCATAACAGATGACTCAAACGAGTGCGAACAAGGTGCATACTTTGTGCAAACCACTGCAAATGCGAAATTTGCAGAGGACGCTGTAAAAAAGGGCGCTAAAATAATCACTCTTGAAGAGTGCAAAAAGCTTTTAAAAATAGACGAAAGCTTAAAAATAGTTGGCATCACAGGCACAAATGGTAAGACCACGACGGCTGCGGCTATCTACGAGACTTTGCGAAATTTAGGCAAAAAATGCGGTCTAAGTGGTACAAGAGGGGCATTTATAGAGGGTGAGCAGATAGATGACAAGGCGCTTACGACAAGTGCTATTTTAAGGACGCTTTCATACCTCAAAACAGCTAGTGAGCAGGGCTGTGAGTACTTTGTGATGGAGGTTAGCTCGCACGCGATTGCTCAAAAACGCATAGAGAGCTTAAATTTTGCCCTTAAAATTTTTACAAATTTGACTCAAGACCACCTCGACTACCACAAGAGCATGGAGGAGTACGCTAGGGTAAAGTCGAGCTTTTTTGATGATGATTGCATGAAGCTTATAAATGCTGATGATAATGGCATTAAATTTAACCCAAAAAACGCTTATACGTATTCGCTCAAAAAGCCAGCTAGCTTTGCACCGGTGGTTTATGGGCTAAAGGGCGGCATAGACGCGGTTATCAAGACACCAAATGGTGATGTGGAGATAGACTCAAGCCTTCAAGGCGAGTTTAATCTTTACAATCTAATTGCAGCTCTTGGCGCCGTTTGCCTGCTAGAGCATCCAGACGCAGCTGCACTTTCAAAGGCGATAAGTAAATTTAAAGGGGTTAGCGGTAGGATGGAGGTCGTTAGCACTGATCCGCTAGTCATCGTAGATTTTGCCCATACGCCTGATGGCATCGAGAAAGTGCTAAACTCACTTAGACATCTAAATCTAATAGCGGTCTTTGGCGCAGGCGGTGATAGAGATAGGACAAAGCGCCCAAAAATGGGAGCAATAGCTCAAAAATACGCAAGAATTTGCATCGTTACAAGTGACAATCCAAGAAGCGAAGAGCCAGAGAGCATAATAGACGAAATTTGTGCTGGCATGAACCAAAATGAAAATTTGATACGAAATGCCAACCGCAAAGAGGCGATCGTGCTAGCTCTTGACAAGCTAGAACCTGGCTGGGCACTTGTCATACTTGGCAAAGGAGACGAGCCATATCAAGAGATAAATGGCGTCAAACATCCATTTAGTGATAAAGAAGTGGTAATTGAACTTTTAAAGAGGTAAAAATGAATATAGAAATTTTAGCTAGTAAGATCCACAGAGCCGTCGTAACAGACGCAAATTTAAACTATGTTGGCTCGATTAGCATCGGCGAGGAGCTTATAAAAGCTGCAAATTTGATAGAAAATCAAAAGGTTGAAATTTTAGACGTAAATAATGGCGAGAGATTCGCTACCTACGTGATAAAGGGCAAAAAAGGCGAAATTTGCCTAAACGGCGCAGCTGCTAGAAAAGTCTGCGTAGGAGACGTGGTCATTATCGTGGCTTACGCTAGCATGAAATTTAAAAAAGCTAAGAAATTTAAGCCAACCATCGTGCATGTAAATAACAAAAACGAGATCATAAAGGAGTAGGCGATGTTTGAGGGATTTGACTTTTCAAAGATGGGGCAGATGCTTGAGGATGTACAAAAGCAAGCCAAGCAGATGGAAGAAGAGAGTAAAAACAAAGAATTTGGCGCAAAAAGCGGTGGTGGGCTGGTGAGCGTTAGAGCAAATGGAAGCGGCGAGATACTTGATATCAGCATAGATGATAGCTTGCTTGAAGATAAAGAGAGCATGCAAATTTTGCTAATAAGCGCCGTGAATGACGTGCTAAAGTCAGTTGAGGCCGATAAGAAAAACACCTCTTCAAGGATGCTTGGCAGTCTTGCTTCGATGGGGATAAAATGAGACTAAAATATAAATTTGCCCTCGCTTTTTTGCTATCAGCGCTTTGTCTAAACGCCGATCCTAGGCCTACACAAGAGGACTTTAACGCCTGCTTTGAAAAGAATAAAAACTCAATCGTCTCAGTAAATAAACACTTTGGCGTGGCTATTACGAAAAATTTGATCGCAGTGCCAAAAAGCGAGGGAGCTCCACTTGGCGAATATGTCAAATTTGACCCATATTTGCAGCTCTTTTTAGTCCGCTCTAGCAAGGAGCTAAGCCCTGTCGTGATGGCTGATGAGACCAACGAGGAGCGCATCAAAAAGAGCACTTGGGTTGGCATCTTAAATGACGCAAACAACACCGTCATGGGCCACATCAAGTCTTTAGGGCAAAATTTAGGCGACTTTGATACGCTAAGCTTCGAGTATAACGCGACTGGCGAGATAAACACGCCTTGTTGTAAGATGATAGGCATAGCTGTTGGAGCTGATAAATTTATACCAAATCGCTATTTGAAGCACTTTGTATCTTATGATGACGTCTATTACGGTGATATCGGCGTGAAATTTTTACAAAAAGAGGATAAATTTTTTGTGGGTCTTGTCGATCCTTTGGGCCGTGGCAAGATGATGATGGTCGATGATGAGCTTGTGAGTGTAAATGGCATCAAGCCAAAGAGCTTAAGAGAGCTAAATGAGATGGTACTTTTTGCTCCAAAGGGCACAAAGCTTGACATCATCGTGAAGCGCGATAAGCAAGAAATGCTCTTTCAAGTGCCAGTAAGCGGGGATGTGAAATTTAACCAAAGCCTCGATGTAGACGCCCCTTCAAGCCTTGATATACCAAATTTCAACATCATGCCAAAAGAGCCACAAACAATGCTTGATGATAAGATTTTGGTGGATTATGGTATCACGGTGGATAAAAATTTAGTCGTTACCAAGGTCGAGCCAAAGTCAAATGCAGAAATTTTTGGTATCAAGACTGGCGATAAAATTTTGGGTTTTGATAAACAAAGCGTGAGTAGCCGTGAAGAGCTTTTAGAGAAGCTTGGTGAATTAAAAAATTTTACGCTTCTATTTACTAGAAATGACTTTCAGTTTTTTGCAAGAGTGCCAAAATGAGCCTACTTGAGGACTTTGTAAAATTTTTAAACGAAAATTTGCCAAAGGCGCCGAGCTTTCACCCTTATTACGAGGAGGCACTTGGCGTTATGCTAAAGGCTGGAGGCAAGCACTTTAGGGCACTATTGCTTCTTGGTGTGGTGGAAAGTGTGGATAAAAGCCTCACGCAAAAGGCCATGAGAGTGGCTTTAGGGCTTGAGATGATGCACACTTATTCGCTCATTCATGATGATCTTCCTTCTATGGATAACGCAAGTCTAAGACGTGGCACACCAACGCTTCACGTAACCTACGACGAGACAACTGCGATACTTGCAGGGGATGCTCTAAATACGCATGCTTTTTATGAAATTTCACGTGCCGATTTGCCAGCTGAAACACGTATAAAATGCGTAGAAATTTTAAGCGAAAATACTGGCGTTAGCGGTATGGTGCTAGGTCAGGCACTGGATTGTTTTTTTGAAAATACGAACAAAGAGGATATCAAAAGAGCAAAGGCTAAATTTGGACTCTCTGGCAAGATGCTAAGCCTTGATGAGCTAGTATTTTTACACATCCACAAAACCGCAAAGCTCATCGCTGCAAGTCTAAAAATGGGTGCTGTGATAGTAAATTTAAGCGAAATAGAGTGTGAGAAAATTTATGATATCGGACTAAAGCTCGGCCTTGCTTTTCAGATACAAGATGACATCATAGATCTTACAAGCGACGAGGCGGCTGCTGGAAAGCCTGTACATAACGACTTAGCTAAAAACTCATTTACAAATTTACTTGGTCTTGAGGGCGCAAAAAAGAAAAAAGACGAGCTAATTTGCGAGATAGAAGAGGTACTAAATCAGATAGATGCAAACATCGCAAAGATGATCTTGGAGCTTACGGATAAACACCTTAGATAAAAGCTAGAAATTTCTAGCTTTTTACTGCTAAAAATTTAAAAAAATTATATCACTATTTAGATATTTTGAGTAAAAATGCAAGGCAAGTTTTAATCACTTTTTTGTATAATTTGGCGCAATAAAAGGAGATCATATGCTAAAAAAACAAGCCGATACTATAAGATTTTTGTGCGCTGACATGGTGCAAAACGCTAACAGCGGACACCCAGGTGCACCTATGGGTCTAGCTGATATTATGGTGGTTTTAAGCAACTTTTTAAAACACAATCCAAAAAATCCAAAATGGCTAAACAGAGATAGGCTAGTTTTTAGCGGTGGTCACGCTTCAAGTTTGGTTTACAGCTTTTTACACTTAAGTGGCTACGATTTAAGCCTTGATGAGCTTAAAAATTTTCGCCAACTTGGCTCAAATACTCCAGGACACCCAGAAATTCACACTCCAGGCGTTGAGGTTGCTACTGGCCCACTTGGTCAAGGCGTGGCAAATGCAGTTGGTCTAGCCATGGCAGAAAAATACGCTGCAAACGTGCTAAACGAGCCAGACAATAAAATAATCGATCATAAAATTTACTGCCTTTGCGGCGACGGCGATCTTGAAGAGGGCATAAGTTACGAGGCATGTTCAATCGCAGGAAATTTAAGGCTAGACAACCTTGTGCTCATTTATGATTCAAACAACATCACGATCGAGGGCGACACAGCGATAGCATTTAGCGAGGACGTTAAAGCTAGGTTTGAGGCTCAGGGCTGGGAGGTCGCACGCATTGATGGACACGACTACGATCAGATCGAATTTGCACTAGAGCAAGCAAGCGAGAAAGAGTCGCCATATCTCATCATCGCAAACACGCATATAGCACGCGGCGCAATGGAGCTTGAAGGCAGCCACCACAGCCACGGCGCACCACTTGGCGAAGAGATCATAAAAAAGGCAAAGGCCGCAGCTGGCTTTGACCCTGAGAAGAAATTTGCCATTGATGAGGACGTGCTTTTAAGATTTAGAGGCGCAGTTGAAAAGGGCGATCTTGAAGAGGCTATGTGGAACAAAAAGGTTGAGGCACTAAGCATTGAAGGCAAAAATTTACTAAACTCGCTTCTTAATCCAGACTTTAGCAAGATCGAATTTCCAGACTTTAGCGACAAAAAACTAGCCACAAGAGATACAAACCATGTCATTTTAAATGAGATAGCTAAAAAACTTCCTGGCTTTATCGGCGGTAGTGCTGACTTAGCTCCTTCAAATAAGACTGAGCTAAAGGGTATGGGCGACTTTCCAAATGGTAAAAATATCCACTATGGTATCAGAGAGCACGCCATGGCAGCTATCAACAACGGTATCGCTAGATACGGCCTTTTTTTGCCATTTTCAGCGACATTTTTCATCTTTAGCGACTATCTAAAGCCAAGTGCGAGGATAGCAGCGCTAATGGGCATCAAGCACTTTTTTGTCTTTACGCACGATAGCATCGGCGTTGGCGAAGATGGTCCGACACATCAGCCGATCGAGCAGCTTAGCACATTTAGAGCGATGCCAAATTTCTACACTTTCCGCCCAGCTGATGGCAACGAAAACGCAGCTAGCTGGAAAGTGGCTCTAAATTTAAACGCTCCAAGTGCTTTTGTGCTTAGCCGTCAAGGGCTTGATCCACTTGCAAAAGGCGAATTTGGAGAGGTTAGCAACGGCGCATATCTGCTAAGCTCGTCAAAAGAAGCAAAGATAACATTTATAGCAAGCGGTAGCGAGGTCTCACTCTGTGTAGAGGCAGCTGAAATTCTTAGCCAACAAGGCATTGGCGCAAACATCGTGTCAGCTCCTTGTTTTGACCTACTTTGCGAGCAGCCAGATGAATACGTGTCTAAAATTTTAGACAAAAACACGACGATCATCGCAGTTGAAGCTGCAACTGGCTATGAGTGGTATAAATTTGCTGACGCAGTTTATGGTATGAATAGCTTTGGCGCTAGTGGCAAGGCGAACGAGCTATTTGATCACTTTGGATTTACTCCACAAAAACTTGCAAATTTTGCTAGCGAACTTATATAAATTTAATCTTGGGGGAGTAAAATCCCCAACTGCAATCTAAAATCAAAAAAGGCATTTTATGGAAATTTCTCACGTTATCGTTTTGGCCTTGGTGCAAGGCATAAGCGAATTTTTGCCCATTTCAAGCTCGGCTCATCTTATCTTGGTGCCAAAGCTGCTTGGCTGGCCAGATCAAGGTCTTGCTTTTGACGTGGCAGTGCACGTTGGTACGTTAAGTGCGATACTTTTTTATTTTAAAGATACGATTTTTAAGCTACTTCGTGACTTTTTTGCCTCGATCGCACAACGAAAGATGGTGGGCGATAGCTTGCTTGTCTGGTGTGTGGGCTTTGCCACCATTCCAGTTGGGATCTTTGGGCTTTTATTTAACAACATTATCGAAGAATACGCAAGAAGCGGCGTTGTGATCGCTATTACTACGATCGTCTTTGGCATAGCACTTTACTTTGCTGATCTTCGCTCATCAAACAAAAGCGAATATGAAATGACCATAAAATTTGCGCTTATTATTGGCCTTGCTCAAGCTGTGGCGCTCATCCCTGGCGTCTCAAGATCAGGTGTGACGATGACAGCAGCCTTATTTTTAGGTTTTAGCCATAAGGGTAGTGCAAATTTCTCATTTTTGATGTCGATCCCAGTCATCATCCTAGCCGGCGGACTTGAGAGCATCAAGCTCATAAAAGACCCAAATGCGCTTCCTTGGAGCGATATTGCCCTTGGTGTCATTATAAGTGCAGTTAGCGCTTATCTTTGCGTTAAGCTATTTATGGGTATCATCTCAAGAATCAGGATGTTGCCCTTTGTCATCTACCGCTTGATTTTGGGAGTATTTTTACTTTATCTATTTTTGTGATTTTAAGGCTTTAGAAAGTAAAAGCCAAGTGTGGAAAAATTTTCACACTTGGCAAGAATATATGGTGCGAATATCTTTCAGGAAAAATTTCAAGATAAGCTTGATAATTTAATCCTCTTTTTTATCTTTTTTAATAACATTTAATAGATCTTTTGCAGCTTGATAAGCCCTATCTCCAAATTTCTTGGCTTCTGATTTGATGTCTATTTGTTTGATGTCTTCAAATTTTTCATTAGCTTTTTTCTCAAGATTAGCGATCTCTTGTTTAATCTCTTCAATTTTGTCGTTTGTATCAAAATTTAGTTTTAGCTTTTTACTCTTGTCATTTAGCTCTTGCTTTAAGGCTTCAAATTTATTATTTGCCTCACTCATAAGCTTTGCCATGCCGTTTGACTTTAACTCTTCTATCCTTGAAATAATCTGCTCTCTTGCTTGATCGCTAATGCGTTTAAATTTAGCTAGGTTTGTATCTAGCTCGCTATTTATCACATTTTCGATCTCATTTCTTGCTACACTTTCAAATTCCTTTTCAAGTTCTCTAAGCAAGGCTATAAATTCTTCATCAATATTTTTTAAATTTAGTAGTTGTGAGTTTAGCCTAAGCTCATCTGGAGCAAATCTCGCCTCGTCTTTGAGCTTTTCTATGGCTCTTAAAATGCCATCTCTTGTACCACTTATCGCTCCACTTATCAACTCTTTTGCAAAGATATGACCCTCGTCTGCCAAATTTGCTGCTGCTATGATAATGTTTTTTGAAATTTCAAGTATCCGCTCTTTGCTAAACTCTCCTCCAATTATCGCAACATAAGTCATATTTTTAGCTATCGCGCCAGCTGTTTCCTCGACATCTTTTGCACCTTCAAGAGTTGTTAAAAATGCGATTTGAGCACTTTCTTTTAAGATACCAAGAAGCCTTGTTTCTCTAATGATCGCATTATTTAAAAGCTCTAAAATTTCCTCTTTTTCACTAAAATTTCTATCTTTTACGACCTCTTCAGCTGCTTCAAATGAAATTTTGAGCCTATTTTTTATCTCTTCACGTTTTGCTTCTATTGCGCGATTTAGCTCATCTTTTTTATCAAGTAGCTCGTAAAGTGCCTTTTCTTCAGTGCCGACAATGGCCTGATTTATTCCCTCCATGGCACTTTTTAGATTTTTTGCATTTATGAGATCTTCTTTGTTCATTTTGTCATAAAGCTCATTCATTTTAGCCTTTAAAATTTCTGGCAAAGCATTTATATCTTTGTTTGCAGTATCTTGAAAGAAGTTATTGCAAAGAGCTTTTATGCTTATTAATAAGCCATCGCTGCTTTTATAATCATGTAAATTTTGTTCTAAACTATTCATATCTTTTACCTTATAAAACATATTTTGCTTCGTGTTTTAGTGCAGAAAATATCTCTAGCCTCTCTTCTTCGCTCAAAACTAGTACGGCTAAGTCATAGCTAGCGTATTTTTTATCTTTGCTAAATTTTGAAAAAACTAGCTTAAATTCTCTATCTTTTACTATCTCTTTTACCTTTTCTTCTACATTGACATCTGCGTCAAATATTATTTTATATTCCCAATGCGTTGGGTAATCAATTTTTGCTTTTTTGTTATTTAGATCGCATATACTCGCCACTTTTTCCTCCTGTTTTACTCTCTAACACGATATTACTTATTTCCATGCTTTTATCTATAGCTTTTACCATATCATAAATGGTCAAAAGCCCCACGCTAACGCCAGTTAATGCTTCCATCTCAACGCCTGTTTTACCCTCTATTTTTACGCTCACATAGAGCTTAAAAGCACAAATTTCAGGCAGCTCCTCGATATCACAATCCACACCTAAAATAGCTAGTGGATGGCACATCGGGATTAGTTCGCTTGTCTTTTTTGCTCCCATTATCGCAGCAACGACAGCCGTTTGGATAACTGGACCTTTTTTACCAGTATTTTCTTTGATCGTTCTAAAGGCCTCTTTGCTCATCTTGATGATCCCGCTAGCAGTTGCTACTCTTTTTGTTGGATCTTTTGGGCTCACATCAACCATTTTTGGACGATCTTTCTCATCTAAATGCGTTAGCATTATCTCTCCTTTTTTGGCGGATTATAGCCTATTTAAACAAATTTAAATTACCAATAGGTTTAAGCTAAAAATATAACAAATACATAAAATCTAGCTTTTTACTTAAATACTAAAGAGAATTCTCATTCCTTAATATAATTATTTAATTTAAATAATTTTCTTAAGAAATAATTCAAATTTAAATTTTTGTGCAAATTAGTACTAAAAATAAGCGATTCAATAAATAATAAATTTTATTAAAACTATATTAGTATTGATTAAATCATAATGTCTATATAATGTAAATAATAAAATTTAAAAAAATTTATTGATATTTTTCTTTAAAAGCTTAAAAAAATAAATTAATCGCTAATTTGCTTTTAAGAGTTAAGTATGTATAGTTTTTTTGCTTATTAAATTTATGATGAAAGTGCCTTGGATTATGAGATTTCTGCTTTGTATAAGTTTGTTTTTGATAACAGCTTTTGCCCAGCAATTAGGCTGCTTTATTAATGAAAGCAACCAAAGCATCGTTTTTATAAAAGATGGACAGATTAAAAATTTGGATCTAAAAGAGACGATTTATAAAAATCAAGAGTGCGGAAATGATGGAGAATCCTTTTATATCGCAAATTTAAATAATGAGATTATTGAAGTGGCAAACGAGAGAAATTTTTTATTTGCCATGCCAAATGTTGGCTGTAAAATTTCACAAATTGTGACAATTAAAAATAAAATTTACGTAGCTTGCGATATGGCAAATGAAGTCAGCATAGGCGTTTTTGATAAAAATCTAAATAAACTTTTAACTAAAAATTATAAAGATGTTTATAAAATTTCGAGCCTTTTGCCAATTGATGATGAACTATTTTTTACGAGCTTTAATGGCAAAGCATTTTTGCTTGATAAAGAGCTTAATTTAAAAGAGAAAAAGTGTGTTGGCTTTGCTCCACTGAGTGCCTGTAAATTTAAGGGGAATGATATTTTGCTTGGCTTTAGAGATGGAGAAATTTTAGATTTTAAAAGTGGAATTAAAAAGCAAGTTTTAAAATCTAAAATTTCAGCTCTTGCGTGTATGGAGGATGAAATTTTTATAGGCGATGGGGATGGAGTAGTTTATAAATTTGACAAAGATCTTAAACTAAAAGGACAAAAGATTCTTTTTAGCAATGAGATAAAAAGAATTTTTATAGATAAAGGCGTCTTAAATGGCGTAAATTTAGACAATGAGATAAAGAGTTTAGAGATAAATTCATTTTAAAAAGGAGAGTAAATGCAAAAGTTATTTTGTGTCGCAAGTGCTGCGTTGCTTGGGCTATCTTTAACGACTGCTTGTGCTGCTAGTAGTGACCTTGAAAAAGTCATGAAAGAGCGTGGGCTAAGCGAAAAAGATGTCCTTGCAGCTGCTAAAACTTATCAGCCTAGCGGTAAAAAAGATGATTTCATCGTCTTTTCATCTGGCGGGCAAAGCGGTCAAGTGCTAGTTTATGGCGTTCCGTCGATGAGAATTTATAAATACATCGGCGTTTTCACGCCAGAGCCTTGGCAAGGATATGGCTATGACAATGAGTCAAAAGCTGTTTTGAAACAAGGCAACATCAGGGGCAAAGAGATAACATGGGGCGATACACACCACCCAAATTTCAGTGAGAAAAATGGTGAGTATGTTGGTGATTATCTATTTATCAACGATAAAGCTAACCCAAGAATCGCAGTTATAAATTTGCATGACTTTGAGACAACTCAAATCGTTGTAAACCCTATTATGAAGAGTGAGCACGGCGGTAGCTTCATCACTCCAAATAGCGAGTATGTTATCGAAGCTAGCCAATATGCAGCTCCACTTGATAACAACTACCACTCAATAGACGACTATGAAGCAGTCTATAGAGGTGCTGTAACTTTTTGGAAATTTGACTATCCAAAAGGTAAGATCGATGAGAAAGAGTCATTCTCTCTTGAGCTTCCACCATACTGGCAAGATCTAAGTGATGCTGGTAAAGGCGAGAGCTACGGCTGGGGCTTTACAAACTCAATAAATACTGAGATGTATACTGGCGGTATCGAAAAAGGTCTTCCTCCATTTGAAGCAGGTGCAAGTAGAAATGACACTGACTTCTTGCATGTTTATAACTGGAAAATTTTAGAAAAACTTGTTCAAGACAAGAAAAATTACAAAGTTATAAATGGCCACAAGGTAGTTACAATAGACGCTGCTGTAAAAGCTGGTGCACTATTTTTGATCCCAGAGTCAAAGAGCCCACATGGTTGTGACGTAACTCCAGATGGTAGATACATCATTATTGGTGGTAAGCTTGATACTCACGCATCAGTTTATGACTTTAGAAAGATCAAAGAGCTAATCGACAAAAAAGAGTATGCTGGCACTGACCCATACGGCATACCTATCTTAGATAGAGAAAAGTCAATGCACGGACAAGTCGAACTTGGCCTTGGACCACTGCACACATCATTTGACTCACAAGATGGCGTACTTTATACTTCACTTTACGTTGATAGTCAAATCGTAAAATGGGACTATAAAAATTTAAAAGTGCTTGATAAGATAAATGTTCACTACAATATCGGCCACCTTGATACAATGGAGGGCAAATCAGCAAAACCAGTTGGCAAATATGCAATCGCGCTTGATAAACTTTCAATCGATCGCTTTAGCCCAGTTGGCCCACTTCATCCACAAAATCACCAGCTAATAGACATCACTGGTGCAAAAATGGATCTAATCTATGATATGCCAATACCACTTGGCGAGCCACACGATGTTGTTTCAATAGCTGCTAGCAAACTAAGTCCAGCGCTTACCTACAACATGGGTACAAACTCAAGAACAGGCGAGGCTAGTCCATATGCAACTCTAGCTGGTCAAGAAAGAGTTGAAAGAAATGGCAAAAATGTAACCGTCTATGCAACAATGATCAGAAGCCATATCAATCCAGAGCACATCGAAGTAAATAAAGGCGATAATGTAACAATTCACCTAACAAACCTAGAGCGCGCTCAAGATGAAACTCACGGATTTGGCATTGACCTTTACAACATTCACGCTTCACTAGAGCCTGGCAAAACCGCTTCAGTAAATTTCGTAGCTGATATGGAAGGTGTCTTCCCATACTACTGCACCGAGTTTTGTTCAGCACTTCACCTAGAAATGATGGGTTATTTGCTTGTTAAAGATCCAAATAAAAAATATGAATCTGCAAAAAATAACAAGCTAAAAACTCTAAGCCCAGAAGCTTTAAAAGCCGAATACGACAAAGTAATCGCAACTAATAAGGCAACTGACGATGTTATCCAAGAGGTTGTTAAATACCTAAAAGAGAAACATTATGAGAAATATCCAAAAGTAAAAGCTTTGGTTGATGACGCACTTGATCAATATGGCCATATTAAAGAGGTAAAAGCTAAAGCTGACGAAGCTTACAAAAAAGGCGACGTAAACGGCGCTATCCTTTGGGAGTACCAAGTATGGCAATACATGGTAAAAACAGCTGACGTTGGCTTAAGAGCTAAAAATAACCTAGCTAAAGAGATCGCAACTCCGATGAGTCCAGCTGCTGCAAAAGGTGAAGAGGCTTATCTAAAAGGCGGTTGTAATGGTTGCCACGTCATCGGTCAAGTAAGCTCAGGTCCAGACCTAACAGGCGTTTTACTAAGACATGAAAACGGCGAAAAATGGGTAGCAGAATTTATCAAAGATCCTGCTAAGTTCTATAATGACGACTACATTAAATCAATGATTGATTACTTTAACCTTAGAATGCCAAATCAGCATATGAGTGATGAAGAGATCAAAAATATCATCGAATACCTAAAATGGGTAGATGAAAACGCTGGTATGTAGTTTTGAAAGGGGCATTTTGCCCCTTTTTAAATTTTAAAATTTTATTTTTAGGCAGATGAAATTTTAAAATTTAAAGGAGAGATCATGAGTAAATATAAAATTTATACCATTGTTGCACTTGTCTTAATGACTGTTTGTTTTACTTTGCCTGTTCTTGGTTGGCACGGAGCAAAAGAGCGTATAGCTGATGGTGATGAAATACCATCTTATACTTACGGTATCTATAATCTTTATAGCTCATTTCAGTATAAAAATCACCTTTTATCAAAAGATGTAGCAAGCGATCTTCATAAGATGATCGAGCAAAAAGCAGAGATTGGTACGCCATCTTTTCCTATCTGGTACGTCTCTCTTGAAGCTCCAAATTATCCAAAATCAGCCTTTCCTGATGGAATTCCTGTATATTTTCACGTAGATGGATATAGTGGCGACGTGCATGAGATGAATACGATAAATCACTACATCGGTATGTATCCTATGGAGCATGGCGGAAATTTAGAGCGAGCGATAGCGCCTTATTATTTGCTTATTTCAACGCTTTGTATGCTTGCATTTTTATATTACAACGGCAAATTTAACTCACTTCTTATGGTTCCAACGATTATCGCGCCTGTGCTATTTATGAGCGCATTTGCAGGATGGCTTTACTGGTATGGACACAATATGCAAGAGTGGGGTGCATTTAAGATTAAACCATTTATGCCAACAGTTTTAGGCGATGGTAGCGTCGCACAATTTACAACTCACTCTTATCCAAGTATCGGATTTTGGGTTATGATCGCCATGAGTGTATTTTGCATACTTGCAGTATTTTCAAAGAAAAAAGAGCTAAATGCGTAAAATTTTTATTTTTGCCCTTGCTTTCTTGCCTATTTTTAGCTCTGCAAATATCCTTCAAGATGCAATAAATAACGCTAGCCCTGGCGATGTTATAAAGCTAGGGGATGGCATCTATGAAGGAAGCATAACTATAAATAAGCCGCTTAGTATCGTTGGCGAGGGCAAAAATGCTCACGTAAAAGGAAATGGTAAAGGCACGGTTGTAAAGATTATTGCCTCAAATGTTACGCTTAGAAATTTAAAGATAAGCGGTAGCGGAAATGACCTTGGTGAGCTAGATGCTGGCATTGGCTGTGATAAAGCAAATAATGTCTTGGTTACGCAAAATGACTTGAGTGATGTACTTTTTGGGATTGATTTTAAAGAGTGCAGCAGCTCAAAGATCACTGAAAATAACATCACTTCTAAAAAAGGGGCAAGTCTTGGCTTTAGAGGTGATGCCGTTAGACTCTGGTATAGCCATGAAAATTTAATAGAAGGCAATTATATTTATGATAGCCGCGATATGGTTGCATGGTATGCAAGTCACAATAAATTTTTAAAAAATAAAGCGATCCGCGGTAGATACTCGCTTCACTTTATGTATGCGAATCAAAATTTAGTCGAAAACAATGATTTTATCGGCAATGCGGTCGGTATGTTTTTTATGTATTCGGCTGGCTCAAATATAAAAAATAATCTTGTTATGGATAGCGACGGCGCTTTTGGTATCGGTATTGGTCTAAAAGATGTTTCAAATTTTACTATCGAAAATAACACACTTATCTATAATGCGAGAGGAATTTTGCTTGATAACTCGCCGTTTCAGCCAGGCTCAACGATAAATTTCTTAGGCAATAAAATTTTACACAACGTAGTTGGCGTATATTTTCACGCTACTCAGGGGACAAGCATATTTGAAAATAATGATTTTATAGGCAATATGGATATCGTTGCAAACGATACTCCAGGTGATAAAATGGCATTAAATCGGTGGAGTAAAAATTATTATGATGAGTATGAGAGCTTTGATAGAGATAAAGATGGCTATGGCGATACGCCGTTTATGCATCTATCGTATGCCGATCAGCTTTGGCAGTATTATCCAAATTTGCAGTTTTTCTATGGCTCAAGTGTCTTTAGTATCTTAAATTTTTTAGCCAAACTCGCGCCATTTTCTGAGCCAGTAAAGCTACTTGAAGATAGCACGCCAAGGATAAAACCACTTGATGCTTCAAATTTTAACGCGTTAAGGGCAAAACGTGGATAGAAGAAAATTTATAATCTTAGGCTCAGTCGCAGCTGCCGCAGGATATGGCATAGGTAAAATTTTGCCAAAAAGTAGCGGTGATAAACTCTATCTTAGACCACCAGGCGCGGTTGATGACTTCGATGATCTTTGTGTCAAATGCGGTCAGTGTGTGCAGGTATGCCCTTATCACAGTATAAGTTTGCTTGATATAAAAGATGGATATTCAAATGGTACAGCATACATAGATCCTAAAAAGAGAGGTTGCTATTTATGTGATCTTTTCCCATGTGTGCTCGCCTGTCCAAGTGGTGCGTTAGATCATGCTACAAAAGTTGTTGATGATGTGAAAATGGGTGTTGCTGTCTTGAGTAATGCAAATGCCTGTATGTGCCTAAAAAGAGAAAAACTAAGCAAAGATAGCGTTGAAGATTTGCTTGTTCGCAAAGTTTATAACGATAGGGAAGAGGCAGAAAAAGATAAGATAAAAGGCAAAATCGGTCAAATTTGTGACCTTTGCGCCAGCATTTGCCCAGTTGGCGATAGTGCAATAGTAATGAGCGAAGCAAATTTGCCACTCATAAAGCATGGCTGTGTTGGGTGTGGGGTGTGTGCTGAGGTTTGCCCTGTAAAAATTATAAATATTGCCCCAAAAATGAGTTATGATGAAATTTATAAGGAGAAAGAATGAGATTAATAATGTCTTTAGTGGCTGCTGCTTTGCTATTTGTCGGCTGTGAAAAGAGTGATGACAAAGCGCAAAAAGCAGCTAGCGAGCAACCAATAAATGTAGCCACGAGTGCTAGCATAAAGGTTGAAAAAAAAGAAAATAACCAAAGCACAAATAAACAAAATGACTTCATAAAATACGATATGCACGGCGAAAAGAGCGTAAAATTTGGACTTGAAGATAATAACGTAAGCCGTCAAATCGGTGCTTTAGCAATGGTAAGAACCCCTCTTCAAACTATAAATTTAAGACTTATAAAGGGCAGACTTAGCAAAAATTTCATTACAAAATGTTCAGCTTGTCACGATGATTACGCAAATGGCATCATCGGGCCATCTCTTTTAACAAAAAGTGAAAATGAAATTTATACAATGATAAACGCTTATAAAAATAAAGAAAAAGTCAATGTTTTAATGCGAGACCTTGTTAAAAAAATGGATGATAGTGAAATCAGAAATTTAGCTAAAGAAATCAGTGATTTTAATACACAATTTAGGAGCAAATAATGAAAGTAGGAAAGATTATAACCATTATTTTAGCAGTAGCGATTTGCGGTATCATGGTGTTTATGTTAAGCCAGACTCCGCCTAAAAAGGAAAAAGTAGCAACTAATGCTCAGCCAAAAGTAGAGCAAAATTTTACAAAAGAGCAGCCAAAGTCTAGTGAAGAATTTGCTAGTGAAGATGAGCTAAAAAAGGTAAAAGAGCTAAGTCTAAGTGTGGCTAAAGTGCACAATGAAGGCGTTAGCAAGCAGTATCTAACAACTTGTGCCCCATGCCACGGTGCAAATGCAAAAGGCGTCGTAGCTCCTGATATAACGCATCTAAGTAAGGATGAATTGCTTAAAAAGCTAGCTGATTATAAAGCTGGCAAGGTGCAAAACTCGCTTATGAAGGGACTACTTACAAATGTTAGTGATAGCGAGCTTGAAAGCCTTGCAGATGAAATTTCTAAATTTAAAAAGTAAAAATGGACAAATATAACACTCGTGCGACGATTAGAAATGTAAGCTTTCTAAGCACATTAATCACAACTACAAAAGATGGCAAGAAGCGTCCTAGTATACGATTTTGGCGTATATTTAGCATTATTCTAGTTCATCTTTTATTTGTGCTTTCATATAGAGTTGATATACAAATTTTAGAAGGTGACATCAGTGCGTCAAGGATATTTGGTTTTCACTTGGCAGATGCTTTTATGAGCCTGCAAGTCTTTTTGGCGACACATGAAATCCATGTAAATTTAATAATTGGCTCACTTAGTATCTTGGCATTTTATATCATTTTTGGCGGTAGAGGCTTTTGTTCTTGGATCTGTCCTTATTCATTAATAAGCGAAATAGCTGAGAAGATCCATGAAAATTTGCGTGCTAAAAAGATAGTGAAACCACGAGTTTTTGACACAAAGTGGCGATATGTTTTTACCATTTTATTTTTAACCCTTAGCTTTGCTAGTGCAAGTCTTACATTTGAAATTTTTAATGTTGTTGGGATTTTTTCAAGATTTATTATCTATGGCTATTTTCATGCTATTTGGTTTGTTGTGGCCATGCTTATGGTTGAAATTTTCTTCTCACGTAGAGCTTGGTGTAGGTATGTCTGTCCTATTGGAGCTACTTACTCAGTGCTAGCTAAGCCAAATGCCATAAAAGTTAGCTGGGATAAAGAAAGGTGCGATCACTGCTTAGTTTGCACCGATGTTTGTCTAGTGCCTCACGTACTTTTTATGACAAAAAAGGGGGCAAAGCTTGACGAGAGCAAAAATATCTTTAGGATAGCTGGTGCTGATTGTACGCTTTGTGGTAGGTGTATTGATGTGTGTCATCAAGATGCACTGAAATTTGACAACGGCTTTAAAAAACTCATATAAGGAAAATTTTTGATAGATATAAAAGAAGTAACTAAAATTTTTGGCTCGCAAAGGATACTTGATGGTGTTAGCCTAAACGTAAAATCTGGTGAAAAAATAGCAATACTTGGACAAAATGGAGCTGGCAAAAGCTCGCTCATGCGTATCATTTTAGGCGAGTTTATCCCAAATAGCGGAAGCATCGCGATAAATGGCGTAAATACCCTAAAAGATAGAAAAGGGGCTTTGAAATTTATCTCATTTGTGCCACAAACTCCACCACCGCTTAAATTTAATCTACGTGAGCTTTGTGAGTTTGTTTGCAAAAGCTCAAATGTAAAGTTTGAAGAGATTGAGAAATTTAGCAAGCTTTTAGAGCTTGATCTGCATGCAAATTTAAATAAGCCATTTTATAAGCTCTCTGGTGGCATGAAACAAAAGATGCTAATAGCCATCGCATTTGCTAAGGATAGTGAAATTTTGATGTTTGATGAGCCAACGGCAAATCTTGATGTGAAAGCAAGGCTTTCTTTTAAAAATTTACTTGATAACTTCACGCAAAGCAAAACACTTGTTTTTATTTCACACCGTATCGATGAGATAGCAAATTTATTAGATAGATGCGTCTATATGGATCTTGGCAAGATAATCAAAGAAGAAAATTTAAGGAGCAAGAGTGAATAATCTTTTTTTAATAGCAAAGCTTGATGTTAAAGAGTCTTTTCGCTCAAGATGGTTTGTGATATATGCTGCGCTTTTTTCTGCTTTGATGATAGGATTTTTATTTAGTGGCGTGACCGACTCACGTGTGCTCGGCTTTTCTGGGCTTACTAGAGCACTGCTTTTGTTTATTCAAATTTGTGTCATCATTGTGCCTATTTTTATTCTCATCTCAACCGTAAGAAGCATAAATCAAGATAGAGATACAAATTTGCTTGAATACATACTTAGCTTCCCGCTAAGCCTTAAAGAGTATTACTTTGGCAAGGCACTGGGCCGTACATTTGTTGTTTTTGTCCCACTTTTGTTTGCTCTTTTGCTTTGTGTTGTTGTTGGTTTTATAAAAGGTGTTGCGATACCTTGGGGCGTGCTGGTGCTTTACTTTGGACTACTTTTTAGCTTAAGTATCATTTTTTTATCTCTTGGATTTTTTATCTCAAGCGTGATTAAAAATCAAGAGACAGGCCAAGGCGTGGCGTTTTTACTTTGGCTTATAATGCTTGCATTTATTGATCTAGCATTAATTGGACTCCTTATGCGAAGCTCGGTTGATGAGTATGTCATTTACGCTATTGCTATACTAAATCCGATAGAGCTTTTCAGGATAGCAGCGCTTAGTCTTTTTGATCCAAATTTAGCAGTTATCGGTACTGCATCTTATTTTATTTTAAGCACCTTTCCAAAAGCGACATTTGTAGCTTACGCGATTATTTATCCGCTCTTACTAGGCATTATTTTGCTAGTTTGTGGCTATTTCGCCTTTAGTAAAAAAGATTTGGTTTGAGATTGTTTTTTGTTAAAGAAAAGTTGGTTTTAAATTTAGACGAAACTTGTATTATTCCACTTGTCCAACAAGAAACCTCCTTTTTGTAATAGCTCCCTTTCCCCCAAAGGGGGCTAACTTCTTCCAAGGAAATTTATGAAAAAATCCATTTTATTTTTAGCATTTGCTCTTCTATCTTTGAATGCAAACTGGGATATAAATATGCAAGAGTGTATTAATAAAAGCAACTCTAAAGCTTGCGAGAGTTTTACAAAAAAGCTTTCAAGTGAGTGTGAAAATAAAGATAAAATTTCTTGCTTTATCTATGCAGATATGCTAGGACGCGGCCTTGGCGTAGAAAAAGATACACAAAAATCTTTTGAGATATTTAGATCGCTCTGTGATGATCGCAGTAGTGAGGCTTGCTATGAGCTAGCGACAAAGTATCTTCAAGGAAATGGCACTGAGCAAAGCTTTGATCTTTCTGCAAAGGCTCTTGATAAGGCTTGCAAGATGGGCAGCAAACGAGCTTGCAACATATTAGAGCTTGTGCCTAAAAATTAGCTATTTTAATTTTGTACTTGCACTAATTAAAAGAAATTTATTAAATGCAGCTTCTTTAAAGTTAGATTTACTTTAGTATTACTTGGAATTTCTTTTTTATTAACTAAAAATTTTATTAAAATTTATGCTTAAATAATACTATTTCATCGTCCTAAATGGACCCTCCTTTTTGTAACTGATAAGTCTTTGCTTCCCCCTTTTCTGGCTTTTCGTATACACAAAGAGGAGTTGCTTATTCTTTTGAAAATCAAATCTATTTATTTTTTTCAATTTACATTCTATAAAAATTTTTCTTTTCTGGAATCATAATTGATAATAGTTTTAAATATTATCAAAGTAAATTTTGTGTAAGATTGCGAGCCATTATCAAAACCTACCATCAAAAGGCTTTAAAACAAAGTGAAATTTCTAAATCAAAAATTTTTTATAAAGTACACACTTATTTATCTCTTTTATTTTTCATTCCACTTGCAGTAGTTTGTTTTAGCGGTGCGATCCTTGTTTATAAAGATGAGCTAAACAGCCTTCTTGCCCCAAATGTCGTAAATGTAAATTTAAACAAAGAAAATTTAAGCAAAAGGATCAGCTTTGATGAGCAAAGAGAGATCATCGCAAGCGAGCTTGACGGCTACGAGATGGTCGGCATAAATATCGATGCAAATCCTAAAAAACGTGACAAAATTTGGTTAATTGAGCACAATGACAGCCAAAAAGAGTGGAAATTTATCTATTTTGACGCTTTTAGCGGTAAGATAAAGAGCGAGCCACTTGCACATGATGAGGGATTTTTTGGAGTTTTAACCGAGCTTCATGAGTCGCTATTTCTAGAAAAGAGCGGTCACATTATCCTTACTCTAACCGCTATTTTTACGTTTTTTATCTGCATAAGTGGTTTCGTGATTTATAGAAAATTTTGGCTGACACTACTTAGGCTTCGTGTAAATAGGCTAAATATTTTTATGAGCGACATTCATAAAATGATAGGAATTTTTTCTACGCCTATTTTACTGCTCATTTGCATAAGTGGTGTTTGGTGGGAATTTCAAATGGCACGCATGCCAGAGTTTAAAAATGACTTCGTTATAGATGCAAAAATTTACAACAAAAGCCTATCTCTTGACGAGCTGGTAGCCCGCTCAAAAAATGATCTTGCTGGCTTTGAGCCACACTTCATCTCACTGCCCTTTATGCAAGGAGCAAACATACGCCTTTTTGGCTATGTAAAAGATCAAAATTTCTTGCATAACGAATATTCAAGCATATTAACTTACGATAAAAATAGCGGCGAATTAGTAAGTATTTTGGACATAAAAAATACAAATCTAAGCGAAGAAATTCTCTCAGCATTTAGAAAATCGCACTTTGGTAACTACAACCAAATCACAAAATTTATCTGGTTTCTAGTTGGTATTTCACCGCTTATTTTAAGTATCTCAGGGCTTTATTTGTGGATTAAAAGAAATTTTAAAAGGAGAAAAAATGAAAAAATTTTTAATTAGTTTGGTTGCATTAAATTTGATGCAACCTCAAATTTTTGCTAGCCAAAGCGATAAAATTTTAGAGGCAATCGATGTCGTAGAAAGCGAGCGAAGAGATGATGCAAACTACTTTGCAAAAGAGCTTGTAAAGAGCACAACTAGGCTAAATTTAACCTCTCGTCAAACGCCTCAATCACTAACAGTGCTAACAGAGGCTAGACTAAAAGATCAAGGCATCAAAGACTATCAGGTGCTTCTTAGAAATGTCCCGGGCGTTACGCTAAATAAATGGGATGAGCGCGTATATCCGACAGCCCGTGGCTTTGCGATAGATTATTACTTGCTTGATTCGATGCCTAGCTTTGGTGGTTTTAGCCTTGGTGCAAATGATATGAGCTTGCTACCTTATGAGAGAGTTGAGGTAGTAAAAGGAGCAAATGGCCTGCTTGCAGGCGCTGGCAATCCAGCTGCAAGCTTAAATTTCATAAGAAAAAGGGCGGATTCAAAGGAGCTAAAAGGAAATTTTGGTGTAAGTGCTGGCTCATACGATAGATACGGCGTAAATGGCGATGTGCAAACGCCGGTAAATGAGAGCGGAAGCGTCAGAGCGAGACTTTCTTTTATGCATGAGAAGTCACACTCTTATATGGATTATTACAACCGCAAAAATAGCGCGATTTATGGCGTCGTAGATAGCGATATAGGCGATAGCTCATGGCTTAGTCTTGGTGCGTTTTATCAAGAGCTAAAACGTCACGGCATTAGATGGGGTGGCATGCCAGAATTTTATACAGATGGCTCTAGGACAAATTTTAGTAAAAATGAAATTTTCTCTCAGCCTTGGACTAGGTGGGATATAAAAACACTTGATTTTTACGCTGATTTTAAGCACTACTTTGAAAATGAAGCGAGCTTAAATTTAAGTTACTCATTTAGACGGGCAAACACTGACTCAAATCTACTCTACTACGGCGGAGCGGTAAATTTAGACGGTACTGGCAATATAGGCGGTCTTAGCGCTTATGCAAACAAAAGAGAAGAAAATATCCACAACGTAGATGCATACGCAAATATCCCTTACGAGCTAGCAAATTTATCTCATGAGTTTGTCTTTGGTGCTATGTATAACAACTATCAAAAAAGTAGCGATAAGGTAAGTAGCTACTGGCTGCAAAAGACCACGCCAGCTGGGCTTGCTTATACAGCTAGAAGTAGGATTGATTTTAAAAACTTACATCTTGATGATCCGAAATTTCCTTACGAAGATCAAAACAATAAAGACAAAACGATACAAAAGGCATTTTACGCAGCAAATAAACTATCGATCACCGATGAGCTTAAATTCCTACTAGGTGCCAGGGTGAGCTACTACAAATACGAGATCGAGGGTGGCAAAGACAATAGAAATTTCACAAATGAGATCACGCCATATCTTGGCATCACTTACGACATCGGAGCAAACCACACTCTATATGCTAGCTACACGAGTATATTTAAACCTCAAAGCGTAAAGGACGCAAACGACAAATATCTTGATCCGATCCAAGGCAAGGACTATGAAGTGGGCATCAAAGGCGAGTATTTTGATGGGGCACTTCAAGCAAGTCTTGGCGTCTTTAAGATCGTGCAAGACAAGCTTGGTATAAACACAGGCGAGAGAAATCCAGCGACAAATGCCTACATATATGAAGCTGGCAAGGGTGTGACAAGTAAGGGTGTCGAGCTAGATCTAAACGGAGAGATCGCCAAAGGCTTAAGCCTAAGCTTTGGGGCAACGCACTTTAACGCAAAAGATGCCAAAGGTGAGAAATACGCCACCGACTCATCAAGAAGCACGGCAAATTTATTTGCAAAGTATGAGATCAGAGACTTTAGGGTAGGGGCTGGAGCTATGTATAAGAGTAAAATTTACACTGGCAAAGGCGCAGATGAAATCACACAAAAAGGCTACACTTTAGCTAATTTAATGCTTGGATATAAATTTGCTAAAAACTTTGACGTGCAGCTAAATATCGACAATCTCTTTAATAAAAAATACTATGAGGGCATTGGTGTAAACAGGATGGTTTATGGTGACCCACGCACATTTAATCTCAGCTTTAACTACAATTTTTAATCTAATTAAATCACCAGCTAAATAAGCTGGTGATAAATTTCAACTCCTAAAGTGTATAATTAGAAAAATATATTTTAGGATGAGTGTCATGTTTAAAGTAGAGGTTATTTATAAATTCTGTCTTGTTTTAGTTCTTATTTTAGGGCTTTGTATGCTCGCATTCTCTGGTGTAAATTTTGCGCTTGGCGAATATAATGAGTATCTATTAAATGCCCATAAAATCGCAGGTTTTTTAATATTGCTTGCTGCAACACTTCACGTTATAAATCGTAGAAAGAAGCTAGTAAAACTAATAAATGAAACAATGGATGTGCTAACGCGCAGTAAAAATCCAAGCATTTGCAACATGGACAGAATCATCGCCTCACTAGAGCCATACAGCATAACTGAAATTTCGCAAATGTTGGGCTTTGACGAGGCTATTTTTTGCGAAACTTTACGCAAAAATGGGGTTAAATTTAATGACGCTAGCCAAACTCTACGCCAGATCGCGCGTATGAACGATGAGAAGATATTTTTTGTTCTAGTCCTCATCGTCGAGGCCAAATTTGGCAAGAGATTTTGCGGTGCGGTAAGTTGCAATGTCGGAAGAAAATTTTAGTGCTCGCTATGCTCCTGCCACCTTTGCTCCTCAAGATCGATGTGGTATAAAAACGTCCTAATCACCTCTTCGTCGATCTTTGGGTCTTTGTTGAGCTCACAAAGTGCCTTTCTTTGCTCCTCTAAAATTTCAAAATAGGTCTGCCTGACCTTGTCGCTGATCTCGAAATTTTCATTTGAAAGCTCGAAATTCCAAACTTCTTTGAGTTTCTGAAACAAGAAATTCTCCTCATTGCAAAATTTCTCGCTTTGAAATTTAAGCGAAACCTCGGCGATCGCCTTTTTTATCTTGATTCTTGCAAGTTCATTTGGCATGTGGTCGTTAAAGTCTGGAAATTTCACACTTTTTATGAGCAGTGGCAAGCTTAAGCCCTGAACCACAAGCGTTAGCAAGATCACGACAAATGTGATAAACAAGATGAGGTCTCTGTGCGGAAAGGGCTCGCTACCAGCCATAGCAGGGATAGAAAGTGCCGCAGCCAGCGAGACTACGCCCCTCATGCCAGCCCAGCCGACGATAAATGGTGTGGCTTTGCCAGGGTTGCGATCGTCCGCCACGCTGATATAGCGCTTCATAAACATCGTGATATAAACGGCGCTATAAGATGCCATAACTCGGATAACAATGAGCACAGCAGTTACTAAAATACCGTAAGAGATGGCCTCAAAGAGTGAAACACCACTGCGTTTAAGTCCTGTTAAAATTTTAGGTAGGTCAAGGCCGATTATGGTAAAGGCAAGGCCGTTTAGCAAGAAGATAAAGTTGTTCCAAACGGGCACAGCGTGGATCCTTGTTGAAGCGGTGAAAATTTCGTTTCGTTTTGTCGAGAGATAAAGTCCGCCGCAAACCACCGCCAAAACGCCGCCAGCTACCATCCAGATAAAGCTCGCAGCTGCCTTGTACCAGATAAACTGCCCAGTAGTCACAGCCACTGCGGCAAAGCGAAAGATGATGAGCGATGATGCGTCGTTTAAAAGGCTCTCGCCTTCTAAAATAGCGCTGATCCTGCGCGGTGCTTTGACAAATTTAAGGATCGCAGCCGTGCTCACCGTATCTGGTGGCGAGACGATGGCGCCAAGCATGAAGCCAAGGGCGAGCGAGAAGCCAGGGATCACTAAATTTGCTATCACGGCAACAGCTGCTGCTTAAATAGCTCTTTTAGTGAGTTTGCCCACGCGGCCTCGTAAAGAAGCGGCGGTAAAAATATGATGAAGATAAGCTCAGGATCGATCTTGATGCTTGGTAAATTTGGCACAAAACTAATGGCTAGTCCGCCAAGGACTAATAGCACAGGATAGGCGATCTTTAGGCGGTTTGAGACCATCACCAAGGCGATGATGATAGCTAACAGTGCAAAAAATAGTAGTAAATGTTCGATCATTTTGTCTCTTTTTGGGTTTAATAAATTTGCATTAAATTTAGGAGATTTCAGCACTTTAGGTTTAAATTTTTAGTCGTTTCGGATTAATTAGCTTTATATAGGCTTAAAATGTGTGAGAGTAAATTTATCTTGGTAGAGCAAAAGCTCCGCCAAGATAGTTTTGGTGTTAATTTTGAGCAGCGTAAAATTTAGCTACCTCACACAATTTTTCAGAATAGGCATAAATATCCTCGATCCTATCAAGCTGAAATCTTGTTTCGTTTTTTTCGCTATCCATTATGCCTATTTGTTTTTTATTATCAGTGAAATATAGTCTACATATCGGCTTTCGGTTATTATCATTAAAAAATATTGCAAAGTAAGACTGAGCGTCTCTATGTGTTATATTCTCTACATTTGTAACCGCCGCTAATATTGCCCTAACAATATAAAAAGCGTCTAACTCCTCTTGTGTCGTTATGATTTTATTATCGTCCTCTTGTGGAGGTAGTGGCTCGACTTCTTTTTTTGTTTCTTTATCTAATGCTGACGTCAGTCTATCCCTTACCATATCATTTATGCGTTGAGCAAAAACCGCTTTTAATAATGGCGTAATTTGGTCTATTCTTTTTTCGGTAGCTACTTGATCGCTTATCTTCTTAAAAAAGAACGCTGTAAATTCGCGACTAGGGTTTTCAATCTCTGCCGCTACGATTTTGTCTAGTTCGTTAGTATATTTTAGGTTGTTTGCTGTGTTAAAAATATTTTCTAAGTCAAAATTCTTTTTATGAAATTTCTCAAGCTCGAGCACTTGTGTGTCTTTTATTTTCGTCACATCAAAGCTTAAAAATGGCGTTGTGTCCATTATATTTTTCTCTTCTAAGTCGGTATAAAATTTATAATCACGACCATTTGTCAAAATCGCAAATTTAGCCTTGCTCACATTAAAGTATCTAAGTAGCTGTGACTCGTTTTTAGCATTTAGCTCCGCCCCTATCTTTTTACACTCAATTAATAGCACTGGCTCATTATTTTGAAAAATAGCATAGTCTATACGCTCGCCTTGCTTTGTGCCAATATCTTGTGTGTATTCTGGCATTACTTCTAATGGGTTGAAAACGTCGTAACCTAGAGCCCTAATAAACGGCATTATAAAAGCATTTTTTGTCGCTTCCTCTGTCGTTATACTAGCCGCTAATTTTTCTATATTAGTGGCTATCTCTTTTATTTTTAACTTTACTTCATCCATAAAATACCTCCTATTTTTGCTATTTTAATAAATAGTTTGCTTGTTATTTTAACAATTAAAGGTAAAGTGTGGGTCAAATCTTAAGAGCTGTAGATGCTATTTAATGGCGGGTAGAGAGGGATTTGAAAAATTAACTTTCAATACGCAATAGACATAATTTTAAAAATACTAGTCAGCTAAAAGGTCAGCAAAAAAGATATTTTTTACACTTTTTCGGCTCTATTAATCCAGCCTCTTTCATATCTGGCTAAAGTCGGATTAGCTGACATAATAGCCCTATAATATGCTATTTCTGCTCGGTCGTAGTCTTTATCAAAACTAGCTTCATTATACGCATTTATCGCGACTAGAGTATTAGCGCCTAAAATGCCGTCCATTGTAACGCCTACAACCTTTTGGGCTGCTTTAATGGCGTTTTTGCATCCAGCATTTACACCAAATATAAACATTTCCGCCTGCTTTTTGTAGCTATTTATTTCATCAAGCCTCATAGCATCCCAGTAGTTAGCCTTATAAAATTTACCTACAAGCTCAACTAAGGCGTCATCATTATATAGGGCAACGCTAGCCTTTTCTAGATCGCCGTATGCGTTGATAGCTTCTCTAACTTGCCCCCAGCCTTGCCAGTTTGGGTGAGCAGCTTCATAAATACCCATAAAGGTTAAGCCTTTTTCGTTTGGGTTTTTGTGTAGTGCGTTTTTAGGGCTGTTAAATTCTAGGCTCATTAATGTATAAAATGCGTTAGTAAAGTTTTTCATTTTTTAATCCTTTAAAAATTTAAATCTCTTGGCGGTTTAGATTGGAAGTCATCAAGGCTTTCAAAACTACTGATCTTTTTGTCTATTGCTTTATCAACTATGGCACATATCCAAGCTGTGCCACGCCAAGCAAAAAAGCCACCTACTGCAAGGCTAAAGCGATCATTATTGTTTGTAAAAAATGATGTTATTTCAAAGAATATCCAGCAAATAAAACCTGAGCTAATAGTGCCAACTATAAAATTTAATACTTTACGTCCTCTATTTATGGCTTGTTCTTTGTTGTTTATAGATCCTAGTGCTCCACCTAAAAAGCCGACAACTACAACCCAAAAATAAATACCTACTTTGTTTATAAGATCATCCATTACCCAGCCCTTTTTTTAAAATTTATATGTAAAAACATACATTATTAGGACGGATAATATTATTTCTACTACAACCATCTTATTTAGCCAAAAGGCTTTAGTCTTTTTTATGATCGCTTCCATTTACACATCCTTTTAAAAGCTCTTCGCACGTGAGAAAATAGCCCATTAGCTCCTTAGCACTTTGCAAATCACCAGGACTATACTTTGGCTTTGCTGGCATCTCTTTTATGCACGCAATAGGCACATATACGTCTTGATATTGCGTTTTTACTATCAATTCAGGCTTTGAGCTGCACCCAGCCATAAAAAACGTCACTATTAGGCTACTTATTATTAGCTTCATTTAATAGCCTTTCATAAAAATTTAGCTTTTCCTCACAAGCTGCATCCTTGATAGGCACTGCCACACGCTCAACCCTAGTTATAACACGCTCTTTTATTTTTGCTTCGTCTTGTTTTGGCACACTTAGCGCTTTTAGGCTTGTGTTTGCTAGCTCGATCTTGGCATTACATGTTTCCAAATTGGAAACAACTATGGCATTACTTGCCTCTTTTAGTGCCAGTTTCGTTGTTAGCTCATCAATCTTATCTGCTGCGTTGTTATTTAGCCAATAAAGCACACCAACGACAAAGCTTAAAAGCAAGATAGCCCCTATATAAAATTTATCGCTCATTTCGCACCCTTTTAAACGGATTTACACACCACACGCTTTTTAGCACTTTCTTATCATCTGCTTCAAGATATGTGCTTTTGTTCCCTTCATTCATCCCACATATATCCATAAGCTTCCAGCCTAAATATATTCTGCAATAAAACTTAGATTTGCCATATCTTATTTCTTTGTAATAACCAAAACGCTCACGTCCATCTTTAAGTCTGCAAGTCACTAGACACTGGGTGCTTTTTGCCCCTTTGTTTTCTGTAGCTAGAATATCGCCTACACTTTCTACACTGCTTGCATCTATATCTTCAACCTTTACGCCTAGATACTTCGCGCTAAAGTTTCCTATCCTGTTACGATAGAGCCAACAAAGCCTTGCAAAGTAGGTTCTATTTTTTGGCTCTTTAAAGTGACATCTCCTCCACCCATCATCGCCATTTATGCCATAGTCGTTCTCATCAAACCAAGCAGCCCACTTTGGCAGATGCTCGCTCTTTTCATCGCAAGCTAGCAGAGCGATAGGCACGATGATAAAATGCACTATCTCAAGCGGTAGCTCGGTGGCTACATTTTTAAGAATTTGTAGTTTTTGTTTCGGTTTTAGTCTCATCTTTCACCTCTGCCTTATACTTAGGGCACTTAGGACAACCCTCCCAAGTGCAGTTACCATCTTTGTCTATCTTTGACGCACACACTTCGCATCTTTTTACTCTTGTTCTCATTTTTTTAGCTCCTCTCTTTGCACTATTAGCTCTTTTAACTCCGCCCTTAAGCTCTCTAGCACGGCGTTGTTGCCAATGATAAGAGCATGCTTTATATCATCTTCGCATTCTCTTATCTGCTTTTCAAGCTCAGCTAGTTCATCTCGCTTTGGTTCCGTTTCTATCCTGACTAGTTTTTTATTTTTTGTATCTACGCTATTTGCATTTTCGTTTAGAGCTCTTAGCCAGTCCTCGTCCGAGATTTCAATATTAGGCGTTGGGATAGTATCGTGGATTTCATCATCGTAGTATCCTAGCAGCGTTTTTTCTTTTTCATCGTAATGGGCATATTTCATAGTTTCTCCTTTTAATGTCCTATTGCAATCCAGTATGCAGGATATGCACTATCTGTATCGGTATTTTGAATAGTGAATTTTTCCTTGAAAAATCCATTAATATGCACAGAATAGATACCGTTGTTCGGACTTGGCAGTCCAGGCGTTGCCACTACCGATAGCGTCCAGTTTGGAAAAACTATAGGGAACATTATCTCTCTTTCTTCGCCTACGCCTAGATTTTGAATTTGCCCCCATTGGAGTATAAGCCCCGTTGGCAGCCCAACCCAGCCACTTGCACCCACACTGCCTCTTGAAAGTCCTAGTGCCTCCTTGAACTTTGCTAGCGTTGCAAATCTCATGTGAGACGGACTATTTTTGCTTGCTTGTGCATTTCGAAAACATATCTCGCTATTTGCATCAAGATTTTTGTCTTGAGCCTCTGTTCTCATTAGAAAATGATCTGCCGTTATCCATCTTCCTACAAAGTCTCCGTTTACATCACGCTTTACTAAAGTATTGCTGGAAGAATTAGATGTCGCCTCTTTTAGTATGTCAATATTATATCCATCGGCAGTAACTACCTCTTTCCATGGATGCCAGCCACGGTCGCGATTATTCGTGCGATAAAATATCGGTTTTGTTCCGTCCTGAGATATTTGAACTATTGTCTGTTTGATCCAGTTTGCATCTACGCGCTCTACAAGAACGTGAGCGTGTTTCGAGCCGCCGTAAGGCTTTGGAAATGTGCCAGAGGTTTGATTTTCGACTGCACGATAAAAGCCAGTAGGAGTAGTGGTATCATCAATGTTTTGCAAAACAGGCATATTATCTAGTCCGCCTAAGCCATAGTCACCAATTTTTAGGAATTTTTCATCGGCTTGGGTTTTGTCGAGTTTTGCGGTGTCTAAATCGTTAAAAGCCTTAATTATCCTCTCTCTTACTTCTCGCCCCGTGCCGTTTTTGATGTCTATCGCCATTTTAATATCCTTTTACAAAATAATTAAATTCTCGCTCTGCTGCGATCCCGTTCTTGTCTATGATTTTTATCATAAATCCTCCTTTGGTTTGGTTTAATAAAATAGCGTCGTCCCCAGCGATCGCGTTTAATATCGTGATTTGGACTTTGGGAGCCGTGCTAAAAATGGTTTTGTAGGCAATGTTAACCCCGCCGCTTGCTGCACTTTTCGCACTCCCGCTTTCGAATTTGTCGGGCACATCTATTTCATAAGAATATTCGCTAACCGTAGGCGAGCTAAAAATATTTTTGCTACTTAAAACTAGGCGCATTTTAAACGCCTTAGCTAGATAGCTAACGCCGCTTCTAAATGTTTTGTATTCGCTAAAATTCGCGCCGTCGATGCTTAACGCGATTTGCTCTATGGTACTTATGTCTTCGTTTTTAAAGCCGTCGAAATTTATTAAGTCGTCCACGCTAGGCGCGGTATCGAAATCATTTAGGATGTTTAACCCACTGTATTTTAGGTTGGAAGTTATCTTGCAAGACGCTGGCGCGTCAAGGGTGCAAACATTCGCGCTATCGTAAATTCCTCTCGAAGTAAATCCAAAAGGAGCGTCAAACGACGGCGCATTGTCTACGTTTAGCGTATCGTCGAACAGTCCGAGCCCGTCCAATGTCAATTCGCCGTCTGAATTCGCCGCGCCTTTTTTTGCTCCGATCCAAATTTTATGTTCTACACTCTTAAATATTACATTTTTTTCTAGCGTATTTGCTTCGTCCACAATAAACGTCGTAGGCATCGCACTCATTATTTTAGCCCCGCCGTTAGTCACGTAAAATGCCGCGATCTGATATGTCCCGCTATTAAATATTCTAGCGCTAGTATCGCTCGTAACAGCTATTAGTTGGCTATTATCCCAAACCTCGCCCCGTCTTATTTCGTAGCCTATTTTTCTATCGAGGCTATTTATCTCTCCCCAAACTATATTTAAAGCGTCGTTTTCATAAAACGTATTTACGCTATTTACGTTTTCTAGGCCGGCCGCAATAGCCGTGACGCTAGAAACGGCGCTTTTTACGCCGCTAGTATCTACGACATAAATATCATAAATGACGGAAATGCCTGTTATAGGCGTCACAAAATTTAAGGCTTGTGTAGTTTCCAAAAATACGCCGTCTTTATAAATGTGAAACTCTTTAAAATCTAAAGGACTATCGTCGTAACTCCAGCTTAACGCCCAATCATCCATTAGCTCGACCGCTTTTAGATTCTCTACCGGCCCCGGCGGGTAAAGCTTGCCTAAAACGTTATAAGTTTTACTTGTGCTATTGCCCACGCCGTCTTTTACCGTTATTTTGTAGGTTTCGCCCTCTTTGGCTTCAAACTCGAACGCGCTATTAAAGACCCTTATTGTTCGTTCTTCGCTAGCGCTTTTGTAAGTTACGAAATAAAACAGCGAATCGCCACTCCAAGCTAGAGCCAGCATAGTTTTTATATTTTTGGCCGTATCGTATTTTAAATATTCGCTTATTCTTAGATTCCGCACGCCCAGCGACGAATAATCCGTAACGCTTATATTTTCCCTATCGTCGTAAATATCCTCGTTGTATTCTATCGCCGTAATATGGCGCGTAAATTCGCCCGAAGTAGCTATCTTTAAAATTCGGTATAATTTAGAAGCCTTATTAATCTCGCCGAATGCGTAGTTGTCGTATTTTTTAAAGACGCTTCCGTTTAAATTCAGCCTTAGTTTATTCGGAGCTAGGATTTCTAAAATCTCGAACTCTTTGATCTCGTTTACGTCGTTTTTGATTTGAATAGCGTATTTTACGCCGCCTACGGTATCTAAATCTCTATCTAAAATAACAAAATCCGCGCCGCTATCTTCTAGTAATCTACCGCTAAAGCCGTATTGAGGTGTATCGTGGCTAACTTTGATAATATCGCCGTATCTGCAAACTAAACTATCTTTGTCGGCTTCAAATTCTATCGTTTCGGTTAAATAGCGGTTGCAATTTAAAGTAAAGCGTCCGTAAGCTCTAGCCTGCGCCTCGTCCGTGCAGCCTACCAGCGTAACGGAGCTTTTATTGCTTACGCGCGAATTATCGGCGGCTATTTGTCCGACCGAAACGACGGAAGGCTCGTAATCTTTATTTTTATCGTAATAAGTTATCTCGATAAAATTCGCCCTATCTACCAAAGGAAGGAAATTTTGCTTAAACGTATCGCTTAGTATATTTCCCATACCGAACAAAAAGCTTTGAGCGGGAATTAGCCCCGCTTTTTCTATTATTACGTCGAATTTAGAACCTGCTTGAAGCACGGACGCACGGCCTAGTAAGCTAACGGTATCGAGCGCTTTTCTAACGCTTAATTCGCTATCGAATACGATATTGCATTTTAAGCTCTTTTTTTCGCAAAAATTAGCCCATTCGTTAAAACTAGGCATTATGCGCGAACTCTCCACGCCGCTATCTTCTAAAATTTTACGGCAGATATGAGAGGGATTATCGCTATTAGCCGTTACGACCGCGCTAATCCTAGGCGCTCCGCCGTTTAGCTGATCGGTCGCTAACGCCCTAATAGCTAGAAGCGCGGTTTTAGGATAAATAAAATCGTCGCTTACGGTTTCGGTTACATATTCCAAATAACAATCGCTTGCGTAACGGCTGCCGGTATTGGGCGCGGTTTCAAATTTAGCCCTAATGTTATATTTATTAGGCGGTAAATTATCCGCCTTAAAAACTCGCCTAAACGTAGAAGTCTGCGCGGCGGTTACTACCGTATAGGAAACGCCCGTTATCGGCGTCCAGTTTTCGCCGTCGGCGGAGTATTCTACTCTCACGTTTACCGAGTATCCGTCAAGTCCGCCTTTATCGTTAGCGTAATAAAGCCCGCGCGGGAAAACTAGAGTTACGGATAGGCTCGTTACGAAATTACCGTCCGTTTGCGCTAAAGAGTAAGATAAATCGGGGTTTAGCTTTTTGCCTATGTTCTTATCGTAGCTAGTATCGTTAAAATTAGAGATTATATTTTGGTTATTAAGCCCGTTTCTAATCTCATAAGTTACGCCTTTAAAATTCTCTATCGGCTCGTCATTTATCTTAATCTCTCGTATATCTTTAATCTCACCGTCGTTTAGCGCATAAAGACCATTAAAATATTGCTTATCGCCATCGCTAATTATATGCGAAGCGATTAACGGCGGAGTTATTTTATGTGTCCCAAAAACTTTAGGCACTACTTGAGCCTGCATAGCTTGGTTGGCAGGCTTATTCCAGCCGTAGGTATTGGAGTTTTTAAAATCCATTCTATCAAAACCAGGCATAGATGGTTTAGGCATAATAGCACTTAATAGCAAATTGCCAGCCACAGCGATACCGGCAGCCAACATACTACCGCCGAAGCCTAGCGCCTCTACGGTGGTTCCTAATATGCCCGCAGCCGCATAAGGTGCAGCGATAGCGATAGCGATAGAAGCCACGATGCCTAGAATCTTTTTACCGCCTCCGCCTCCGCCTCCGCCTTTAGGCACAATAGCGATATTTACTACGTCGCCGTTTTCAAGCTCGAAAAAGCCGCTTTGTATAACGCTATTTTTAGAAATTACGAGATCGTAAATTTCGTTATCGTATTTTAATTCTTTTAGGATTTCGTCGATATTTTTATACTCTCCGCTAGCTAGTATCGTTCTATCTAAGGGATTCAAAACGTTATTGTAGGTTATTATTTTATTTTCGGTCATAATAGCCCTCTATCAACTTTTCGTAATTAGCTAGCCGTTCTACGATAGCGCCCGTTTGCGACGTGGTATGTAAAATATGCTCTTCGTCGATTAAATATCCGAAATGCGTTACTATTTTAGGGTGATTTATGTCGTAACGCAAAGCTACGCAGACGCCTTTGCGCTTTTCTACTCTATGCCAGTTTTTCGAAATTTCGTCTAGAAATTCGCTAAATACGAGTTTAGCTCTATCGTGCGGAGCGCGCGCAGGCGGTATGATTACGCCGCGCTCTATCTCGTAGCACTTTCTCACCAAAGCAAAGCAGTCCATTTCCTCAAACGGAGCGCCTATTAAATCCCTTATCGTCATTTCTTATACCCGCCCGCAATTCCCAAGAATCCGCCGAAGCGCGCCGAATTATTCTTAGCCCTGCAGCTAGCCAAGGTTTTATCGCAACGAGTTTCTAATCCGTTATATCCGCACTCCTCGCCTTTAAATTTAAATACGCAATAATCCTTATACATCTTGCGCGGCGGATAGCTCATATTAAAGAGATTGCCCGCGCCCAAATTAAAGGTTACGGCCTTACTATCGGAGCTAAAGTCGGTAAGCTCGAAAAACTCCTCAAGCACCGGCTCGCTTAAATCTTTTGTATTAATCACGTAAATTTTGGCTTTAATAGTAGAGTTTTCCGCGCCGCGCGTTTTTAAATAATTATCGTAAGAGTTTATATAATTTTGCATAGCTCGGCTAGTGTTGTCGATACTTAGATTAAACTGCGGTATCTCACCTTTGGCTGTTTGGATTTCGCCTATACTAAAAGGAAATGCTACGAATTCCTCGCCTCTAAAGGTTATATTCTCGCTATTGTTTATTATGCGTACCGTAGGCGTTTCGGGGATAAAAATTTCAAGTCCAACCAGTAAGATGCTGTCGGTAGCTAAGGCGTTTAAATCTTTTATCGTACTTAGTTTCATATCTCTACTATCTCCACTTTTACTGCGCAGTGGTTTTGCATATTGTCGTCGGCTTTTAAATCGTCCATAGAAAATACGCAAATTTTAGTTTCGTCCTCCAGCGGATAACGAAATTTAAAAGCCTGCCCTTGATTTTCTACGAAAAAATCTCTTAAAATTTTGAACTGCTCCGCGTTTAGGGCGGGGTAATTTAAACTATACGAGCTTTTAGGCTTAGTCCATTTTTTACGCGTTATCGTATAACCGCCCTCGCTTGAGCTTCTGTGCGTAGGATTACGTAAGGTTCTAGATGAACCAACAACTACTGGTGGATAACTAGGATAAGTATTCACGCTAATAACCCCCTTAAAGTTTCGCGCGAGCCTAAGACGTTTTTACTCACGCCGTTTAAAACTAAAGATATGACCCATTCGCCGTCGTTTCGCCTTATCGCGGCGTTAGATACCTTTACGTCCTCGCTAGTTTGGTTTATCACTTCCACTTTTACGTTATTTAACGATGATGAAACCTGCGCCTTTACACCCAAATCGCCGTTACTCGCCCTGGTTAGCGGCATAATAGCCTCTGGGCTGCCGCCGTTTTTCTCACCCATTACGCCAATGTCTGGAATGCCGCCTTTAGCGAATTTAAAAAAGGTCGGTTTGCTTACAATGGAATTAGCGTAGCTATGCAGATCGGGGCTATTAAATACGCCGCCTTGTGCCGCTGGAGTAGCATTTAATACACTTGCAAATCCTCCAGCAGGCAAAGCCTGATGCTTTGGAGTAGCCTCTCCAGACATTCCAGGTAACATACTCGTAACCGAATTGATTAACGGCTGGATTATCATCATCCTTACTATTTGCCTATAAATTTGCCCTAAAATATCCTGCGCTAAATCGCCGAATTTCATAAAGCGATCGGACGAATAATCAAAGAAATTACCCATAGCGCTTTCAAGGCTATTTAAGCCACTGTGCATAATCTGCCCCCAGCTTGAAGCGTCAAACATCTGCTTTTGATAAAGCTGTTCCTCTGATGCCATGGCGCGGGCGTAGTAATTTTCAGTAATCTCGCCTTTTTTTAGCATAGCCGTATATTGCTCCGCAGCGTGGCTATGCTCTATCTCCACTAGACGTATACGCCTAGCCGTTTCGTCGCTTATTAGCTCCGTTTGGCGTTTAGCTAAATTAAATTCGCGGTCTTTTAGTTTCAAATATTCGTTAGTGGCCTTAATTTGTTCTTGCTTGGTTTTTTCTTGCTCCGCCAGCTTATTTTTCGTCTCTTCGGCGTCTATTTTTGCTAGTTCGTTTTTTCTATATTCCGCGATTTTATCCGGACTTACGCCGAGCGCCGTCCACTCTTGAGCTTTCCTTGCAACGTTATCTCTTTTTTTTTCGATTTCGCTCATTCCGCTTTGGGCTATCTCTAAAAGCGCTCTGTTTAGGGCGCTTATTTGCTCTTTCGTTTTGGTCGCTTGCGTGCCCGTATTTTTGACGCTCTGCCTAATCCCCTCGAATTTTTCGTTTATTTTCGGCGCGGCGCTTGCCATAGTATCCTCGGCTATGTCTTTTAGTAGCCCTTTCATTGCGTCTTGGGTTAGGCTGATTTGCTCATCTAACTCTTTGCGGTGCTTCATAAGTCCGTCAGATATATTGGTAGAAATATCTATGCGCTCAAATCTAGTCTCGCCGCCCCATAGGGAAGCTATCGAGTTATACGCTTCCTCTGCTTCGGTAATCATAGAATTTAGCCCGTTAGATAGCGTGGTGGTAGCCGTGTCGATAGCCAAAGTTATTGCGGTGGGAATTGCCGTGAATACGTTATCCACAGCAAGCCCTAACCAAATGACCGCCGTGCCCATAAGTTGGAAGCTGCGATATACGTCAAGCCCGAATTCTACAATGTCGCTGCGATTATCTTTTATCCAGTCGGCTAAGGTTTCTAGCCCTTGGCTCATCCCGCCCGTCGCGCCCGCGGCTTCGTTAAACTCTGCCACCAAAAGTGACATTTCAGTCTTTATGTCAGTAAATGCCTTGCCGACGGTTACGGGCATTTGGGCGGCATCCTTACTAATCTGGTCATACATTTTTAAAAGCGCGCCCGATACTGCTTCAGCGGTTAGTTTGCCTTGGCTGGCAAGCTCTTTTAATTTTCCGATAGGCACGCCTAAACCGTCGGCAAAATATCTCATAAGAGTCGGCGACGCTTCGGCGATAGAGTTAAACTCGTCGCCTTTTAACGCGCCGCTGCCCATAGCTTGACCGAATTGTTTTATCGCGGCTGCGCTTTCCTCTGCGCTTGCTCCGCCTAACTGCAAAGCCTTGGTAAAACTTGAAGTAACTTTATTTATTTCGTCGGTATTTCTACCTAGGTCTTTTAAGGCGGGCGCTAATTTAACGTATAGGTCGGTAGTGTCTTTTATATCGGCGTGAGTGTCTCTGGCGATAGCGTGCATAGCTTTTTGCTGCGCCGTAAACTCTGCCATTGAGTCCGTCGCCTTTTTTAGGCGCGAGTTCATCAAGCTCATTTCGTCCGAAATTTGCACAAATTCGCGCACTATCATAGAGCCGGCGACTGCCGCCATAGCAGTTTTTAACGTGGTAAATGCACCCGACAGCTGTGCCGCCGCGTTCTCGGCTTTTTTCGCTTCGTTTCCTATGCTATTTAAATCGCTTTTTAGCTTGTCCGCCCCCTCAAATTTAGCGCTAACGATCAAGCTAGCAACTTCGGTCATAATTCGCCCCTTTTTTAATCTAGGGCAAATTGTATATGAAATTTAAGGGGGCGTTGGTTTGGTAAAATTAGGCTAATAGCACGTTGTTTTTCATAAAAAAATCGTCATTGTCAAAAATATACGCCTTGACTGCACCGATAGCCGTAAAAATCTCCTCAAAACACTTTTGCGTTTCGTCTAATGCCTTGACGCATTTGTTTTCTTTTTGTGTATTTTTTTCGGATAGCTTTTTGTATTTGTCAAAATAATAATCCCGCTCCAGTTTTGCATTTTTCCACATCGCCTTATAATCGGGCGAAGCTTCAAACTCCAGCTTCGACTCTTTTGTACTTGTTAGATCGCGCCTTAGTGCCATAATTTTATTATTCGCCTGCGTTAGTTTGCCCTTATACCCGCTTATCTCTCTGCTGTGTCTTTTGGTTTTGTCTATCAGCACTGCATCGAGTTCGGCGATTTTATTTACGTAGGCTTCAAATTTAAGCCGCTTTATCTCGTCGGCCATAGCATTAAAGGCATTAATGTAGGCGACTTTGAATTTGTAAAATCTCTCGCCGGTAAAACTCATAGCGAGCAAAACGAAGCCGTCTTTCGAGATTTTGTAATACGGTCTGCTTTCGCCTTTTTTGTCTTTATATTCAACCAACGAAAAATTTCGTTCGTTAAATTTATCTTGCGGGAGCCTGCGGATTTGTGCTAGAATATCCGCATGTCTTTTCTCAAAGACTGACTTAATGTCTAAAGAGGTGGTATAGGTTAGGTCGCCTACCGCCTCCAACTCTACTTCACAATTATTGATAATAACCGCGTTACTCATTTTGTCTCCTTTTGTTGAGATTAGGTTTTGCATTAAATTAACCAAAATAGTTAATTTGTGGTATGATTATATCTCATTACAATAGTTTTGTCAATAGTTTTATAATTATTTTAGTTAAAAAACGATAATATTATAATTATTTTAATTAGAAAGCAAAAAATGACAAATACAAGTTTTGAAAAGAGAATAGCTGAATTGAATTTAAGCAAAAAAGAATTTGTTGAACTGGTTGGTATGCCATATCAAACGCTTATGAATTGGAAACAAAAAGACGAAACGCCTTATTGGGTAGAGCCCTTTTTGTATCACTACGAAAAGGGCAAGAATTTAGATGAGATACTAACAATAATTAAGAAATATACGCCTACTACCTAATTTTTAAATCAAAAGCCTGATCGCGTATTTCAATAATTATGTTTAGTGGTTTGTCAGATGCTTCTATTTCTAGTGGCACTTCGCCAAAAACGTATATTGTAGTTTTAATCAGCGGTATTATTTTATTCATGCCAAACATACGGGTTTTAAAATTCGACCCATCAGCCTCTTCTTCAGCCAAACCCAGAGGATATTTGAATTTATTATCATATATTAGCGTGGCTTTAAATATCTTTTGTAGGTCAATGCCCTCGGCGCTTAGGTTTTTAAGTTTTAAAATAGCTGCAACCATCGTTGTATCATCGCCTTTTGATGAGTAATAAGAATAAACTCCAGTGTGTTTTGATGGCTTTATTTGTTTAGCAAAAAACGTTTTTTGGAATTCAAACTCTATAAGGTCATCTATTACTATTTTTTCATTAAATTTAATCTCGCGCTTATTTTTTATTGTTTCTTGGGCTCCCGTTGTCATCTTTGTGGCATTCAGCTCTTGCACACAACGTTCCAGTGAGGCTTTTAATATTTTATTTTCAAGTCTTAGTTGTATTAGCTCATCATTTAGCCCAGCACCAAATACAACCCCAGCCGTTAGAGCCAGCAACAAAAGCTTTTTCATTCTCTCTCCTTAATAAATTTTCAGTAAATTTTATAATAATCTTGTATAAAAGTAGCCTTTAAAAGACTACTTCATGAATTTTTCTTTGATAGATGAAAAAGATTTCGGGCTAAATTCGCCTTGATACGGCGCATAGGCTTGCTTGTCGTCGTTATTTATTTCGGCGGCGTAGATACGACTTAAATTACGTAAAACCGATATTTCCCACCAGTTAAATTTATCGCCCGTTAGCTCGATATAATTTTTAATATCGTTAAAATCCAAGGCTACCGCGCCAAAGCCGCTATTTTTGCAATATCCTAGCTCGTCAAGCGCGTGTAGTAGATGTCGTCCTTGTGTTACCGGAGGGAACTCGCGCTCTTTAACGTCGGTTTTTGCGTAGTAGGCTAGCTGTCTGACGTATAGCGCGAGCTCGTCGCTTACTTTTTTAAAAAATTTCTCGCATTCTCTACGAAACGCTCGACTTGATTAGCGATTAGCGGATAGGTTTCGTAAATTCTTTTAGCTTCGTCGTGGCTGAATTTTAGTTCTTTGCCGTTTTCGCTAATACCGCTCCAGCCTACCGTAAGCCCCACCATAACCTCTAGCGTGCTTTGTTCGGCGCCTTTATTTTCTTTTACGGCATTCATAAACACCTCGCGTCCTTTTTTGCCGTGAAAGCTTAGCACTTTGATTTTGATGTCGGTCGGCTTATTGTCAAGATCGAGGATGGTTAGCTCGACACCTGTTTCGCCGTTGCTTATATCGAAATTCTTTAAATCCATAACTTACGCCCCCTTAGCCTCTATGATGTCGTCTAGGCGTGTTATTTTGATGGTTATCGGTACGCGCACGACGTTGTCTTTTGCGATAGATACGCCAGTTTTAGTGTTTATAAACTCGCCCGTGATGTAGGTCGGGTTTTTATTTGCTCCCGTCGCAGGCTCGTCGCTACCCACGATGATAAATTGCTTTCGTAGTTTCTTGTTAAACATCTCGGTAAGCTCTTTTACGCCGTTATTTTGCCCCGCCGCATAAAATAGCTTTAATTCCGTCTCGCTATAACTTATAGCTCCCTGGGATACTGCCGTAGCATCCTCGTCTATGCACTCGTATTCGTTGGTTTTACGGGTTTTGGTAAAGTCGCCCAAATCCTCTAAATACGCTATACGTTTTGCCGATGTTAGCGCCGTTTTTATTTTAGCCGCATCGCCCAAATCGACGCTAGTGTCGCAAATATAAAATTTAGTAAGCTGGCTATCTGTTACTTTTAACTGCTCCGCCATTTTCACTCCTTATAAGATTTAAAATAAATAGAAACGGCCACGCCGTAGCGATCGCCGTCAATGCCTAAAATATTAACGCTCGTCGGAGCGGTAATAAAAACCTCATTTTCTAGCTTTATGCCTACTTTAAAAGCTTTTTCGTAAAGCCTCGCGCGCTCTAAAACGTCTTTGACGCCTTTACCCGCGGGGTAGCGTAAGGTTATCTGAAACACGCCGTCAATTTCCGCAATACTATCATCAATTACAGCAACGCTTGGTTTGGCGGGCAAAAAATAAAGTTGTTGGTAAGGCTCGCCCGCTCTAGGATTAAACGTAGTATTTTCAAACGCCGTATCAATCGCAGGCGTAACCGCCAAAACTGCCTTTTCCAAAGCTTGACGAATTCTAAGCACGTGCCGCCCTTTTTACTATTTGCTTCCAACGGATCGCATTGCGCCTTACCATACCTTGCGGAGCTTTATTTTTACTCCACCCCTCAAATTCTATGCGAAAAGCGTAAGGCAAATTGTTTGTAAAATAAAAGGTCTTGTCTAGTGTTAGCTCGTTTTGTGCGTATTTTTCCGCTCGATCGCCCGCTTCGTTTGCGGTCGCTTCTGTTGTCTGCTCGCTAGCTGCGCCTACGCTAGGAAACCAATTATTTTTTAGCCTGCCTGTATCTACCGGTGTGTCGCTGATGATGTCTGAAGTTAGATCAATGACTGATTTTTTAAAGATTTTCAGCGCTTTTTCTTGAGCCTTTGCGCTAAAGTTATCTATCTGCCTATCAATCATTTTGCAACTCCTATTAGCTGATGCAGCGCCACGTCCTCGCCGCCCCATACCGCGTCGTTGTATTTGATAGTATAAGAGCAGTGGGGAAACTCTATCACGTCGTTGTTTTGCGGCATAAAAGGTAAAGATTTAGCGGCTATCAAGATCACGTTATCGCCCTTGTCTAATAAGCTTTTTTCTATTAAATTTGAGTAGCTTTTCGCGCTATCGATATACGCCTTTACTTTGTATTCGCTTATTTGCTCAGTCATTCCGCCCGTCTCAGGGTCGTAAATTTGCCTGCTTTTGCGTTTATACGTGCCTACTTTGCCGAATTTATCAAGCAATTTAAACGCCGTATTCTTGGCTTTTTCGTTTAGCATCGCTCTAGCCTCATTACCATTGCGTTTGCGGGTTTTAAAAACGGCTTTAAAAGGCTAGCTACGTAAGCGTATTTGGTGGCGGGGTCTGCATTTTGTGCGTATTCCACCTCGATACCGCCTACTTTTTCTTTAGTGGTTAGCCGCTCGACGTCGCTCATTAGCTCGCCCACGTTTGCCCTTATAGCTAGCTCGCAAACGGCGGATTTAAATTTAGCAGGCATCCCAAACGGCGAGCGCGGGAAGCTCAAAGCCTGATCGCTTTTTAATCTCTCGCCTTGCCATTTATCAAAATACATGGCCTCTAAATAATCCGTCGCCTTGATAATGGCCGCCTCTTTGGCTGCATTATCTAACCCCGCCCACGTCTGGTTGCCGCGTGCCGAAAAGTACTCATCGGCAAACTCGACCGAAACGTAAGCGTTGGCATTAGCTAGCCCAGTGCCGTTCTCGGGTATCATTGCTCCAGCTTCTCTTTTATGGCGGCTTTCGTGCCGTCCGCGTTAGTATATTCAACGCCCAAATGAGCCGCTAGCAACTTCAATTCGCCCGCTTTTAACGTATCGAGCCTTGAAATCAGCTCGTCGTAATCGACTTCTTGCGTCGCACCCTTTAGCGTCAGCTCGGGCGGGTCTTTCACACCGTCGCCCTCGTCGAATTTAGCGTCTATGATTGTTAGCCCTCGCTCTTTGGCTAGGGCTTTAACGTCCTCGTTATACTGAAACGTTGGGAATTCTACATACCATTTAGACATTTACCGCCTCCTAGTTTTTAGCCGCGTCGCCTATTAGTAGCACGCCCGCGGTATCTTTATCGCTAGCAGCTATCTTATCCCAGTTCGTGCCGGTGCCTAGTTTTGCGTTATCCGGGCTTTTGCCGCCGTTTGCCGTATCCCAAGAATAGCCTTTGAGCGACAACCCGAATGTATAATCAGCCTGATAAGTCGTTTCTATGCGCTCTTTGCCGTTGTTGGTCTGAATATTCGTGATTAGATCGCCCGCGTCGCTTACTATCGCGGCACCAGTCGTTAGCGCCAAAACGTAGTCTTTATTCGGCGTTCCAGCTTTGTAAAGAGCCGGTGCGTCTGTTACTACTACGCGGCGCCCTAAAATCTCGACAACGAGCACGTTTTCGGCCTTAAATAGTTGTGCGGCGTTTGCTAAATTTTGCCCGATTAGCTTGTGGAATACCGCTCCCCTCATTATATTAGCCGTTATGGCCGCGCTTCTGTCACCGAATTTTGCATACGCGTTGTTTAGGTTGGCTTGGTTTATGCCGCCGCTTGCGCTTACGTCGTTTACTACGCCCGCGTTATTGCCGATAGCGCCTACGAGTGCGGAGATAGCCGTATTTAGCATATCGCTTATCATCGCCTCGCTCATATTTCTTGAAATCACTTCAAGAGCTACGGACGGGTCTTTTTTTATCCACGTTAGCTGTCCCGGCTCAAATACCACGGGACCAAACCCACCCGCTACTTTTACGGCGTTGTCTTGCTCTTGTCTTAAGGTCGTAGCCGTAGCCGCGGCATTGGCCGCGTATCTATCTACCCTACGCTGTGCGGAGTGGATGCCTCTAAAAAAGCTCTCCTGCATAAAATCGCCGTCTATGCCCTGTGCGTTTAGAATTATCGTGCCGCCGCTAGCCGCGTTAAATTTCTCTATGTCTTGACTTAGCGTTTCGATCGTTGTACCTGCTAGGTATTCGGAAAATACCTTCATGTCGCTTAGTGCCATATTTTCATTCCTTTAAATTATATTTCTCTTTTATCGCGACTATTCGCTCCTCGCGAGTGCCGCCCCATTTAGCGCCGATATTTACGCTACCGCCGCCTCCGCTCGCTCCTCCGCCTTGACCTTGAGGCGCTGCTATGAAAGCTTTACCGTCTTTTTGCGCCCATTCGCTCACAAACTCGCTTATAGGCTTATCCGCGATATACGCTTTTAGCTCGCCCTTGTCGTCTTTTAGGCTAGCATTGCCGCGCAGTAGCGCCTTAGCCGCTTCTAAAAACTCCGCTTTTACGCCCGCTTTTGCGAGATTATCGCTTAGCCCTGCGTCGATTAGATACTTATTTAGCGAGCCGTTAGCATTAGCTAGATCGGCGTTTAGCTTTTTCGTATCGGCATCGTATTTTTTGATAAGCTTTTCGTTCTCTGCTTTTAGCTCGTCGTATTTAGCTTCAAGCTCGGCGTATTTCTCGGCATCCACCGCGTCGCTATTTTTAGCTTTTAGCTTTTTTACCTCGCTTAAAAGCTCTTTGTTTTTGGCTTCCATTCTCTCTTTTTCTGCTTGCAAATCACTGACTTGCTTTTTTAGCTCCTCAATATCCATTTTGTCCTCCACAAGAGTTAAATTTAAGGCACGGCCTTTGATAGAATAGTAGCTTAAATTTTAAAGTGGTCTGGTTTGGTGAAAATATGGTATAATTACGACAGTGGCAAGCAAAAGGGATGAGTGAAAACGAAATGCCCTAGCGCTCTTAGCAAGCGCATTATCGCCCCGTGCGGTACGTAGTTATTCTGCGGTATCCGTTCGTGTGAGGGTTGGGCGGTCTCACTGCTTGCCTTTTTTAAATTCTCTCATATCAGCATCCCATTTTCTTTTGTTTATGTGAAAAATTACACCATTATTAGGGTAAATGCCGATGTCGATCATTTTCTTTTTCTTATCGTCTATCGACTTTGCTATTATGAAACCGCCACTACGACGCGTTGCAGGCTTGATAATATCGGGCGCGTTAAAAACATCTTTTATTATATTTACAATATCCGCTTTACCGTCAAACATTTCAGGGTGTTTATTAAATAGATATTCCAAGCTACCTCGTATTTTGTCCGTCTTAAGCCCTATTCGACTCTTAATGCCTTTTGGTATATCAAAATGCTTAATATTTTCCTTTGAATATTCCCAAATTTTCTTTTTCTTGGCTAGTTCGCTCAAGTCAAGCGCGCGCCCCTGCTGCGTTATCAAATCCCGCATCGTGATCTTGCCTTGCATAAATAGCTCGGCTCTGCCTTTACCCAGCGTCTTTTCTATCGTTTCGGGGCTTTGGGTTTTTAGCCAGTCGTTAAAGCTCATATCCTGCGGTACGTAGCCGTTCATACTTGACCTAGTGCGACCGCTCGCTTCGTCCATTCCCTCGGTGCCCAGCTCATCCCAGCTTTTGGTTACCGGTATTATGGTGCTGCGGCAATTAAAATGAGTATTTACGCGCGGTTTGCGAAACGGGAAGTTATGCCCGATAGGCTTGTAGTCTTTATCCCACGTTAACCCGTCGTAGGCTCTACACAGCGCAGATGTGCGAGTATCTAGCGTAGCTTGATATTTGTAGCATTTTATGACGTCGTCGTTTGCTTCAAAAAAGGCTTGGCGAATTTCGCTTACTATTGCGCCCGCTCCGGTTAGAGCGATAGCGGTAGCGTCACGTTTATTTTTCTCTAAAACGTGCGCTATTCTTTGCGCTAGCATAGGCGTCGTCTCGCCTAAGCTTACGCCTATCTTTAGCTCGCGCTCTAGTCTCTTTTTCTGATCGGCGTTTAACCCGTTATTCCACGCTTTGACGGTCGCGCCCTCTAGTTGCGCGCTATCTACTATCCGCTCGATGCTACTCTCTGGCAATACACTAGAAAACAAAACAATCCCCGCCAGCTCGTTGTAGTCTAGTAGATGGTCTTGCTCGTTTTCCGCTAGTGTTAAAAAATCTTTACGCAGATCGGGCGTTTTTAGGCTTTGTTTGAGGTCGCTTATCGTTTGGGCTAAATTATTCGTTATATTTTTCTTTTTTAAAATTTGAGCCTGCAAATCTGCGATCATCTCATCGTAAAATTTAGCTACTTTTTTACTTAGCCCGTTTTTTATCCGCTCGTGCAAAAGAGAGCGCGCGACTTCAAGCTCGGCTATAAGTTGGTTAAATGGCTTCATCGCTCGGCGTTACCTGCGGCGCGGCTTGCTCTAGTTTGGCCTGATAATCCTCGTAGCTTTGGATAGTTTCAGGCATTAGCTCGCCTTTTAGTAGTGCATCATAAAGCACTTCGTTTGGAATATCCCCGCTTTGAATGCCGGCTATAATTTGCGCTAATAGTTGCGGTTCAATCATAGTTAGGTTGTAGTCGGTATTTATCTCGTATATTAAATTCTCGCTCGCGATATTCTCAAAAAAGGCGATGTCTTTTAAAAACGATACTATCCCCTCGCTGATCGTAGATGCGACGTTGGTTAATACCGCATTTTCACCGCTCTTTCGCATTTGTAGCGTTTCGGTAGCTTCAGCCGTCTTTTTCTCGTCAAGCAGCAAGCGCGCGCCCAAAATCGACATCCTTTTTTCTTTTACCGCAATACGGTTTTCAAGCGTAGATAGCCCCGCGCCGCTAAATTCTAAAAAGCCTACTTTTGCGCTCGGATCGTTTATGACCCAAACGGCGGTAGAGCCTATTTTTAGCTTTTCGCTGCTCTCGCCTTGATAGCCCGTGACGTAAGGCGTAGGCAACGCCGTAAAATGCGTGCCGTGTTCTAAATCGACCTCGCTCCTAAAATGGCTAATATTAACCTTGGCCAAATCAAGCAAAGGTGGCTTTTCTACCGCTGTTTTTAAGTCGTTCACGTTAAAAAACGTAAACGGCAAATATTCAAGCTTTTGCCCGTTCGCGCTCGGGTAAATTTCGCTAACTACTTCAAAATTTCCCGCCTTGGTTTCGCTAAATACTCTTTGACGGTAGTAGCCCTCGTGCAAATCAAGTACTCGGTAGCGCGTTTTTATCTTATCTACAAACTCGTCCTGCGTCGGCTCGGCGTAGGTTTCAGCAAGCACCACGAGCGATGTAACGTTTGAGCCGTTTATTTTCGTGGTTTTCCAGTTGATAATGTTTTCGGCCTTATAAAGCGTGGCGTAGGCTCTTAAATTTAATCGCTCGGCTTCCAGCTTGGAATAATCCGCCTTTTCAACGCTAGGCAGATCCACAAGCACCCCGCAACGCCCGACGCTTAGGCACTCGTCGGCGATATTTTTAGCAAGAGCTTCTAGCGTGTCATCATCTAGGCTGATATTCTCGCCGATGCTCTTTAGCGCTTCGGGCAGCTCAACTTTAGGCGGCTTTGCAAATAGTAGCCCTGTTAGCGCGACCTGCGTTCTAGCCGTCGCGTTGTAAAACTCTGCTCGCCCTACGTAGGCGCTGTATTCCTCCGCTTCTTGATCGCTTAATTTAGGCACGTATTTTTCTTTTGCCACCTCGCCCGCTAAGGCATCGCGCATTAGCTGCCATTTGGTTAAATTCTTAGAATATTCGGGATGTTTTGCATTTACCGCCATAAGAAGCCTTTTTTCTTTGCATTCTACTACTAAATGCCGACTACCTTGATTTGGTAATCTCGCGCAGCTATCGGGTATTTATACGCGATTAGATACCCAAGCGCGTCGTTGTAGTCATCGTTTGCAGGGTGAGCGTCGCTTTTTTCGGGCAGTTGGGTCTTATTATCCCACGCTTGCTGCTCAAGAGCTTTGGTTAAATTCGGGCATTTTGAGACATTGACGAGCAAGCGGAGTTTGTCAAATAAGTTATTCACGCAGTTTACGCGGTCTTTAATGCTCGGATTTGAGTGGTTTACGAATACCAAATGCCCAGCACCTCTTAAAATTTGCGCGTCCGTTTCGCTCGCGCTCGTTTTTCTATTTTGTCCGCTAGCATCGGGATAAATAATAATTTTATGGCCTTTGTATCTATCTTTTAGCGTCTGCGCCATAGCGTATGTATCGTAACTAATAACCTCATCTACCGCGTGCGTGGTTATTATGCCGTTTTTATCCGCTCGCTCTACGCAGACTATGTTTATGCAGCCGCCCACGTTAAAATCCGCGCCGATGTGTAGCGTTTCGCCCTCTTTGATAGTTTCCGTGCTTGCGTGAGTATCGCGGCTAAAGTAACTATACACGGTGCCGCTAGTGAGGTTTACGAATTCGCCCTCTAAATAAGCCTTAAGCAAATTCTCGGGGTATTGCTCTTTTAGCGTGTCGATAAAATCGGGCGGCAGATATTTATTGTCGGCGGTCTTTGCTTTTATCAGCCGTTTAGTATCGCCGCCTTTTTCTATGAAAATTTGATACGTGGCGCGGAAGCCCTCGGGCGTCGTCGTAATAATAAATTGCCTAGTGTTCCCCGCTCTTAAGCGTCCTAGTAGCTTCTCGTAAGCTTTTAGTGCGATCTCGGTTTTTGACGTATCAAACTCGTCGCATATTATCCAAGCGGCGTTTATGCCGATTAATCGCTCCCAGTTTTCCATACTACGGCATAAAATAGGCGTTTTGGCGCCGTTTACGTCCAGCGTAAATACTGCGCTTGATTTGTTAAATTTATACGGCACGCCCCACTCAATGAGCGCGTTTTCAAGGTCGCCAAATAAGATGTCGCGCAAAAGCGGATAGGTTGGCTCGGTTATCACGCCCGCGCAACCGGGGTTTAGAAATGCTAGCTGCAAGGCTTTTCTAACCGCGGCGTAGGTTTTGCCCGCGCCGTAACCGCTGACTAAGCCTATGATTTTCGTGCTTGTATCGGCTAGTAGCTCGTATTGGTGCGGTAGCAGCTTGACCTCTAGTTTACTCATCTTTGCTTATCACGATTTGTTGAATTTGTGCTTCTTGGCTTACGTTTGCGTTGTTTATCGTAGTATTTGAAAAGCGGGGATTAACGCCGAGCGTTAGGCTGGCTTTATCTATCGCGTCTTGTAGTGCCTTATAGTCGTTTGCGTTTAATTCCACCGGCTCGAAAGTTTGCACCCCGTCGCCGACACCCACCTTTTCGTATTTGGTGTTTTTGTCTAGCATTTCAGTGATTTTGGCTAGGTTTTTTTGGGTAGCGTTTTCGATTAGCCGCCTATTATAAAATTCGTCTCTCGCAGCGTTCGCGATCGCGTTCGTTTGTTCGGGCGGTAATGTTTCTCTTGCCGACAGCAACGCTACTTGGGCGTTCACTAGGTGTTCGTTTTTGGCTTCCACCCCTTTTGTAATTTTATTTATCGTGCTGGTGGATAAATCGTATTTTTTAGCCAACTCTCTTTGCGAAAATTTGCCCGTCAAGTGGTCGGCTATTATTAATTTTTTTACCTGCTCTGATAGCTTCGCCACCCGCTCCCCTTAAAATTTAAACTCTAGTTGTTCTTTTTTAACCCTACGCGGGCGTTTAGTTTTATTTCTTAGCTTTACGCCGCTTTTGTCGTACGACTTTTCAAATACGCTATACGCTTCGATGTTTGCGAAGTCGTCGCGCGATAATATTTTGTCTTTGCTTATTATAGCTTCTACACCACGCGCAAAGGTTTCGAGTTTGTCCGGTGTTAGCCCGTCGGTCAGTGCTTGCAGCGGTTTTATGAGCTCATCTTTGTAGCGGCCAAATGAAAAATCTTTTAAAATGCCCTTAGCGTATATCGCTATGGCGGCAGCACAAGCCACAACCGATAAGTTGTCCTTAAAGTGTTCAGATAAGGCGTAAAATTTATCGACGTCGTATTTCAATCAGCGCGTTCTCCCCATCTCGCTCTTGATAAAGTCTATCGCCTCGCCCGAGCCGTAACAAACTCTAGCTTTTGCGTAGCCGTAGCAGTTGATAGTATCTACCCAATCCTCTTGCTCGTCCGATACCCTGCTTAGGCTCTTTTTGGCTCGTTTCATCTCGACAAATACGATCTTGCTCGGCAAAAATACGAGCATATCGGGGAAACCTGCGCTAGTTCCCATAGCTTTTAGTTTCTTTTTGTATTGCACGCTGGCTACTCTCTCGTTTGCTACGTGGGTAAATTTTAGATTATTTCTTTTTAGCCAGCCGGCAAAGAATTTCATCTCCCAATCCTCTAGCGGTACTTGCCCCGTCGATTTTGCATACGCTAGGGTGTTTTCGTATTTGGGCGGCATCAATATCCTACCTCTACATATTCGCCCATTTCTACATCTAATGAGTAGTGTCCACGAGTGCAAAAATAAAAATAATCCGAGTCTGAGCTTAGTCCTGCGCCCTCGCAAAACTCTATCGCGTCTTGCTCGCTTGCAAATAAGGCCACTAGCCAACTTTTTTCTATCTCGCCCGCTTCTTTGAGCGTATCAAATAAAAACCGCTCTTTGTATTTTAGCCGTCCATTAGCGTCAAACCAATCGTCGCTACCCTCTATCTCGTCAAGATCTAGTTTATAAACTGCATAATTTAAGATTTCGCTCATATTAGCCCCTTTATCGTTTCTCTTAACCTTTTCTCGGCCATTTCGCAGTATTTAGCCTCTATCTCACAGCCAATAAAATTTCTATTTAGCTCTTTGCACGCCGCCGCCGTTGTCCCACTACCCATAAATGGATCAAAAACTAACTCACCATCGCTTGAGCTAGTTAAAATCAAGCTTTTGATAATACTTAGTGGCTTTTCGCTAGGATGTCCGTATTCGCTCTTTTTTGCGTTTTGAGTAAAGAGCTTTGATCTACCTTTTATCTTGACACCTTTTGCTCTTATGTAGATAATATTTTCGATGTCACTTTTAAAAGTATTGTTTGTAAATGGTGCTGCGTTAGGCTTGTGCCAAAATAACTCAGCTACGTTATGTCCTTTTTCATAAGCCCAGCTCATTATCTCAGGCTTTTGTTTGGTAGAGCAAAAGATAAAAATATTTGTTTTTTTACAAATTCGTTCAAGCTCATTTAGTGTTGTTTTTACATCAAAGCCATCAGCTATCTTTGCCAAATCGCCCTTTTCATAGACTGGGCTCTTACCTAACCCTCCGCCTTTTGTGTAGATGATATAAGGCGGATCAGTAACGACCAAATCAACGCACGCATCAGGCATATTTTTCATAAAATTTAAGCAGTCAGTGTTATAAATTTTATTTAGTTCCATCAAAATAGCCCCCTTGCTCCGCTTTTGTAGATCATATAATCAGTCTTCGCTTGTCCATTAGCTAAAATTGCTTGTTTTAGGCCGTATCCTTTAAAAACTTCATCACCACACTCTACACGGTCGTCTATGTATGGCAAAATGTCGCTATTTTCACTTGAAAAAAATATAAAAGGTTCTCGTACTAGTCTAATCAGCTTTAAGAAGTCGCGTAGCCCCCAAAAGCATTTATAACCTGCTTTGTTTGTTTGCAAATATGGTGGGTCTAAAACCAATACAACATCTTTATTTTCAAATTCTTTTATCAGCTCTATTGCATCTTTGCGGACGATCTCAACGCCTTTTAAATAACCATTTACTTGATATAAAGACATTCCTGTGCTGGTTATAAAAAATGTTTTCTCTTTTTTAAATTCATCTTCATTATGAGCATATTTACCAGAAAAAAGAAGCCTTGAGCTGAGTGTTAGCCAGTCGATGAAATATCCTCTCTTTATATACTCATCTATGATTTTTATAATTTTTTCTCTATCCTCTCCACTTACTTTTTCATTCTTTTTGTATTTTTTTGTGATAGGCTCTATTGCTTGTAAAATCTCGTTTGTTACCTCTATATTTGCCAGCCTCTCACTGTAATTATCGTAGTCGTTATAAATTACCCTTGCATTAGGATAAATTTGCTTTATATTGTGGCTAAGTAGTCCAGAGCCACCAAAAGCATCGATAAAAACTCCGTTTCGATGCGCTCTAAACTCGTTTTTTATAAGCTCTCTAAAATGCTTAATGAAGTTTCTTTTTTGTCCTTGAAATGGTAAAGGGGCAGAGTTATATATCAAGGCTAGCCTCCTTCTCGCCCTTGTGCTTCTCATTCCACTTTCTCATTACTTCAAGCACACCGCTTGCGTCCTTGCGACTTATCTCAAAGCTATCAAGTATCTTTTTGTTTTCGTCTGCCACCTTTGCGATTATGCTCGCTCCAACTTCTGTTATCGTGATATATACGGCTTTCATCTCACGCTCTTTTTTGCTCACGTATTTGATCACGCGCCAATCCTTTTTATCACGCCTGACAATATCGCCTTAATGGGTGATTTTTGCTCTGTTAGGGCTTTAAATTTAGTCACATCCATAAATTTGCCGTCGTTAGTCCCGCCGATAAAATACACTGGCTCGTTTCCGCCTACGCCGTTAAAGCCATTATTCGCCTCGCTCTCGCCAATTAGATAATCTGGACAAATTTGTGGGTTTTTCGCGTAAATCTTATAAAGCTTGGCAAAGTCCCACTTTTTAAAATTCTCCCAGTCTTGCCCTTCTAGGTTGCAAACCTTTACCCAGCCACCCCTAGCACGCACTACTGACATTATCGCTCCGTCTTTAAAGCATACGCTACGATAAGGTCCGTAGCGTCCTATCGCGTAAGTTAGCTCGTCTAACGCTTTTTGCGCTTTGTCGCCCTCATCTCCGTTAAGCGCTTCTAAAATTTCCGCAGACGTAGGCATCGTAGGATATTTTCGCGTTTGCCTGACTAGTTTTAGCGCCGCGGCTAATTCGCTCGCCTCGTAGTCCATTAAGTCCTCGAAATAAAGTGCGATCACGGCTTTGCTTAAATTCGCTCCGTAATACTCCACTGTCGGCATAAATACGCCGTAAAATTCTTGTATCGTCATTGAAAATCTCCCACTAAATCACTTTTTCCGTTTTTTCTCATTTCTCTAGCTAGCTCCCTAAACGCCGCCATTGTGTTTAATGTGCCTTGTTTTAGCCCGTGAGGATTTGTCGTAGCATTGTTTGGCACGTTTCGCCCGCCGCCGTTTTTGTCGGGCTTTGGCTTAAAGACGCCCTGCCACTCATTCCGCATTGCTTCTCTTATACACTCGTTTACGTCTATGCCTTCATCTCGCCATTTAGCCCAGTCTCTAAATTTCATCTCGATACCCTTAGTGCTTAGTTTCTCTCGTCGCTCTTTCTTGTAGGCTAGATATTCTTGCCAAAGAGTAGGGTCGATGAAGTCAGGTAGTGAAATGTCCTTAGGGGGTAGGGGGTTATTATTAGCTTGTAATTTTAAGGCTTGTAATTGATTACTGCTTGTATTATTCATTCGCGCGCATACATTATATGGCGGACGTTGGATTTTCCGTTCGCGGACGTTGGATTTTCCGTCGGCGACCTGATTTTCTCCGTCGGCGGACGTTGGATTTTCCGTTCGCGGACGAGCTGCGTTTTCTAGGGCTACCATCTTAATTTTTCGATTAGTTACTACCGCGCCGAATTTTTGCAATTCAACCTCGATGTAACCTAGATTTTTTAATTTTGTTACACCAGAGCTAGCCCAATCTTTAGACTTGCCAAACTTCTCGCCTAAATACTCGTTAGACGCGTAACAATAGCCCTCTTTAGCTGACAATGAAGAGATTAAAAGCAAGAGCCTAAGCTCATTTTGTATCCTTTCATCAAATAGCCAGGAATTAAAGCAAATTGCATATCCGTTTTGCAAATTATCGCTCATCTAAACCCCCTTTTAAATTTCTATACCGCTTTGAGCTCCTAGACTGCTTATATATTCCGTTCTAGGTTCGTATTTGCTCTTTTTTAGTATTGCATTGATTTTTACTTTGCTTACTCTAGGCGCGTGTCTAGCACTAAATTTAGCCTTAACCGTTTGTAAGTCTAAACGATAACCGCAGGCACACTCCATTCTCACTGGATAATCCATTTTTAAAAACATTGATTCTTCTTTACATTTAGGACAAGCTCTTGGGCTACCTAGTTCAGGATAAATAGCTAATTGATCTTTTAAATTTAGAAATATCTCGTTAAAAAACTCGGTTTTTCGCTTTTCTATCTTGTACCAAAATATATCGCGCCTTTGTCCTACTGGGACGTTCAAGCTTTCATACAAGCTCCAGCCACCTTGGCGACGTTTATTGCAAAAGTGGTAGCACACATCTTTAAAGTGCTTCTTTTCGTATTGGTTTTCGTAAAGTCCACCATGTTTGGCATAAATGCGAAAATTAGGCGTATCTTTGCCTTGCTTGCCTACAAAATTTTCTACGCAGTTTTGGTGGCGTGACACAAAACGCACATTTGAGGGCTCATAATCTCCGTCCGGATCTATACGATCTATCGTGAGCCCCTCGCGTCCTTTGTTTTCTTTAAGTGCGAAAAGATAAAAGCTAGTTGGATTGTTCATCCACTCCTCGCAGATTTTTATACCTCTAGCACCATAAAATTTGTAGTCTTTGTTTTTAGGATCGTTGCAACGCTTCTTCATGTCCGATAGTCGCCTACGTTCTCTTAAAATTTGCTCTTTACTAAAGTCGCTTAAATTCATATTTTCATATCCTAAAGTTGAAGTAATTTATCAGCTCAAACAAAATAACGCCGATCGCAAAAGACGCGATCATAAACTCAATGTCAGGCATTGCTCGCCGCCTTTATGCATTTTATAAGCTCCTTGTTTATAAGGTGAGCTTCATTAAAATAGCACCATTTCACGGTTACGCCGGTGATAGGGCATTTATCTTTGCCCCGCTCTTTTATACGCCCTAAATACACAAGGGTGTTAACTCTAGCGCTCACGGTAGCAGTAGGTAGCCCCGTTGCTACTGACAACATATGTCTTGACGCGCCGTTTGGGTATTTTAAAAGCGCTTTCATTATCTGCGTTTTTTGTATCTCGTGCTGATCTATGCTAGCTATGTAGCCGTTTATGCTTGTCTCGGCGATCATTTTTTGCACTCTTTTTGGATATAATTAGCAAAAAGGATTTTTATGGTCGAAATATTCGACGCTTTTTTAAAAGCCTTAGCTAATGGCGGTTTTACGTCGTTTGCGATAGCTTTATTTATTTTTATTCTCGGCTTTGTTTCAGGCTGGAATATGAAAAAGTATCTCATTAAAGAAACTTTTAGATATGAAAAAGAATATCTATGCCTACTAAGAGGAGATAGCGAATTCGACGATAAAAACATGATCGTGCCCGTCGCTTTTAAAAACGATAAAATAACGCGCATAGACTGCCCCTTCGTTAAGAAGGGAATTTGTAACAAATCAAACGATAGATGTCTCATTCATTCTACCTTAGTCTAGTTTTTCGGCAAAGAACGCTAAAAAACGGCAAAATAATAGGAGCGTAATGCCGCAAATCCAGCCGATGCCGTAAATACACGCTACGGCAAAAACGACATATAAAAATTCAGCGATCATTTTTTAGCCTTTTTGAGTTGTTTGGCTTCTTGCTCGGATAGCCAAAGGCGGATGTCTTCCCAAGCGACGGCGGGGACATCGTGTTTCTTTTCCAAAACTATCATTAACGTGCCCGATGGTTTGTGTTTGCCTTTGTTGCCTTTTGCTAATAACCGCTTTACTCTATCGATCTTTAGATATTGCAACAAAATTTTTTTTAGTGTTTTGTAATTCATGGTGTAAGTGTAGTATTAAAACCCTTAAGAGCAGTTTAATTAGTGTAGTATAAAAACATTAATTAAATTTTAAAATTTGGTATAATAGTGCTCAATAAAAACACCTATCTAAGGAGGCAAAAAATGGCCAAGATGTTTGATTTTAAGCGCGCAAAAGAGATTATGCGAGAAAAAGGGATAAATCAAAACGATATAGTTTTTTTTCTTGCCGATCAAGGGATAAACTATACTTTGGACGGGGTAAAAAATTGGTTTAGAAAAGACGAAAAGACGAGAAATAACCCTGAAATTAAAACTTTAAGAGCCCTTGCCGAGCTTTTTGATACAAGCCTTGACGAATTAATAATCGGCGGGTCGGACACGCTTAAAGACTTACCACTCGACAATATTGTATTTTTATCAAAATCAGAAATGCGCGTCGGTGCCGGTAGCGAGGGGATTTATGATCTCGCTATGCTTCAAAAAGACGAGAGAAAGATCGCAGTTGATAAGGCTTTTTTAAAAGGGCTTGACACTAAAAATTTGCGTATTTTTGAAGTGGTGGGCGATAGCATGGAGCCTGATTTTTACGAGGGTGACTGGGCTATTGCTGATATGGTAGCAGGTAGGGATAAATTTGTACGTATTGCTGGTGTTTATATCGTCAGAATGGGAGAGAGTGTTTATATAAAAAGGGTTGAGTTTTTGCCACATAACGGGATAAAGTTAATTAGTATAAATACAAAATATGGCGAAATGTACCCACACAAAGAGGGCTATGAATGGGAAATACTTGGTAAAGTCTGCGGTAAAGTCCATTGCGAAGTGTATAAAGGGCTAACGTTTGAGGATTATGGGATAAAGTAAGGAGATTTTCAAAATGAAAAAAAGAGGTAAAAAATGAGAGATATTGAAATAAATTCAGTTGCCGATTTGTTGCGAGCAAAGGATTTTATGTTGCAAACACAAAGCGACATAAAAATCTCTAAAATAGGCGATATAGAGTATAAAATTAAACTCGATGGTGGTCGTTTTAACGACTTCGATTTGACTTATATAGATGCAGGTGTTGCAAGAGTAGTATTGGAGTATCAAGTCCAATATGAGAATTTTATTGCAGGGCTGGAACAAAAATTTAATATTCAAATTCCACAAAGCCAAAGAATGTTAAAATTCAAACTTGAAAAGGGTTGTTTAGAAATTTCAACTGACATAAAAGATATTTTGAAAGAGGGGCTAAAGCGTATGAATGGATGGCAAGTAATGGTAGTTTTTATAATTGCCATTGGTGGCTGGTTTGCTAATAGCAGCTTCCATAAATATACGGATCTCCAAGCAGAAAGTATCCAAAAGCAAGCTCAGCAAGCAAGAGATGAAGCGGAACAAAAACGACTAGAAACTGTATCAAAAATGGTAAAAGATTTGTCTGCTGATCGTAGTTTGCAAGAGCCAGCTAATCATGTTAAAAAAAGGATTGCAGAAGTTTTACAAGACCAAGAAAAGGCCATAATAGCCCCTGAACTAGACGATCAAATAAATGCCCCTATAACTTCAGCAGACAAGGACAAATTTAGGGTCGTATTGTCACAAACAGAAGTGCCAGATTTAGAAGAAGAAATAGATGATTTATTTCATATACAATCTCAATTTTTTACAAGTGAAAGACCTTTTAGAGTAAAAGAGCTTGGCAATGTAAATTTAAACTCCGATATTCTCTCTGTAGAAAAAAGAATAACACTTATACAAAAAGCCGAAAAACAAGAGCCAGTTAATTTAAAAATAAAACTTATTAAAGACGGCAAAACGCAAAAAATAAAGAATGCTTATATTTTAGATGTTCTTAAATAAAATATTAGTTGTTTTTGTAGACGCGTAGTCGGTAGTTACTCCATAAATTCAAAGAGGTTTTAGAAAGGATAAAAAATAATAAGCAAGATTTTAAAGTCTTTAGCTGACGGCATATTAAAAATCGGCGATACAGAACTTGATGTCGCCGTTTTAGAGGATGGGGCGAGAGTTATCGGTCATAACGCCGTTTTTAGGGCTTTAGGGCGTGAGCCTAGAGGGAATTCAAGGCAAGATCAGACCCCCGCTTTTATGGATGCTAAAAACCTGCAAGGCCTGATTTCATCGGACTTGCGAGCCATGATCAAGCGAGTGCCATACTTGGATAAAGACGACAATAAGAAAGAGGGGTTTAATGCCGAAATTTTGCCGCTCGTGGCTGATCTGTATTTAAGGGCTAGAGAGGCGGGGATTTTGACACCGCAGCAAATTCCGACATCATAAAAGCATACGACATCGCACTAGCTAACCCATCGATAAAAATCCTACAAGAACTCGGTCTTGACGATAAAGGAATATTAAAAATAGACGATGACGATCTGGGGCGAATCGAGATAAAAATAACAGCCAAAAAAGGCAGAGGTTTATTTGGCGCCGATGTTTTTAAAAAATTGTTGGGGAATAAAGAAAATTATAGTAGAATGCGAATAAAGACATCAAACTCTTATTTAAAAAGTGGTGTTTTAATTGATTTGCTAGATGAGTTTTATACGGTATCTATGAGCGTAAGGGAAAATAAAAAGCGTGTTGCACCTGAAGACATGCTTGTCGTCATAAAAGACGTTTATGAAAAACATATACAAGAAATAATGGATTTATCAAGATGATAGATGTAGATTTTATTTATTCTAATTTAGATAAACTTTTTACTATAAGCTTTACCATGCTAGCCTTTGTTATTGCTGCTATTACTATATTGCAAACTATTAGCACTGGGCGAATAGCAGAGTTTCGAGAAACTGGGCTTATTGATAGCGTTATAAAGCGATATAATAGCTCTATATGTTGGAATTTTATTAGTGGTGTTGTTATATGTTTGTTTTGGTTTATTCGTCTAGATTTTATGAGTGATACCATCAAAATAGTTATTTGCATTATATCTTTTTTGTTGTTTCTTATCGCAATTTTTAAAACTTACGACGCATATAGATTTTTAATATACTTTGTCAAAAAGCAGTGATCCGTTTTTTACTTTTCATCTACCCTTTATTTTTATTTGCTTTCCCTGCCAAAGTCATAAAAATATCTGACGGCGACACTATCACTGTGTTAAGTGGCAAAGAGCAAACAAAGGTCAGACTATACGGCATTGACGCCCCAGAGAAAAAGCAAGACTACAATCAAAAGACCTAATTTACTTTAAGCGAAGTTTGATAAAAGTTTGATATAATCAAATTCCACGTGATAAAAAGAATAATTAGTTTATACAATGGAAATCTCAAAGCTAAAGGAGGCAATATGCTAAATTACAAAGCTGCGATACAAGCTGTTGATTATATAGTAAAAAGAGCATCTCCCGATAGCTTATTAGATAAGCTCACGATTTTGAAATTACTATTTTTTGCAGAAAGGTATAGCCTAAGGAAGTATTTCCAATCAATCACCAATGATCAATTTTGTGCTATGAGATGTGGTCCAGTGGCTAGTGCAACTTATGATATTATTAGCTTCAAAGATACTGTCCCTATTGAGCAAAAGGACTACGCCAAAGATATAATAAGCAAAATTCCACCATATTTTGTAAAATCAAATGGCTCACTCTTAATAAGAGACGACTATGATGAGCTGAGTGACACGGATATTGAAGCGTTAGATTTCTCAATAGAACAATTCGGTCAGTATAGCTCAAGCAAGTTAATAGATATAACCCACAAATATAAAGAGTGGAATAGATTCGAGAAAAAACTAAGAGAGAGCGATACAAGCTTTAAAATGGAAATAGATGACTTTTTTGAAAAAACAAACGATAAGACATTAGAATATTCTATAATCCCTGATGAACGCGTAAAAATAAGCCAAGAATTTTATAAAGAAGCTATATTTGATAGATAAAGATAGGCTTATAAAAGCGTTAGACGATCCGTTGAAATTTGTTTTATATTTCGAGGAAAGTGGCTTTGATAAACCTCATTATTATATAATTTTGCCTACTCGAGATAAAAATGAAATTATAATACTATCTATGATAACATCACAGATAGATAAGAAATTAAAAGTCTATAAAAATGATAAAGTAGCACTAGAATCCTTGCTTTATGTAGATGGGAAAATCTTAGACTTTTTAATCAAAGAATCTTTAATTGATTGCAATGCTCCGTTTAAAACAAATATTGATGAAATTTTAAAAAAAGACAAACTAAGCTTAAAAAAAGCAAATATCCCATTATCTCTTGTAAAAGATATAGCTAAAAAGATCAATAATTCAAAGGCGCCTAGATTGACCCTAAAGAAAAGTATAGATTTATCAAAATTATCAGACCAATAAAACCTACTCCGCCGTGGGTGTGGAGAAAAAGATAAATTATTTCTCAGAGTTATAAAAGCTTGCGATGCTAATCAACTTTTCGCCGTTTTTGTAAATATCATCAATACTATTGATTAAAATTTTGTCCTCATTTTTCTTTTTATCTACTATGCCGATGTATTTTTTGCTACCAGATAAATAAAGCCTACAAATAGTTTTACGATTATTGTCGTCAAACAGCACGGCAAAATACGATTGCGCATCGCGATAATTTACGCGCTCTAGCGGTACCGACTGGCACAAAATGGCGCGGACGATATGGAACGCTTCTATTTCCTCGTCAGTCGTTATGATTTTAGGCATTTTTAGGTCATCGCCTATTTCTAATCCTTGCTTGTCTCCGCTTTTGTCTATTTTAGCAGCATCTAGCCGCTCATTTACGCTGTCGGTTATGTATTGCGCGATTGTGTTTTTTATCGCCCCTGCAAACTGGTCTATTATACGATCCGTTACGACGCCCGTATATACTTTTTTGATAAAAAACTTGATGAATTCTTTGCTTGGCTCCGACATTTCAGCATTTATCACGCGCTTAAATTCTGTTGAAAATCTTAAGACGTTTGCGACACTAAAAATTTCATCGGAGTTAAAAGCTTCTTTTTGGAATTTTGCGAGCTCGGTTATTTGATTATCTTTGATTTTTAGGATATTAAAGCTCAAAAATGGCGTAGTGTCCATTTTGTTTTTCTCGTCAAGATCGGTATAAAATTTGTAAATAATACCGTTTGTGAGTATTGCAAATTTTGCCGATGCCGTATGAAAATATCTAAAGAGCTGTGATTCGTTATTAACGTTTAGATCAGCGTTAGCCTTTTTGCACTCCACCAGAATTATCGGCGCTCCGTCTTTAAAAATGGCGTAATCTATTTTTTCACCTTGTTTTATGCCTAAATCTGCCGTGAATTCCGGCACCACCTCATTCGGGTCAAATACGTCATAACCCAAAGCTTGGATAAATGGCATAATGAGGGCATTTTTTGTAGCCTCCTCTGTATGGATTTTGCCTTTTACATCCTCTATCTTGCTCGCGATAGCCTTTATTTGGTCTTTAAATTCCATAATTTATGCCTTTTTAATGGGTTATGAAATTATACCATAAAAATATTTTTTAAAAGTGTTTTATTTATACTCTTATTTAAGTATCTCTTAAGTGTTGTGATGATACACTTTACTCATCAAAACGAAAAAACGTTTTGTAGGCTTCAAAGCAAAGCTTGACAGAGTGAGCCTCCTGCGAGTTGCAGGTTAATCACGTTTCAATCTGAAGCGGATATAGCGAGCCGAAACGTCGCTATTCGGTATTAGCCCTGATTTAGGATAGTTTTTCACAGGGTTATTAATAAAACGAAAAACACCACTTTTTCTAATAAAAGCCTTGCTTGCTTGGAGTAGGCGAAAGCCCACTAATATTTTCATATACAAATTTTCCTTTAAGTATAAATTGATTTCTAACATCTAGCTGGCGGTGGCGAGCAAGGTTTCTATTAGAAAAAGGAGCTAGAGATGAAAAAGCTAATCAAGTTTTTTAGGGTGCTTTTCAGCAATGGTGGCGAGATAAAGAATATCGCCTATCTAAATATCAAAAGGGGTTAAAAATGAGTTTAAGCCATGACTTAGCGTGTGCCGAAAGCGACGTGGCACACATAAATTTAAATCAAGAGTTTGACCCACTAATAAGCGACATCGAAGCTGTATATAACCTCCATCGCTACACGTTTAAAAATGCCCTTGGCGAAAATAGTGGCGAAATAATTGATCTGCTTATCGAGCATTGTAAAAAAGACTTTTTTGCCTACGCAGCGCTTGTCTATGTGCTATGCGTTGAAGCTGAAATGAGCAACGATGCAGTTTTAAGTTATACGGCTACTTACCAACAAACACTTAAAAAACTACGAGAGGAGGCTGAAAGAGATGCGATACTCCACACTAAAGAGGCTTGTTGAGTTCTACGGCAAGCCAAATATGACTGTAGGTGAGTTTTTAGAGATTATAAAAGGACTTAACAATGCTAACAAATAAAGAATACCACGCACGCCCTGAAATATCAAAGAGTGACCTCGACCTACTAGCCAAAAGCCCTTTGCACTTAAAAATGAAAAACGAGCTTAGGAGTGAGCCTACAAAAGCTTTACTCTTAGGCTCTGCGGTGCATAAGCTAGTATTAGAGCCAAAAGATTTTTCAAATGAATTTTGCGTAGAGCCTGAAATAGATAAACGCACCAAAGAGGGCAAAGCAATTTATAACGATTTTTTAGAAAATTTAGGCGATAAAACCTCGCTTGATATTGATACTTTTGGCTCAGCCGTAGAGATAGCAAATGCTGTTAATTCTATGCGTGAAACAGCTATATTTTTAAAAGACGGATTAGCCGAGCAAAGCTATTTTAGTGAAATAGAGGGCGTAGCGGTTAAATGTCGCCCTGATTTTTATAATGAAAAAATGGGTGCAGTAATTGATCTAAAAACAACTTCTGACGCTTCGGCCACTGGCTTTGCTAGATCGGTCGCTAGTTTTAATTACCACGTGCAAGCAGCGTTTTACAGCGATATTTTAAGAAGTTTAGGCAAAGAAGTAAATTATTTCTTGTTTATCGCTGTTGAAACAAAAGCCCCTTATTTTGTAGGTTTTTATGAACTTGACGCCGCAGCGATAGAGCAAGGACGTAAAACATATCTTGAATTGCTAGAGCTTTACAAATATTGCCGTGAGCGTGACGAGTGGTGGGGCTATGCGAAAAAAGATGGTGATAAGATAAATGCGGTGCAAACTTTGAGCTTACCAGCGTGGAAATTTTACGAGCAGATAGCATAAATTTGAAAGATTATCTAAAATCAAAGTAGGGTTTTGTATAATCGCATAAATTTCTTTAAAAGGCCGAAAATGGACGCAAGCTACGACCTGCATTTTGATTTCGACGCGGACGGCGGAGCGGACTTTTTTAAAAACGTATCCACCTTTATCGCTAGCTTAGACGAGCTAAACGTCGCTATTTGCTCCTATGTCGATAGTGAAATAACAACCCGCGTTATTTTAGAGGGCGTAGAAAACGGCTCGCTAAAAGCTAAAGTAAAAGACGTGCTAAAAAGCATAGATAGCGACAAGATAAGGAGCTACGTGAAAGACCCAAGAGACGCCATAGCTGATTTGTTGATTAAGGCTAAAGATAAACTAATAGAGCTTTTAGAGGACAACCCAAAGCAGTTGCCATATAGAGCCGACGAGATAGTTTGTGAAATTATAGAGGATAGTGAGTTAAAAAGTTATGGCTATAAACATAACAAGACCACTCTTTTACGGGCGATGTCAAACCTATCCCAAAGCACGAAAGGATTTAAAATGTCACCACGCATAAATTTAAAAGGCAAAGAGCGAGAAGTAAAAAGTGGTTACGAGTTTAGCGCCGACGATTTAGACGGTGCAATAGAACAAAAAAGCGAGTTTAAAGGTGCTTTTATTATCAAAAAGCCAGATTTGGCTGGCGCTAGCAAATGGACTATCATAAATGGAGCTGCCATAGACGTAAAAATCATCGACGAAACGTGGCTAAAAAAACTAAAACGCCATGAGATAGCACTAAGATATGGTGATAAGATAGCAGGCACGCTAATATCTAAATCCGTAATAGACGCCGATCTAAACGTCGTTAGCACGGATTATTATTTAGACGATATTTTAGGCATCGAAGCATCTAAAAGCGCCGAGCAACGAAATTTAGAGATAAAGGAATAAAATGTATAAATGCCCAAACTGCGGAAGTTCTAGTATAAAAAAAGAGCGAATTTATGTCGAAGAAGCTGGACGAGAAATCGATACTGGCGATAGAATATGTCAAGATTGTGGATTTGTTGGTACATCTAATGAATTTAACCGAGACATATACGATCAAGAGTTAGATGATGAAATTTCCGATCATCCAAATTTGCATATACCCAAAGAAAATCTAATCAAAGCTACCTGCAAAGAGCTAAATTTAACCTACAAGCAACTTGGCGAAATGATAGGGTATGGCGAGGGCGCGATTAAAAATTCAGCCTCGACGGGCAACGTAAGCGAGCCTATGGCGCACGCCATCAAGATGTATAAGCGGATATTAGAACTTGAGCGCGACATAGCCGACAGCGAAGCCGTAAAAGAGAATTTGAAAAAGTGGCTAAAATAAGCTACTTTTTCTAAAAAGTCATCAATTTTTACCAAAAACTACAAAATAGCTTCACTTTTATTTACAAATCTATTGACTTTAAGTAATTAATTTAGTATGATGCTCTCATCAAAGGTAATTAAAACTTACTTTTGAAATAAATCAAAGGAGCATCAGATGACAAGATTGTTGCAACTTCTGTGTCTGGTTTTGCAGATCCTTTATTGGATTTTGCGAATTTTTGGGTGGATTTAATCCACTCCCCGAAAGGGGACAAAGAAAATCTTTAATCTGATGCCTTTTGACATTATACCCTAAGGAGCAAAAATGTCAGTAGATTTTACCGATGTCATAATGGTTGTAGCCTTTTTCGCTACTTGCATTTGGATATTTCTTACAAGGGGGCAAAAATGAAAGCCCCTACTAAACAGAAATTTGCCGAGTATTTAGAGCTATACAAAATAGAGCCGACCGACAGCGACGAGGAAGTAAGCTACAAGGTGCTTGACTGCGCTTATGATTTATTCTGCGCTTTAGACGCGCTATCTAAAAATCACAACGCGATGAGAGCCAAAATTTTAAACATACTTCAACCGAAAGAAAAGGATAAATGATGGAAAACCTAATCATCAACAACCAAGAGATCAAGTTGGAAGTAGCCGACGGTCAAATCTGGACTACTTCTCTACAAATTGCAGACGTCTTTGAAAAAAGACATGACCATATTATAGCCAAAATAAGGGAGCTGCCACAAGACGAATTCACTGCCCCGAATTTTCGGGTGAGTGAATACGCAGATAGCACGGGGCGTAAATTACCGATGTATAAGATGACTCGCGACGGCTTTTCATTGCTTGTTATGGGCTTTACAGGCGAGCGTGCCTATCAATGGAAAGTTAAGTTTATCAAAGCGTTTAACTTAATGGAGCAAAAACTAAAAAATCCGTTTAACGTTCCGCGTAACTATAAAGAGGCTTTAGAGCTAGCGATAACCCAAATAGACAAAATCGAAGCGTTAGAAGCGCAACGCCTTGCCGATATGCCAAAACTTATTTTTGCTGAAGCCGTCGAGGCTAGCGCTACAAGTGCATTAATAGGCGACTTTGTAAAAACTCTTTGTGATAGTGAAATAAGGGTGGGTCGCAATAGGGTCTTTAAGTGGCTAAGAGATGAAAAATACTTAATGATCGACAACTTGCCTTATCAAAAATGGGTAGAGGCTGGATATTTTGAAGTTATCCCGCAAATCATAGTAACACCAAAAGGCAATAAAGAAAAATTCACAACTAGGATAACAGCTAAAGGGCAAGTCGCACTAAGTGTAAAAATAGTAAATGCTTTTAAGATAGCAGCATAAAGGATAGATAAATGAACCAACTACAAGAATATCAAGATAGGAAAACGGAGCTTGAGGTAAAGAAATTTGAGCTTGAACAAAGGAAAGCCAAAGCTTTTGTGGCTACTGATTTTTTCCCAACTCATTTACGCAAGGGTAACGAAACAGCAAATATTGGAACGGCGATTATTGTGCTTGATTTAGCTCAGCGTATGAATATAGGCGCTTTAGAGGTAGCACAAAGTATTTATATCATTCACGGCAAACCTAGTTTTGAAACAAAATTCCTAGTTGCTAGACTAAACTCGAGCGGACTTTTAAAGGGGCGATTGCAAACTATTGTAAGCCCTGATGGCAATAGCGCACATTGTGAAGCCATAGATGCCCAAACTGGACAATTATTAAAAGGTACAACCATAACAATGGAAATGGCAAGGCGAGAGGGTTGGCTAAGTAAAAATGGCTCAAAATGGCAGACAATGCCAGAGCTAATGATGAAATATAGAGCACAAAGTTTTTTTATAAATGAATTTTTTCCAGAAGTAAAATATGGACTAAAAACATCTGATGAAGCGGAAGATATTGTTACATTTGAGCCTAATGAGCAATCAAAAACTCAAAAAACACCGCCAAAGGCTGGCCTAAATGAGCTTTTGAGTAGTTCGGAAAAACCAAACATCTCAGTTGGTGCAAAAAATTCACAAACTGAGGAAGCCGAATACATCGAAGCCGCGCCCCTTGAAGTTGAAATGGCAACTGTAAAAGAAAATTTGACAGTTGAGCCAATGCCTCACGACCTACTACAAAGTGAGCTAGTAAAACGAGGTGCAAGTGAAACAGAGGCTGAAAAATTAGTTGAGAGGTTAAGTATTGATGAGGCGACTGCGTATCTAAACGACCCAAGCAGTATAGACAATTTAATAGAGAATTTAAGGGGCTGATATGTTTAATAGAGTAGTTTTAGTCGGAAACTTAACAAAACCGATCGAGCTACGCTACACCCAAGGCGGCGCGGCAATAGGCAGTTCGGGCATTGCCGTAACTCGCAAATATACGCTAAATGGCGAAAAACGCGAGGAAACGTGCTTTATTGATCTCACGTTTTTCGGTAAGCAAGCGGAAGTAAGTAACCAATACCTACAAAAGGGAAGTAAGCTTTTAGTCGAGGGTCGATTAAAATTCGACCAATGGCAGGATAGCAACGGGCAAAACAGAAGTAAGCATAGTGTCGCTGTGGAAGTAATGGAAATGTTAGGCGAGCCGAAGCAAAGCAATCAAGGCTATCAGCAACGTCCGCAACAAATAGCTCCTAAGAAACCGCAACAGCAAAAACCGCCTGAAAGTTACGATGTGCCTGACGTAGACATTGATGCCGACAAATACGACGACGGCGACGAAACGATACCGTTTTAAAGGTTTTTAATGCGCGTTTTCGTATAATCGCGTAAATTCAAAGGAAGAAAATGAGTAAAAAATATTTTATTGTAAAAACGGATGCAGATCAATCAATAGCTCAGCTTGTCGAAGACGGTTTTTTTGAAGAATGGTGCCAAACCCCTAAAAAAAGCATGGAGATGGGCGACGTCGTTTTCTTATATGATATGAATTTAACGGGAGAAGCTAAGGATAAAAAGTGGCTACCTTTTAAATGCGTTGCTGAGCTGACGGACGTAGGCAAAGAAACGATGAGCCTGAGACTTCTGTATGAAATCGACTACACAAAACTAAAATTCGATAAAGACGAAAAGGTGATCGTAGCGAAAATGCAACAAGGGAGCGACGGGGTTTACGAGCTTAAAGAGCAAGGAATCATATCCAAGCTAGAGGAACAAAACAACGAAAACATCGTTAAGCGCGTATGTAAAGAGCTAAACATCACGCAACGAGAGCTGGCGGAGATTATTAAGGTAAATCCCGGCACGCCTGCGCAGTGGGTAAGCAAAGGAGAAGTGCCGCCGACATATCAATACCTTTTAGAGCTTATGCTAGAAAATAAGCACCTAAAAGAAAAAATTGCTAAGCTTACGGCATTTAAGGAGCTGCTAAACGAAATTTAGAGAGACGGAAATTCCGTCGCTCTGATTTTAAATAAACTTTTTCTAAAAAAACATTATCTACAATAAAAAAATACTTGACTTTTATTATTTAAAATAGTATAATTCTGCCAAAAGATGATTTAAAATCAATTTTGAAAGGATTTTTACTATGAACTCACTTTTTGAGAACAGCAACCCGCAAGTTGAAATTCTAAATTTCCAAACATTCACTACCGAATATGTCGCCAAGCGTTACGGCACTTCTGAAACAAATATCAGAGACCACAAGCGAGAGCATGCGGACGAAATCGTCGAGGGTATTCATTTCATCGTCGAGACAAACAAATTTAGAAAGACGGCTATCAAATGGACTTTGCGTGGCATCGTAAAGCTAGGTATGTTTATCCGTAGCAAAGAGGCTAAATACTTCAGGCTTTGGGCGGAACAAGAGCTAGAAAAAACGATATTAGGCGAGCTAGCACTTGCAAAAGAGACTAGACAAAAGAATTTATCCCTTGTTAGCAAAGTAGCTGACCTTAACGCCGTCTTGATCGACAACGCAAAACGCCACAAAAGAGAGATAAACGGCTACAAATCCCAAATTTCGCAGCATAACGCCCTTATCGCTAGTTTAAAAACCGAACTAGCCGAATTTAAACCTAAAAACGGCGAACCTAGATATAAAACCTTAAAAACGCTACTAGAACACGCAAGGAAAGAGCGGGATTTTTACAGAACGAAGAGCATAAAACTAGAGAATGAAAAAAGGGATAAGGAATTGAGGACGTTTAGAGCGTTGCAGCAGACGAAAGAACGGCTAGACCACGTCTTTACGGCAATAGGCGCGGTCGAAGCATACGTGGCAAACGACGACCGCTTTTTTATGGAACAAAATGAAATTTTGAAAGGATAAACTGCGATGGGCAAAAATTTTAGTGGTAACACAAACAAGAAGCGCTCAAAAAGTTCCTTCTAAAAAGGAAAAATAAAATGACTTACGGCGAAGCAATGGTGCGACAGCAAGAAAGCCAACGTATGGAAAATGGTGTCTGGGTATTTGATGAGCTAGAGCCTTACGAGCCTTTTGCAACTAGCACTGAGGCATATAAATACTACTGCGAAAAACTAGACCGCTACTGGCTTAGTAAAATTGAGCTAAGCCCAAGCTCTAAATTTTCAAAGCAAGACGTGCTACGAATATTAAAAGGCAAAAACCTAAATGGAGCAAGCGATGACAACGGCTGAATTAAAAGACGCAGCCATTTTTATTATGGCGTATAGTTTTTTGCAAATGGACAGCACGCAGGAGCTAGGGCTTTTCATCAATAAAAAAGCGAGCAAATTTATCGACGAGCTAATAACGGCAATGACGCCAATAATAGGACACTACCACGCATTTAAAAGGCGGATAGAAACTCAAATAAACGCTTTGGATAACAAAGCAAGCATTGCCAAGCAAAACTTTAGTACGACAGCTCCACAGCTAGCTTGTGATCTGCTTTATTTGAGACTAGCGCCAAACGAACGCAAGGGGCAAAGGCTGGCTCCGATACTAGCCGATTTTTACGCGGCAAACAAAGAGAAAATAGCGTATATCTCAAATAAAAGCTGCGACACAAAATATCGCAAAGAAGCAGAGGATAGCCAAACACTGGCTTATTTTTATATTGAGAATATTTGAAAGGATAACTAATGAGACCAAGATATAGAGTTTGGGATAAAGAAGAAAAGAAAATGATATATGACGCAGAGAGCACCTATGACGGCGACCCTGTTAGCTACGTAACGTCTTTTGGAGGAATACTAGATTGTCCTGACTTTTTTGATGTTATGCAAGACACTGGCTTAAAAGACAAAGACGGCAAAAGAATTTACGCAGGGGATATTCTCACTTGGGGTAATAATGTAATTGCTGAAGTTTATTGGGCTGATGATTTAGCAATGTTTAGGTGCATCGTGGAAGGTACGGAAGAGTTTGACCTTTTTGCCTTTAATCAAGAAGCTTCTATTATTGGCAATATCCACGAGAATAAGGAGTTATTAGATGAGTAGCCCAGAAAGAGATAAACATTTAGCAGCACTTGCAAACCTAGAAGCGTTTTGTGAGGAGCACAATGAAAAGATGAGCTTAGTTGAGCGAATACAAGCTCTTTTATTTAAATGCGACGTCCGTTTTTTACGGCGCGCTTTGCGAGATTTGAAAGATTATATAAAGGACAAGAAATGAGCGATAAATTTATAACTAAAGATGAAGCCCTAAAAGAGCTAGGCATATCTGCACGATCACTTTATGACAAAGTGAAGCAAGGCGTGATCGTAGCAAATAAGGTCAATTCGCGGGTAATCTACTACTCGCTAAAATCTATCCGTGTCTACAAATCAGGCAAAACCGCCCAAACTATCTAAATAATTACTCCACCACTGCATAAGCTTAGCTCTTGCTTTTAAATTTTTGGCGTGGTTGTATGCGTCTTTAACCTTGTTGTTCTCAACGTGTGCTAGGCAAAGCTCAATAACATCACTATTGCAGCCGTGCTTATCTATGTTTTCGTTGGCGATCGTGCTAAACGTGGCTCTAAAGCCGTGTGGAGTTACCATATCCTTATTAAAACCTAGATTTCTAAGCATTACACGGATAGTGTTGTCACTTAGTGGGGCAATGTTTGATTTTATGGACGGAAAAATTAACTCACTTTTTAAAGGCAAGCGCTCACGATATGTTTTTAATAGGTTGATTACACTTTTACTTAAAAATACTTCGTGGGGCTTTGCCGTTTTCATCTCGTCAGCTGGGATATGCCAAAGGCAATTTTCAAAATCTATCTGCGACCATTTGGCATTTCTGGCATTTTGCCCTCTTACTGCGGTATATAGTTGAAAAACCGCACAAGTTTTTACCCTTATATCCCCAAAATAATCTCTTATCGCCATTAATACGGCTCTTATCTCATCATCGTTTTTTAGGTAGGCAAAATGTTTCACTTCTCTACGCCCCAATAGTGTCTTTTTGTCAATATCCGCTATTATATTGTGATCTACATACTCGTGTAATAGAGCATATTTGAAAAAGCCGCTTAATATACTTAGCACTCTATCGGCTGTTTCTAGCTTTTCGTCCTCGAGCAGGGGGCTAATGGCAGCTATTATGTCTTTTCTGCTTATCTCTTTTATGTCCATCTCGCCAAGTTTTGGTAATAACAACGCTTCAAACCGCCTTTTCATCCAAAACTGCTGCTTTTCACTCAACTTACTTTTTGTTTTATACCACGCTTCAAATACTGCTTTAAATTTTGTTTTTTCTGCTGTTTGCGTTAGGCTCTCGCCTTGATTGAGTTTTAATCTTAGCTCGCTTCTTTTATCTCTTGCCTCGCTTAGGCTCATTTCATCATATTTGCCAAGAGTTAGGCGGTGACGTTTGCCATTTTCTCGAAACTCATATATGAAAAATTTTGTGCCGTTTGGCATTATTTTAATTAGCAGGTTATCGCCGTCGCTGACAAAATATGGCTTCTCTTTGGCTTTTAGATTTTTAAATTGCGTGATCGTGAGTTGGCGTGATAGTTTAGGCATTTATAATCCTTTTTGGCTGACTATTTTTATATTTTTAGCTACTTTTTTAAAGGCAATCAGCCAAAAGTCAGCTAAAAAGTCTTTGCTATTACTTTCTTTTTATTTCTTTTTATTGCCATAAGTTTATGAGATAATGCTTTAAATTATTGTTAAAATCGAGATTTTATTGCTGTAATTTGCTTATTAATTCTGTGTGTTTCTTAATATGATGGCGGGTAGAGAGGGATTCGAACTCTCGGTGAGTTGCCCCACACACGCGTTCCAGGCGTGCTCCTTAAACCGCTCGGACATCTACCCAAGAAGAAGGTGATTATATCTTCATTTGCTTAATGCTTGGCTTTTAGAGCTTTAGCCCCAAGATAACGACATCTTTGTACTCGCCATCCATCAGGCAAACGCCAGGCAGTTCGCCCCATTTTTCAAAGCCAAATTTCAAAAACAGCCCAAGGCTTGCTTTGTTTTTGCTAAAGATTAGCGCGATGATGTTTTTTAAATTTAGCCCTCTAGCTTCATTTAGGCTGTGGGCTAAAAGCTGCTTGCCGATGCCCTTTTTAATGGCTTTTTTAGCGACATAGATGCTTATCTCTACGCTTATATCGTAAGCGATTTTGGGGTTAAAGTCACTTAGCGAGCAGTAGCCTAAAATTTCATCATTTTCTTTGTAGATAAAGATAGGGCGCGAGCCGCCGTGGGCGTTAAACCAAGGCTCTCGCTCCTTTGTGCTAACTGGCCGCATATCAGCAGTCGCACTTCTTTCTAATATGTAGTCATTATAAATTTGCGTGATCGCTTCAAGGTCGCTTAAATTTGCTCGCTCGATCAAGCCTAACCTTTTTTGGCTGCTTGATATACTGGCTCAAGCTTTGCTGAGATCTCTTTTAGATCCTTGATCCTGCTCTCGTTTGATGGGTGTGTGCTTAAAATTTCAGGCACTTTGCCACCACTCATCTTGCTCATCTTGACCCAAACTTCGACCGCCTCTTTTGGATCATATCCAGCTCTTGCCATTAGCTCAGTGCCTATGTGATCGGCCTCGGTCTCGTGTGAGCGAGAAAATGGTAGTGAGATGGTGTATTGGCTGGCTAAATTTAGAGCGCTTGCGCCAAGGTCGCCAAGTCCTGTGGCGGTCGCGACTGCGAAGATACCGATGTTTTTGAGCTGGTCGGTGCTCGCTTGCTCCCTGCTGTGCTCTCTAAGCGCGTGGGCGATCTCGTGACCCATGACCGCTGCTAGCTGCGCATCTGTCAAATTTAGCCTCTTGATGATGCCGCTATAAACGACGATCCTGCCGCCTGGCATGCACCAAGCATTTAGCGTATCTTCGTTTATGACATTTACTTGCCACTTCCATTTTAAGGCGTCCTCTCTGAAAACGCCAGTTTGCGCGATCAGTCTTTTTGCGATATCTTGAACTCTTTTTGTAAGGATCGGATCGACATTTAACTCGCCCTTGCTTCTAGCAGCTGTGAGCGTCTTGACATAAGCTTGAGCTGAACTTTGCTCCATAGCTTCAGATGATATTAGCATGAGTTGCTTACGATCAGCACCAACGACACCTGATTTTGTAACGCTTGAGCAGCCAGTGAAGAGCAAACTAGTCGCTAACAATGTAAGTAGAAATTTTTTCATTTTTATCCTTTTTGGACTAAAATTTTGCGTATTATAGCCTGAGTTAGATATGCATTGTTAAACGGTGAGAGAAATTTAATTTTTGGAGCTGAAACGGCTTGCAAATTTTAAAATTTGTCAGAAATTTTCTAAAATAAAACGCATGCAGTGCGCCAGCACGATTGCATGCCACTCCTAACGTGCGAGGGGTTTAGGGGATTTAAAAAGGGGGATAAGGGGACGGCTTCGTAATTCAAGTCCCCTTGTCTCCCTTTTAAATAAAAAGAAATTTACGAATTTAATAAAGCTATTTTGCAAATTTTAAACTTTCATCACTCCTAATAATTAACTACTAAAATTTGGCTTCGCTTATCGCTTAGCTCAAATTTTAGAGCCGAAATTACTCGCTCATGAAATTTTAAAATTTACTAGAGTTTATTTGGTATGTAAATTTACCCTTACGCCTTATAGTTTATATTTCTCTCAAACTCTCTCAAACGTTTATTTACAGATCTTAGCTCTGTTATCGTCGTCCAGTTGTCGATAAAGACGCTAAAACTCTCTCTAACTTGAGAAAAAGCGTTGCTAGCTTGTATAAGCACACCAAGCGTTATAACGCCGCTAAATAGGCCATTTCCCATGATGACATAAGGCACGATGACAAGAATTTGTGAAAATGAGATGAGCCAAAGGTTAAAGTAGCCATAGTGCAAAAATAGTTTGTAATAATTTAACTTTACGCCCGTAAAAAGCTCTAGCATGACATTTGGCCCGCAAAATTTAACCTTGTCATCTTCACCGTAAACCAGCTCTTTTCTAAATGCCGCTTCTGCTTTTTGGTTGTTATACTCGATATGCGGGAGTTTAATGCCCACAAACCACGAAATAATTAAGCCACCTATGCTAATTATTAAAGCGATATAAACAAGCGAGCCCTCGATATCTTTGATGTAAGGCAAACTTACGCTCTTACTTAGCTCCCAAAGCACTGGTATAAAGGCAATTAGCGTCATAATCGCCCTTAAAACCTGCACGCCAAGGCTTTCCATTATTTTGGCAAAGCGGTAGACATCTTCTTGGATACGCTGCGAACTGCCTTCGATGTCACTTTTGCAGTTTTGCCAAAATTTTAGATATCTAAACGTCATCGCCTCTCTCCAGCGAAAGACCCAGTGGCTAGCAAAAAACGAGATCACAGTGTAAGTCACGACGTAAGGCATAGCAATTTTTATAAAGTTAAAAATTTCTCGCCAAAACTCACTTACATCATGATCTTTTGAGTTTTGCACTATGTCGTAGAAATTTTTATACCACTCGTTTATACGGACATTTAGGTGCGTTTGATAGACAAGAAGCAAGATGATAAATATCGCTCCGCCATAAGCCCAGAGTGCCCATTTTTTATCTTTAAAAAATGATGAAAACATAAATTACCTTTTGTAAATTTTGGCAATTATAGCAGGCAAGGTTTAAGCATTTATATAAAATTTAAACCCAAACTATATCATTTTGCAAATTTTAACGTAAAGGAAAATGATGAATAAATTAGCATTTTTGGCTCTTGGTTTTTTTGCAACACTTGCATTTGCGGCTGATATGAAGGTCTATAAAAGCCCAACTTGTGGATGTTGTACTAGCTGGGGTGAGGCGATGCAGAAGGCTGGATTTAGCGAAGAGGTTATAAAAGTAGATGATATAGCTAAAGTTAAGAAAGAATTTAACGTACCGCTAGAGCTTTCAAGCTGCCATACAGCTATCGTTGATGGCTACGTCGTTGAAGGTCACGTTCCAGCCGATGAGGTAAAGCGCCTATTAGAGCTTAAGCCAAAAGATGTAGTTGGTATCGCAGTACCTGGCATGCCGATGGAGAGCCAAGGCATGGAGCAAGGCAGTAAAGCTGAGCAATACGATGTTATTTTATTTAAAAAAGATGGCTCACAAGAAATTTTTGCCACTTACATCGGCACAAAAAAACTAAGATAACTTCAAAAATTTTTAAATTTAGCTCATTTCTTAGCGAGCTAAATTTAAAAAGAAATTCCCTTACTTACGGCTATGATACAAAGTAAAAATGTTAGCGGAACATAGATAAATTTGCCTACAAAATACCAGAAATTACCATAAGATTTATTTGCTCCAGAATTTATCTCATCTAAAATTTCATCTTTTTTAATAATCCAAAACCAAGAAATAGCACCGATTACCGCACCGATTGGAATGATATAGATCGACACAAAGTCCATCCAAGGTCCCCAACTACTAATAGGCTCCATAAATGCTCCTATGCCAAAGCAAACTGCACAAAGTAGCGTGAGTGTCCAAAATCTATTAAGAAACGGAAATTTATGCATAAGTGACTCAGCCACGACCTCAAACATATTTTGAAGTGAGGTGATACCGCCAAAGATGACTGCTGTAAATAGTATGATCGCAAAAATTTGACCGCCGATCATATTTTGTAAAATTTTTGGAAGCGTTACAAAAAGTAGCTTTGGACCTTCGGCCGGATCCATAGCATAGGCAAAGACCGCTGGGATCATAACAAGAGCGGCTACAAGAGCCGCAATAGTATCAAAAAAGGCCGTAGTTTTAGCACTCTCAACGATATCTTCATCTTTTGAAAGGTAAGCCCCATAAACTATCATGCCAGATCCTGTGATAGAGAGCGAGAAAAAGGCTTGACCCATCGCAGAAACCCATACCATCGGGTCTGCAAGCTTACTAAAGTCAGGAATAAAAAGGAATTTATATCCATCAAATGCATTTGGCAGCATCGCAACATTTATAGCCAAGATGCTAAACAATACAAAAAACAGTGGCATCATTATTTGATTTGTTTTTTCGATACTTTTTGCCCCAAAAAATAGTGTAAGAAGCGTACCAACAACGATGACAAAATGATAAGGCAAGACTGAGTAATCTTGAAGTGCAAATGAGTTAAACCAAACGTTCGTATCAACGCTCATAAATGAGCCAGTAAGTGCCTGAGTAAGGGCTTTTAGCACGTAAGCGATGATGACTGCGTAGCCAATAGCTATGCAAAGTGAGCCAGCAAGCGGAAGCCAGCCAATAATACTGCCAAATACGCCTAAATTTCTACTTTGCCAAGCATATTTATATGATCCAAGCGTACCAGTCTTTGCACGTCTACCGATCGCATACTCCGCACTTAGACCAACATATGAAAAAAGAGCTATGAAAAAAACATAGATGAGTAAAAACGCTGCACCACCATTTGTGCCAAGTTTATAAGGAAAGCCCCAGACATTTGCCATGCCAACTGCTGATCCAACACAGGCCAATATAAATGCCCAACGCGATGAAAAATTCTTTTTGCTCATTGTAAAATCCATAAATTTAGTGATGAAAATAATGTTATCAAAATATGATTTAAGAAGTTTTTATAAATCTTAAATTTAAGAAATGTTGTTACTTTTGGACGTGGATAATTTGACCGCTAAATATAAATTCGCTATAATCAGGCAAAAATTTTTAACTCTTAAGGATCATAATTGAACCCCAGTAGCGATAATTCGCTTTTAATGGTAATACTTGCCGTTGTATTCATTTTACTAAATGCCTTTTTTGTTTTATCAGAATTTTCTCTTGTTAAAGTTCGTAAGTCTAGACTTGAAGAGCTTATCAAAGAGAAAAAGCCAAACGCTCAGCTTGCTTTTGAGATGTCAAACAAGCTTGATACCTATCTTAGTGCCACTCAGCTTGGCATCACACTAAGCTCACTTGCTCTTGGTTGGATCGGTGAGCCAGCAGTTGCAAGACTTATAGAAGCACCACTTAAAAATTTCTTCAACTTTAGCGATATCTTAGTTCATACGGTTGGTTTTGCGATCGCATTTACGCTTATTACACTACTTCACGTTGTAATGGGCGAGCTTGTGCCAAAGTCAGTTGCTATCGCAAAGGCTGAGACTTCAGTGTTAAAAATCGCTCGTCCACTTCACTTTTTTTGGGTGCTATTTTCTCCTGTAATTAAGCTTTTTGATATTTTAGCGACCATTGGACTTAAAATTTTAGGTATCCAGCCAGCTAAAGAGAATGAACTAGCGCACTCTGAAGAAGAGATAAAGATCATTGTCGGCGAGAGCTTAAAGGGCGGTGTGCTTGATAGTTTTGAGACTGAGATTATTAAAAATGCAGTCGATTTTAGTGACACAGTCGCAAAAGAGATCATGACGCCAAGGCGTGATATGATCTGTATAAATAAACAAAAGAGTTTTGAAGAGAATTTACAAGTTGTATTTGAGTCAAAATACACTCGCTTTCCTTATATAGACGGCTCAAAAGATATTATTTTGGGCATGATACACATTAGAGATATTTTGCAGCTTCACTTTAGCAAAGATAAAGAGAAGAGTTTTGACTCAATTGTTCGTAAATTTGTCATCGTGCCTGAGAGCCTTTCTATTTCAAAAGTACTTGTAATGATGAATAAAGAGCAAATTTCAGCTGCGCTCGTAGTTGATGAGTATGGCGGCACAGCCGGACTTCTTACGATGGAAGATATAATGGAAGAGGTGCTTGGTGATTTTAATGACGAGCACGATGAAGTTGATCAGCACTATAAAAAGATAAATGACAATATTTACGAATTTCAAGGTAGATATGATCTAGAGAGCGTTGAAGAGGTTCTTGGTATAAGCTTTGACGAAGAGACAGATCAAGTTACAATCGGTGGATATGTCTTCAACCTAATCGGTCGTTTGCCAGTAGTTGGGGACAAGATCGAGGATGAAAACTGCTACTACGAAGTAAGAAAGATGGATGGAGCCAGTATCTCACGAGTCAAAGTTAGAAAAAAGATAAAAAATGAAGAGGAGAGTATTCAATCTTAAATTTATATATTTATGGCTTAAATAAGCCATGTTATGTAAATTTCTGTCAATATTGTGATGTATAGACTTAATTTCACCATCGCTTATTTCATTAAATTTGTTTTAGACAAGTCTTCTAGTTGTAGTCAAATAAAATAAACTCATATAAATTTTTTCGAGTAGATATCCAGCAGTAAAATTTAATCTTAAATTTTAAATATAGTTAATATAATTAAAAATTGTTTTTTACGAGGAGTAAAGATGAGAATAATAAATGTAAAAGATATAAGAGAAGTCGTTGCCAAGCTTTGCAAACAGGCCTGTTATGTCGTGACGCCAGATTTAAAGGCTGCTTTTACAAAGGCTCAAAGTAGCGAAAGCTCGTCACTAGGCAAAGACATTTTGGGCAAAATTTTACAAAATGCTAAGCTTGCGGAAGAGGGCGTTGCACCTATCTGCCAAGACACCGGTATGACGGTTGTTTTCGTGCAGATCGGCCAAGATGTGCATATCGAGGGTGGATATATTGAAGATGCGATAAATGAGGGTATTGCGGAAGGCTACACTGAAGGTTATCTAAGAAAGTCAGTCGTTGCTGAGCCACTCTTTGAGAGAAAAAATACCACAAATAACACTCCAGCCGTCATTCACACTAGGATCGTACCAGGAGATAAGCTAAAGATAAAAGTAGCTCCAAAAGGTTTTGGTAGTGAGAATAAATCGGTTTTAAAAATGCTTGTGCCAGCTGATGGTATAGAGGGTGTAAAAAAAGTCTTTTTAGAGGCTGTAAAATACGCTGGACCAAACGCCTGTCCTCCACTAACAATAGGTGTTGGCATAGGTGGTACGATGGATAAGGCAGCACTTTTGGCAAAAGAAGCAGCAGTTCGTTCAGTCGATAGTAAAAATTCTGATCCAAGATATGCCAAATTAGAAGACGAGTTACTAGAGCTTGCTTGTAAAACTGGTGTTGGTCCTCAAGGACTTGGCGGTGACACCACTGCTGTTAAAGTAAATGTCGAGTGGTACCCAACCCACATAGCAGGTCTTCCTGTTGCTATAAACATTAACTGCCATGCTGCACGCCACGCAGACGCTGAGCTTTAAGGAGAGAAAATGTCAGAAGTAAAAAGAATAACAGCACCATTTGATAAAGAGGTGGTAAAGAGCCTAAAGGCAGGTGACAATGTCCTAATATCAGGCACTATCATAGCAGCTCGTGACGCTGCACATAAGGCACTTACTGAAACATTGGCACGTGGCGAAAAGCTGCCAGTTGAACTAAAGGGTGAGACTATCTACTATGTTGGACCAACTCCAGCCAAGCCAAATCAAGCTATCGGTGCAGCAGGCCCAACAACAAGCGGCAGAATGGATAAATACACCCCAACTATGATAAATGAAGTTGGTATAAATGGTATGATCGGTAAAGGCTACAGGAGTGACGCAGTAGTCGAGGCTATGAAAAAATCATGCTGTGTTTATATGGTTGCTATCGGCGGCATTGGAGCTCTCATTAGCCAAAGTATCAAAAAATATGAAGTGCTAGCTTATCCAGAGCTAGGACCAGAGGCAGTTGCTAGGCTTACAGTTGAGGATTTCCCAGCAATAGTTGCCATTGACTGCGAGGGTAATAACTTCTATGAAGTTGGCCAAGCACCTTACAAAAAGATATAAATTTATCCCGCTAGCAAGCTAGCTAGCGGACTTTAGTAATATCCAAGACACATCGTTTCAGTTAATTTTATGCGTTTTTCAAATGGAGCAGGTGAGAAAAATTTACACTTTTCAATGTAAATTCTATAAGAATAGCTAAGATTAAAATCATCATAAAATTTCTTCAAGTCTATAAATTTGATGCCGCAAATCTCATAAAATTTAAAGAGCTCGTAGATCTTAGAGCCATTTTTTGCTACAAGATGAGAAGGAGCAAGCGAGGTAAAAGAGCAAAATACACCTGTTGGAATAAGGCCATTTAAAGGCGTGCAAGTTTTTATAATGTTTTGAAATTTGACTGGAATGCTATTTTTTCTAAGAAAAACTATTCTTGAGTTTTCAAATTTAGCACTTATGACGTTTTTCCAAAAAAGATAAGCATTTGATGAGATGCCGGCATTTTTAGCCAATTCAGCACCGAGCACATAATCATCTAAAAACTCATTTGGTGCGAGTATATTTTGCATCTTCATCCTTTTGAAATTTTGTCCATTATAGCTTTTGGAGACTAAAAATTTAGAAAATTTATAGTAGGATTTTAAAAAATTTCAAAAGGAGAAAATATGAAAAAGCAAATCTCAACAAAAAATGCTCCACAAGCGATTGGACCATATTCTCAAGCTATTAGCTCAAATGGATTTTTATTTATCTCAGGTCAGCTTGGTGTCACACCAGCGGGTGAGTTTGCAAGTAGTAGCGTAGAAGCTCAAGCTGAGCAATCTCTTGAAAATTTAAAAAATATCTTGGCTGAAGCAGGGCTTACTTTTGATAATGCTGTAAAGACCACAATATTTCTAGCAGATATGGGAGATTTTGTTAAGGTGAATACTGTGTATTCTAAATTTTTTAAAGAGCCTTATCCTGCTAGAAGTACAGTAGCCGTTAAGACCTTGCCAAAAGACGCACTTGTGGAAATAGAGCTTATCGCGGCTTATTAATAGACATTGTGTAAAAGTTCACATAATTTAATGTTTAAATGATGGAGAGCAGAAACTCTCCAAATTTATACTTCAAAAACTAAACCCTTAAACCTATAATAAAAATACATACTTTAAAATTTTTAAGTGCCTAACAATTTTTTCTAAAATTCCCTAAATATTTCAACTATCTTTAAGTATTGCTCGTATATAATTCCAGCTCACGAAACGAGAAACCACCTTTAACTTCATTGGTTAATAAAGCCTTTTCTTTTTATCGTTGTTCTTTTAACTTACAATTGTTAAACTATTAGTCAATCTTTGAAATCTAAACAAGTGATCGATTGAGCCAGTCTATTATTTTATAATTTATAATAGATTAGACAAACTAATAAATAAAACTAAAAGTTTTTTTGATTAAAAACTTCATAATAAAATCCTATCAAAATAAATTTTGCTAGGTAATTAATATGGAGAGTTTGATCCTGGCTCAGAGTGAACGCTGGCGGCGTGCCTAATACATGCAAGTCGAACGGACAAGTAAGAGCTTGCTCTTATGAGTTAGTGGCGCACGGGTGAGTAATGTATAGCTAATCTGCCCTACACTAGAGGACAACAGTTGGAAACGGCTGCTAATACTCTATACTCCTGTCTTACATAAGTTAGATAGGGAAAGTTTTTCGGTGTAGGATGAGGCTATATTGTATCAGCTAGTTGGTGAGGTAATGGCTCACCAAGGCTATGACGCATAACTGGTCTGAGAGGATGATCAGTCACACTGGAACTGAGACACGGTCCAGACTCCTACGGGAGGCAGCAGTAGGGAATATTGCTCAATGGGGGAAACCCTGAAGCAGCAACGCCGCGTGGAGGATGACACTTTTCGGAGCGTAAACTCCTTTTGTTAGGGAAGAATAATGACGGTACCTAACGAATAAGCACCGGCTAACTCCGTGCCAGCAGCCGCGGTAATACGGAGGGTGCAAGCGTTACTCGGAATCACTGGGCGTAAAGGACGCGTAGGCGGATTATCAAGTCTCTTGTGAAATCCTATGGCTTAACCATAGAACTGCTTGGGAAACTGATAATCTAGAGTGAGGGAGAGGCAGATGGAATTGGTGGTGTAGGGGTAAAATCCGTAGAGATCACCAGGAATACCCATTGCGAAGGCGATCTGCTGGAACTCAACTGACGCTAATGCGTGAAAGCGTGGGGAGCAAACAGGATTAGATACCCTGGTAGTCCACGCCCTAAACGATGTATACTAGTTGTTGCTAAGCTAGTCTTGGCAGTAATGCACCTAACGGATTAAGTATACCGCCTGGGGAGTACGGTCGCAAGATTAAAACTCAAAGGAATAGACGGGGACCCGCACAAGCGGTGGAGCATGTGGTTTAATTCGAAGATACGCGAAGAACCTTACCCGGACTTGATATCTAACAAATCATCTAGAGATAGAAGAGTGTCTGCTTGCAGAAATGTTAAGACAGGTGCTGCACGGCTGTCGTCAGCTCGTGTCGTGAGATGTTGGGTTAAGTCCCGCAACGAGCGCAACCCACGTCATTAGTTGCTAACAGTTCGGCTGAGCACTCTAATGAGACTGCCTTCGTAAGGAGGAGGAAGGTGTGGACGACGTCAAGTCATCATGGCCCTTATGTCCGGGGCGACACACGTGCTACAATGGCATATACAATGAGAAGCAATATCGCGAGATGGAGCAAATCTATAAAATATGTCCCAGTTCGGATTGGAGTCTGCAACTCGACTCCATGAAGCCGGAATCGCTAGTAATCGTAGATCAGCCATGCTACGGTGAATACGTTCCCGGGTCTTGTACTCACCGCCCGTCACACCATGGGAGTTGATTTCACTCGAAGCCGGAATACTAGATTAGTTACCGTCCACAGTGGAATCAGCGACTGGGGTGAAGTCGTAACAAGGTAACCGTAGGAGAACCTGCGGTTGGATCACCTCCTTTCTAGAGTACATATAGATATTCTCTCACAAGATATCTATAAGAAAGATATTCTCAATCATCCTTGTTTAGTTTTGAAAGATTGATAGACCTATAGGGGCCTATAGCTCAGCTGGTTAGAGTGCACCCCTGATAAGGGTGAGGTCACAAGTTCAAGTCTTGTTAGGCCCACCAGAGAATTTAATTGGGGAATTAGCTCAGCTGGGAGAGCGCCTGCTTTGCACGCAGGAGGTCAGCGGTTCGATCCCGCTATTCTCCACCATAAAATAGTTTAACTATATTAAGTCTAATTAGAGAGCTTAAAAATTTAAACTTTCTAATTAGACTTTTGTCTAAATGTTCTTTTAATTAATATTGTTAATAGTCACAAGCAAGTTTTAAAAACAATTTTACAGGACTTGTTAAAGATTTAAATTTCTATTCTCTTTGCATTTAATGCAAAAGTTTGACATCACAATCTAATTAGGATTTAAAACTTATCTAAATAGTAGTCAATGCTTTCCGTCTTGAGAGCTAGAATTTAAATGTAATAACATTAAAGTTATCTTTAACAAGGAAGTGATGCGAATTAGAATAATCTAATATAGAAAAGGTAAGCTACAAAGAGCAAGTGGTGGATGCCTTGGCTAGTAGAGGCGATGAAAGACGTGCCAGGCTGCGATAAGTCTCGGGGAGCCGTCAAGGGGCTTTGATCCGGGAATTTCTGAATGGGGCAACCCAACTAATAGAGATATTAGTTACCGTATAACGGAGCGAACGAGGGGAATTGAAACATCTTAGTACCCTCAGGAAAAGAAATCAAAAGAGATTACGCTAGTAGCGGCGAGCGAACGCGTAAGAGGGCAAACCGTTAGTTTACTAACGGGGTTGTAGGACTGCAATATAGACTAAACTTAGCTAATAGAATAATCTGGAAAGATTAAGCGTAGAGGGTGATACTCCCGTATATGAAAGCTTTGTTTTACTTAGCAGTATCCTGAGTAGGGCGGAACACGTGATATTCTGTCTGAAGCTGGGTAGACCACTATCCAACCCTAAATACTACTACTAGACCGATAGTGCACAAGTACCGTGAGGGAAAGGTGAAAAGAACTGAGGTGATCAGAGTGAAATAGAACCTGAAACCATTTGCTTACAATCATTCAGAGCCCTATGATTTATCAGGGTGATGGACTGCCTTTTGCATAATGAGCCTGCGAGTTGTGATGTCTGGCAAGGTTAAGGAAACACGGAGCCATAGCGAAAGCGAGTCTTAATAGGGCGTTTAGTCAGACGTTGCAGACCCGAAACGATGTGATCTATCCATGAGCAGGTTGAAACCGGTGTAAGAGCCGGTGGAGGACCGAACCCGCTAGCGTTGAAAAGCTATGGGATGACTTGTGGATAGGGGTGAAAGGCCAATCAAACATCGTGATAGCTGGTTCTCTCCGAAATATATTTAGGTATAGCGTCATGTAGTAACACTAGGGGGTAGAGCACTGAATGGGCTAGGGCATACACCAATGTACCAAACCCTATCAAACTCCGAATACCTAGTGTGTAATCATGGCAGTCAGGCGGCGAGTGATAAAATCCGTCGTCGAGAGGGGAACAACCCAGACTAACAGCTAAGGTCCCTAAATCTCATTTAAGTGGAAAACGATGTGGAGTTACTTAAACAACCAGGAGGTTGGCTTAGAAGCAGCCATCCTTTAAAGAAAGCGTAATAGCTCACTGGTCTAGTGATTCTGCGCGGAAAATATAACGGGGCTAAAATGAGTACCGAAGCTTTAGACTTAGTTTTACTAAGTGGTAGGAGAGCGTTGTATTTGCGTCGAAGGTATACCGGTAAGGAGTGCTGGAGCGAATACAAGTGAGCATGCAGGCATGAGTAGCGATAATTGGGGTGAGAATCCCCAACGCCGTAAACCCAAGGTTTCCTACGCGATGCTCGTCATCGTAGGGTTAGCCGGGTCCTAAGCAAAGTCCGAAAGGGGTATGCGATGGAAAATTGGTTAATATTCCAATGCCAACTATAATGTGCGATGGAAGGACGCTTAGAGTTAAGCAAGCTAGCGGATGGTAGTGCTAGTCGAAAGGTGTAGGTTAAGATCCAGGCAAATCCGGATCTTTTTAAGCCGAGACCCCACAGGCGTTTGAAGTTCTTCGGAATGGATAGCGAATTGCTGATACTGTCGAGCCAAGAAAAGTTTCTAAGTTTAGTTATAGTTGCCCGTACCGTAAACCGACACAGGTGGGTGGGATGAGTATTCTAAGGCGCGTGGAAGAACTCTCTTCAAGGAACTCTGCAAAATAGCACCGTATCTTCGGTATAAGGTGTGCCTAACTTTGTGAAGGATTTACTCCGTAAGCATTGAAGGTTACAACAAAGAGTCCCTCCCGACTGTTTACCAAAAACACAGCACTCTGCTAACTCGTAAGAGGATGTATAGGGTGTGACGCCTGCCCGGTGCTCGAAGGTTAATTGATGACGTTAGCTCTGCGAAGCGTTTGATCGAAGCCCGAGTAAACGGCGGCCGTAACTATAACGGTCCTAAGGTAGCGAAATTCCTTGTCGATTAAATATCGACCTGCATGAATGGCGTAACGAGATGGGAGCTGTCTCGAAGAGGGATCCAGTGAAATTGTAGTGGAGGTGAAAATTCCTCCTACCCGCGGCAAGACGGAAAGACCCCGTGGACCTTTACTACAGCTTGACACTGCTATTGGGATAAAAATGTGCAGGATAGGTGGGAGGCTTTGATCCATAGACGCCAGTTTATGGTGAGCCGTTGTTGAGATACCACTCTTTTTTATTCTGATAGCTAACTAGCTTGAGTTATCCTCAAGTAGGACAATGTCTGGTGGGTAGTTTGACTGGGGCGGTCGCCTCCCAAAATGTAACGGAGGCTTACAAAGGTTGGCTCAGAACGGTTGGAAATCGTTCGTAGAGTATAAAGGCATAAGCCAGCTTAACTGCGAGACATACACGTCAAGCAGAGACGAAAGTCGGTCTTAGTGATCCGGTGGTTCTGTGTGGAAGGGCCATCGCTCAAAGGATAAAAGGTACCCCGGGGATAACAGGCTGATCTCCCCCAAGAGCTCACATCGACGGGGAGGTTTGGCACCTCGATGTCGGCTCATCGCATCCTGGGGCTGGAGCAGGTCCCAAGGGTATGGCTGTTCGCCATTTAAAGCGGTACGCGAGCTGGGTTCAGAACGTCGTGAGACAGTTCGGTCCCTATCTGCCGTGGGCGCAAGAAGATTGAGGAGAGTTGACCCTAGTACGAGAGGACCGGGTCGAACCAACCACTGGTGTACGAGTTGTTCTGCCAAGAGCACCGCTCGGTAGCTATGTTGGGATGTGATAACTGCTGAAAGCATCTAAGCAGGAAGCCAACTCCAAGATGAATCTTCTTTTAAGAGCTCATATAGACTATGTGTTTGATAGGCTGGGTGTGTAATGGATGAAAGTCCTTTAGCTGACCAGTACTAATAGCTCGTCTGCTTATCTTTTAATAAGCATCACTTCCTTGTTAAGGATAAAAACTTAATAAGATATGTTTTTATAAAACTTTGTTTATGACTTTTAACTTTATCAAGTAGTGTTAAATAAGAGATTTATCTAATATATCTTTTATTTAACACTGCCCGTGACTATACAGACGAGGAAACGCCTTGCTCCATCTCGAACCAAGAAGCTAAGCTCGTCCTGGCTGATGATACTCTCCCTTACTGGGATGTTGGAAAAGTAGGTCGTTGCGGGCTTTGTTAATTTTTAATATTCTTTATCTAAACAATTATCTTTTAAAATATTATTTCTTAATTTATAACAAAATATCAAATCTTATATTTATTTATATTTTTAAATAATTAGACTTTTTATCTTTACATTTATAAATATCTTTTAGTTTATGCTTTTATACGAGTGTTGACTAAAAACACCAAATATGATAGACTCCAAACCCAAATTTACCCAAAAAGGACAAAAATGAAAAAGATTGTATTCTCACTATTAGTAGCAGCTTCTACATTACTAGCAGCCATAAATTTAAACACAGCTACAAAAGAAGAGTTAATGAGTTTAGATGGTATAGGATCTTCAAAGGCAGATGCAATAATAGAGTATAGAAAAGCAAATAAATTTAACTCAATAGAAGACATAAAAAATGTAAATGGTATAGGTGATAAGACATTTGAAAATTTAAAATCAGATATATCAGTATCAGGTACTACAAAGATAGATGACACAAAATCAAAAATAAAATCTAAAAAAGATGAGATAAAAGAAAAAGCAAGTAAAAAGAGTGATGAAGTAAAAGAGAAAAAAGATAGTGCTAAAGATGATAGTATAAAAGAGATAAAAGATAAGAAAGAAAGCCTAAAAGATAAAACAGAGAAAAAGAGTAAAGCTAAAAAAGAGAAGAGTAAAGAGTAATAAAAGCTAGAAATTTATAAAAATTCTTACATAAAGTATATAAAAATAGTTAGGAGTGTATGGTGCTTCTAACTAATAAAATAGATTGGTTTTTTATATATCTGCCTGCTTTTTAAATTCTATAACTTAGTTTACCTGCTTTTAATTAATAAGTTCATCTAATAGATCTTGTAAAGTAATGCTTCTTAAACTATCTTCTAAAGCTTCTTGTGCTTTTAGGAAGTGACCGGTTAAAAGTCCCTCGATCTTGCCACCAAGTGGGCAGGCTTTAGGTGAGTCAGAGTGGATCTTGAAAAGTTTTTCTTTATCATTTACTGCGTTAAAAATTTGAAGGAGGGTTAAGATTCTCTATTTAATATTTTAAATAAGCTTACTATCAAATATTCTAAATACCTAGTTAAATTTATAAAAAACTCTATTTAGATAAAGTCCTTCAGCTGGAGCTGGGGTGTTTAGGCATCAAATAGTTATGTCAAGCATGTGATGTTCGCTAGGCGCTATTTCCTCACTATCTGCTATATCGTCCAAATTTTCCTCGTCACTATCTCTTGAATTTTGTTTTTCACTCTCAAACTCACTTGCCTCTTCTTCATTTTTTTGGCGCTCATGCTCCTTTTCAGGGTCTATTTTATAAGACTCTTCCATCGGACGCACCTCTTTGATCTCTTCACTTTGTTGTGTAGCAAGCTCAGCTGCCATCAAAGATTGCATATCAAATCTGGCTTGTTGATTTGCATGCACTTGAGATACCACTGGGGCATTTTGGTTTATAAAATTACTATTTCCTAAAGGTGTTACAGCCATTTTTTAGCCTTTATTTATGATGATAGTTTTATAGTTCGTGTAAGTGACATTTGCGCCGTTTTCACGTTTTAAATTTTCACGCTTAGTGTAGTCTACCTCGTACCTGCCAGCTCCCTTTACACTAAATTCCACGCAGAATTTAGCTGCCATTTCTAGCACATCTTCAGGCACCCTACTCTTGTTTGTCTTGATGATGACATGGGCGCTTGGACTATCCTTTAGATGTAACCATATATCGTCTTTTTTAGCAAGGTCAAGCAAATTTATATTGCCTTTTTCGTTTCTACCAACTAGTATTTTAAACTCTCTAACGTAAAAAATTTCAGCATTTTCACTCACATCTTTTACGTGGCGTTCTCTTTGTTTTGCCTTGTTTTTTGGGCTTAAAATTTCAAGCTCATAGAGGCTGTTTGCCTCTTTTAAAAGCGATTTTAATCCTTCAAAAAACTCGATTTTTTCTTTTAAATTTCTCTTTTCTATCTCTACGCCAAGGGCTTTTGCGCGAAGCTTTTTTGATCTTACGTAAAACTCATTTGCGCTGTTTTTTGGAGTATCGCTAAGAGTTAGTTTTATCTCGTTGCCATCAAAATCTTTCAGACAAATTTCCCTCTCATAGCCCTTAAAATTTCCCAAATTTGCGAGCAAAAGCGATCCTAAATTCGAAGCTTCCTCGCTTTTTTTCATTAGCTCATCTTTGTCTTCAAGCAAGTTTAAAATTTCACTCATGCTATCTATCTTTTTTTGTACGCTTGCGAGCTTCGCCTCTTTTAAGCTAGCTATCCTGGACTCATTTACTCTAGCCGCTTCAGCTTTAAAAAAGTGATCAAAGTCCGTTATAGGCTTGCACGGCTTTTCTTTTATCTCGATAGCTGGCAGTTCTTTTAAAATTTCGCCAGTTTCTATTTTTCGGTAGCTATTATCGATGTGTCTTAGTGCCTCGATTATCACGTTATTTTCGTCAGTTATCACAGCATTTGTAAAGCGACCCGTAAATTCAAGATAAAGGACAAAATTTTCACTTTTGTATGAGCCGCTTTGCGTGCAGATAAATTTTAAAATTCTATTATCTTTTAAGCACTCAACGCTTTTTATATGCGAGGCGTTAAAGCGCTTTTTTAGAACATTATCAAAAGGCGCTTGATAAATTTTTGCTTCTTTTTGCTCATCATCTTTATAAATCGCAGAGTTTGATTTATTTAGATCAAAGATGATCTTCTCGCCATTAAATTCGATTAAAATAGCCATATCATTGATGCGTTTTGCTTGGTTTATCTTTGTAAAATTTGATAAATAACTTGCTATTTGAACTAAATGTGCGTACTTCATGCCAAAGATTATATCAGAAATGTTGCAAAAATGTTTTAACAAAAGTTTCATCGCTTTTTATGACAGAGTAGTAAAGATCTGTTTTTTATGGTTCTATTTTTAATTTTGAAAATGCTTCATTTGTAATGTTATTGAAATATAAATTTTTCGTAAATTTTTTCATAAAAATTTAAATCTTGTTTATATATAATGATAACTATTTTTATAATATTAAAATTTTAAGGAATAATAGATGAATAAATTTCGCATTAGTGCGGTGCTTTGTTTTGCTATTTCTGCTTTAAATGCTACTGATGTAAGCTTAGATGGTATCAGCGTTGAAGATAGCACAGACGATGGATATAGAGCCACAACGAGCGAAGTAGGCAAAACAAATACGCCTATTTTAGAGATCCCGCAGACGGTAAACGTCGTGACGCAATAACAGCTAAAAGATAAAAAACCGGAGACTCTAGCCGAGAGCCTTCAAAACGTGAGCGGAGTTAGCTACGGAAACACCACGGGCGGCATCTTTGACTCGATCATAAAAAGAGGATTCGGCGGCGGACGCGACGGCTCGATCATGCGTAACGGCGTGCCCGCTAGCGTCATGCATAGCTTTAACAAAACCGTAGAAAGCGTCGAGGTGCTAAAAGGCCCGGCTAGCTTGCTCTACGGCGCGCAAGAGCCCGGCGGCATAATAAATATGGTCACTAAAAAGCCAAAATACGACTTCTCAAACGAAATTTGGGCTGGTATCGGCAACCGCAACTACTGGAGCGCAGGCTTTGACACCACGGGACCGATCGCGGATAGCGGCTTTGCGTATAGATTTATATTTGATATGATGCAAAAAGACTACTGGAGGGAGTTTGGCGAATATAAAAACGTCCTCTTTGCGCCTTCGCTCTCGTATAAAGGCGATGATTACCGCATAAATTTAGCCTATACGCACACGCGCTCGACCGATCCGATCGACCGCGGTATGTATCTGGTGCCAAGCACGGGCAAGCTACTTCCGATAGATAAGAAAAGACGTCTTGACGAGCCGTTTAATAAACTAAAAACCAGACTCGACACCGTGGACGTAAATTTTGAAAAAAATATCGGCGAGGACTGGCTACTGCGCGGCGCTTACGCGTTTTCCCGCTCCAAGCACGACTACGGTCACATCAGGCTAATGAACGTAAATTTAAACACGGGCGTTGCAGCTAGACGAAACGAATACTACGACGGATTTATCCACCGCACACATGCTGGATCACTAAATTTAAACGGTTACGTGCAAACGGGCGAAATAGAGCACAACCTGCTCTTCGGTATCGACGCCAAGGAGTACTACCGCTATAGACCCGGCGCGCTAAACAGCTACAGCTCAGGCACGACGCACAGAAACTTCCCGATAAATATCTACAGTCCGGTCTACGGCACGGTCGCCTATCCGTCCGACCGAGCCTCCGGTATCCAGTATCAAAAGCTAAGAACGATCGGATTTTACGCGCAAGATAGTATAAATTTGACCGAAAATTTGATCTATTCTCTGGGTGTTAGATACGAATACTACGACCAAGTCGCGCGCGGCACTACTAGCGGACCAAACACCACCGATCAGCAAGACGGCAAATTTACGTGGCAGACGGGGCTTTTATACCTGATAACGCCGGAGTGGTCGGTTTATACCAACTACGCGCAAAGCTTTAGCCCGCAAATGGCGATCAGCGGCGACGACATCGGCGACATAAAGCCAGAAGAAGGCAAAAGTATAGAGCTGGGAACTAAATTTCAAAACGATAGCATAACGGCTAGCGCGGCGGTCTTTAACATCGACAAGAAAAACATCATGCGCACCGTAAATAGCGTAAGTACGCCCGTGGGCGAGGCGCGCTCGAGAGGATTTGAGTTTGACTTTAACGGCCGCGTGACGCAAGGGCTAAGCGTGGGCGCTAGCTACGCATACACTAAAACCGAGGTGCGCAAGGATAGCGGCGCGTTTGCCGTGCTAGTGGGCAAACCGCTAGAAGCCACGCCTAAGCACCAAGCCAGTCTCTTTGCCAACTACGACTTTAGCCATCTAGGCGCAAAAGGCCTAAGGATCGGCGGCGGAGCGAGGTACTTTGGCTCATGGTACACCTACTACATGAGGACGAATTTACCGGCCGTGCCGGCAGGAACGGGCTTTAAGATGGACGATGCGGTCGTTTACGACGCATTTATCAGCTACGATACCAAGATCGCGGGCTACGAGACGAATTTCTCGTTTAACGTCAAAAACTTGACCGACAAGCTCTACTATACGTCCTCATCTACCGGCACGCAGGCTAATATCATACCGATACAGCCGGGGTATGCGAGGCAGTTTATGCTAACAGCTAGCGTTAAATTCTAAATTTACTAGGCCTTTTGGCTTAGTAAATTTTCTTTAAATTTAGCAATTTTCGTTAAAATCGCCTCAAAAATTTAAAGGAAATTTATGAAACAAACTATCACCGAGAAAATATTTTCAGATCACGTTGGTAAAGAGGTAAGCGCAGGAGAGATCATCGAGAGCAAGATCGATATGATCATAGGTAATGACATCACGACGCCTATCTCGATCAAGCAGTTTGAGAGAAGTGGCGCTAAAAAGCTAGCTAACCCAGACGGCTTTGCCATCGTGATGGACCACTACATCCCGACGAAGGACATCCTAAGCGCAAATCAAGCCAAAATTTCACGTGAATTCGCCTACAAACACGACCTTAAAAACTATTTTGACGAAAAAGATATGGGTATCGAGCATGCTCTTTTGCCTGAAAAAGGTCTAGTCATCCCAGGCGACGTCATTATCGGTGCCGATAGCCACACCTGTACACATGGTGCTCTTGGAGCGTTTAGCACCGGTATGGGTAGCACAGATCTAGCCTACGCTATGATCACTGGCAAAAACTGGTTTAAAGTACCTGAGAGCATCAAAGTCGTATTTAAAGGCAAGCTTGACAGACACGTCTATGGCAAGGACCTCATCCTTGAGATCATCCGCCAAATAGGCGTTGATGGCGCACTTTACAAGTCGCTTGAGTTTTGCGGCGAGGTGATAGAGGGCCTTAGCATGGATGATAGATTTTCTATGTGTAACATGGCGATCGAAGCCGGCGGCAAAAGCGGTATCATCGCGGTTGATGAGATTACAAAAGAGTTTTTAAAAGATAAAAATTTGCGCGATAAACCAAAATTCTTCTACTCAGACGAAGGTGCAAAATACGACAAAATTTTAGAGATAGATGTGGCCAATCTTGATCCAGTTATCGCATATCCATTTTTGCCAAGCAACGGCAAGAGCGTAAGAGAGGCTGTAAAAGATGATCTTAGCGTAGATCAAGCGTTTATTGGCTCTTGCACAAATGGTCGCCTAAGCGACCTTCGTATAGCGGCCGAGATTTTAAAAGGCAAAAAAGTAGCTCGAAAAACAAGGCTCATCATCACCCCAGCTACGCAAAAGATCGCTAGAGAGGCCGAAAAAGAGGGTTTGATAGAAATTTTTATCGAAGCAGGAGCAGTTGTGAGCAACCCAACTTGTGGTGCTTGTCTTGGCGGATATATGGGAATTTTGGGTGCAAACGAACGCTGTATCTCAACGACCAATAGAAATTTCGTAGGACGTATGGGCGATAGAACAAGTGAAATTTATCTAGCTAACTCAGCAGTTGTAGCGGCTTCGGCGATAGCAGGAAAGATAGCTGATCCAAGGGATTTATAGACGTTAGCTTTTAAGTCTCTTTGAACAAGTTAGAAATTTTCACACTTTGATAAATCGCATCTTTTATCTTGTGTAAAAATTTCGCCGAGATATCCAAATATATTAAAACTTTACGGCTTTTGTTTTTGATCACCATAAATTTATAAATTTCGGATTTAAAAATGCAAAATATCGATACTATCGTCGAAGTTAGCGAATATAAAGGGCAAAAAAGCCTTATCATAAGCTGCACGCAGCTAGGCGATAGCTTTACGCCACAGTATAAAACCGCGAAGCAAAAAAGAGCCGTGCTTGATCAGTGGTGTGAATTTTTAAGAAGCGAGCCAGACACGTTTAACGAGCTTAACTTTTGCACAAAAATGCCGCAAGAGCTCCTTGATGCGGTGTGCTGTCAAAGAAATTTAAAAAGCCTTCATATCAAATGGGGCTCATACGAGGAGCTTGACGCACTGGCTAGCCTCTCTCATCTAAAATCTCTTTTTATAGGCTCAGGAGCAAGAGTGAAAAGTATAGCACCGATCGCTAAATTAACCGGACTTGAGAATCTATGCGTTGAGAATTTTCAAAAGATAAATGACTACTCATTGTTTGCAAATTTACAGAATTTAAAGAGTCTTGAGATCTGCGGTGACGGACTTTCGCCAAAATTTATCCACATAGATAGCTTAGAGTTTTTACGCCCAATGCCAGGGCTTACCAGCCTCGTGATCTTAGTAGCAAGGCTAAAAAGCAAAGATTATTCACCCATTTTATCTCTAAAAGAGCTCACTCATCTTAGCTTGCCACCACAACACAAACTTTTTGGCCTTTTTGACGAGCTTAGTTCCTTGCCAAATTTAAAAACTGGTCTTTTAAAAGAGAGGGCTGAAATTTATAAAAAATAAAGCCGTCTATAAATTTGAAAGAGTTGTAGTAGCTGGTTTACCGCTAAATTTGCCATGTTTATTCTTGTTTTTATTAAAATACGCTCAAGTTAACAAGCCTTTTAATGAGTTGTCTATAAATTTAAAACCAGCATGCAGAAATTTTGGTTATACTTTTGTAATTTTATAAAATTAAAAGGACAGCAATGCAAACTTGCGTGATTTTAGCAGGTGGCAAAAGCTCGCGTATGGGGCAAGATAAGACACTTTTGCCATTTGGTGGTTTTAAGACGCTTACTCATTATGAGGTTGCGAAATTTAGCAAAGTTTTTGGCGAAGTTTATGTAAGCTCAAAATTTGAGAAATTTAGCCCGCCACTAAAGCTTATAAAAGATGAAAATAGCAATAACTATTCGCCAATGCTCGCACTTTACTCCATTCTTAAAAATTTTGATCATAGCATTTTTGTGATACCAGCTGATATGCCATTTTTTGATCTTAAAAGCTTAGAGGAGCTTGCTAAATTTAAAGATGAATTTGACATGGTTGTGGCTAGTGATAATGAGCACATTCACTCGCTTTGTGGTTTTTTTAGCCCAAGGCTTGCCACTTTGGCTCATGAGTTTTATTTAAAAAATGAGCATAAAATCGGACTTTTGAGAAAAAGCTGTAAATGCAAAGTAGTAAATTTTAAAGATAGTGAGCAGTTTTTTAACATAAATTTCCCTGACGAATACGAAATGGCAAAGAAAATCCAAGAAAAGAAGATAGATGATGAGTAAAATTTTATTATTTTTAAGTCTTAGTCTTAGTTTTTTGATAGCAAGTGGGTTAGATGATTTTAAAAGGGCGCAAGAGCTGGAGCAAAGTGGCGATATAAAGGCTGCGATGCAAATTTATAAAGAGCTAGCCAAAAGCTCTTTAAACGAGCAAAACGTGATGCAAAATTTGCAAACAAGCGAGTCAGCGCCAAAAGAGGCGAAGCTAAAGCAAGCTGATCTTTTAAGAGAAGATAAAAGTGATAAAAATTTACAAAATGCACTTGGTATCGAGCTTTATAAATTTAACTACCTTTTGCCAGTAACTTATGCCAAAAATGTGCCAAACGATGAGCGAAAGAGCGTTGAAACTAAGTTTCAAATAAGCCTTGCAAAGCCGTTGTTTTATGACCTGTTTGGGCTTAGAGAGAGCCTTGTAGCAGCCTACGCGCAGACATCTTGGTGGCAGATAACAAGGACATCTGCGCCATTTCGTGAGACGAACTATCAGCCAGAAATTTTTCTAAATTTTGCTTCTCCAAAATATTTGGAGCAAATAGGCATAAAAAACCTAAAATTTGGACTTTTGCATGAGTCAAATGGACGAGATGGTAGCAATTCAAGAAGCTGGAATAGAGCTTATGTGCAAAGTGATTTTGTTTTTGGTAAGCTTAGCATTTCACCAAGAGCTTGGATGGTAGTGGGCAATAAGGGTGACAATAAAGATATATTAAAATACATCGGGCATGGCGATGTAAGGCTTAGCTACAACCTTAATGATCACATTTTTAGCCTGATGCTAAGAAATAACTTATATTTTTATAAAACAAATAAAGGTGCTGCTGAAATTTCATATATGTTTCCTATTTTCTCAACAGGAGTTTATGGCTATTTGCAGTATTTTACGGGATATGGCGAGAGTTTGATTGATTATAATAGGCATACTGATAAATTTGGTCTTGGTTTTGTTATTTTAAAATAAGCTAAAAATTTTAAACTTATAAAATGGCTAAATTTAGGCAAATAGTCATAAATTTACTCAAATATGTCAAAAAATTTAATTAATCAAAAAACTTAAAAATATTAGAAAAAATACAAGCAAATTTTGCTAAAATCTTAAGCAAAATCTCAGAGCAAAGGAGTTTTTATGAGCGGAATCTCACTAATTGTCTGTTTTATTGTAGCCATCATACTTATGATCGTTATGATCTCTAAGCTAAAAGTGCATCCATTTTTGGCACTTATGAGCATTTCTTTGGTTCTTGCGATCGTCGCAGGTATCGATCTATCCAAAATCCCAGCGATGATAGGTGTTGGCTTTAGTGGCACATTTAAGAGTATCGGTATCGTTATTATCTTTGGAACGATCATCGGCACTGTGCTTGAAAAAACGGGAGCTGCTTTAAAGCTAGCTGATATGGTCGTAAAGCTAGTCGGACAAAAGCGTCCAGAGCTTGCTATGCTTATAATGGGCTGGGTTGTCGGCATTCCGGTATTTTGCGATAGTGGATTTGTCGTTTTAAACTCTATTCGCGAGGCACTTTATAAGAAAATTTCAGCAAGCCCAGTCGCGATGTCAGTCGCTCTAAGTGGCGGCCTATACGCTTCTCACGTCTTCATCCCGCCAACTCCTGGTCCGATAGCAGCTGCAGGAACACTTGGTCTTGGCGGCAATTTACTCCTTGTTATCATTATGGGAACAGTCGTTTCAGTGCCTGTGTTGATAGCTGTTTATTTCTTTTCAAAGAGTGTTGGCAAAAGCGTGACTATCAGCGACAAAGATGCTGACGCTACTATCACAGCTAGTTACGAAGAGCTTTTAAAGAAATTTGGCACGCTACCTAGTGGATTTTTGAGCCTTGCTCCTATCATCATGCCTATCATTTTTATGGCGATTGGTTCTATTGTCGATGTTTTAGCAAAACAAGGCATGTTTGATAAAACGGCTCTCTTGCCAAAGATACTTTTGTTTTTAGGAAATCCTATCATTGCTCTTGCAATCGGCGTGATCTTTTGCGTATTTTTACTAGCTGAGTCTAAAAAGATAAAAGAATTTGACCATATCACGAATGAATCTTTAAAGATTGCTGGACCGATCCTATTTATCACTGCAGCTGGCGGTGTTTTGGGTAACGTTATTACCGAGGCTGGCTTTGTAAATTTCATAAAAGAAAACGCAGCCGCCATAAAAGCGATAGGAATTTTCTTCCCATTCATTATCTCGGCCGTACTAAAAACTGCCCAAGGAAGCTCGACCGTGGCTATCATCACGACAGCATCTATCATGGGTGCGTTTAGTGCTGATAACTCGCTCATGCACACACTTGGCTTTACGACCGAGCTTTCGGCTGCACTTTGCGTCATGGCGATAGCATCTGGTGCGATGTGCGTATCTCATGCAAATGACAGCTACTTCTGGGTTGTGACAAATTTTAGCAAGATGAGCGCAGAACAAGGATATCGCACGCAAACAGCTATGACGTTTATAATGGGTATCGTTGGTATAATTAGCGTTTACATATTATCTTTGGTGCTTTTATGAGAATTTTAGTTGCGATTGATTCATTAAAAGGCTCGCTTAGCTCGCTTGAAGCGGGCCTTGCTGTAAAAGAAGGACTAGAAGAGATTGGCTGCGAGGTTGTTGTTAAACCTATCGCAGATGGTGGCGAGGGTAGTGTAGAGGCGATGGCTGATGCACTTGGTGCGAAATTTATAGATACGATAGTTAAAAATCCACTTGGAGTTGAAATTTTAGCTAGATATGCACTAAAAGATGACCTTGCAATACTTGAAATGTCAAGTGCTTCTGGCCTTACACTCATAAATCCAGACGAGAGAAATCCACTAAAAACTAGCACATTTGGTTTTGGTCAGATGATAAAAGATGCCATTGCTAAAGGTGCTAGAAAATTTATCATTGGCATCGGCGGAAGTGCGACAAATGACGCTGGTACAGGCATGCTTAGCGCACTTGGCTTTAAATTTTATGATAAAAATGGTGCTTTGCTTGAAGGAAAAGGCGAGAATTTAGCCAAAATTTATGAGTTTACAGATGAAGATGCTTTAAAAGAGCTAAAGGATTGCGAATTTTTAATCGCCTGCGATGTAGATAATCCGCTTTATGGCATGAATGGAGCAGCCCATGTTTATGCCCCTCAAAAGGGTGCAAATGGCCGTATGGTAAAAGAGCTTGATGATGGGCTAAAACACTTTGCAACTCTTGTAAAGGAAAAGACTAATAGTAAATTTCACATACAAAAAGGCGCTGGTGCCGCTGGTGGACTTGGCTTTGCATTCGTGGCATTTTTGGGAGCGAAACTTCGACCAGGTATTGAGATCATTACGCAGACCATCGCACTTGAGGATGAGATCAAAAAGGCTGATCTAGTCATCACTGGTGAAGGCCGTATGGACTTTCAAAGCTCAATGGGCAAGACTCCGACTGGGGTTGCAAAACTAGCCAAAAAGTATCATAAGCCAGTGATCGCATTTGCTGGAAGCGTACAAAAATGTGCCAAAGACTGCCACAAAAATGGGATTGATGCCTATTTTTGTATATTAAATGAGCCAGTGAGTCTTGAAGAAGCTATGAGAAAAGATGTCGCGATTAGAAATTTAAAGATGACAGCAGAGCAGGCTGTAAGACTCTTTAAAGTAGCAAATAAACTTTGATATTTAGCAGGCTGGTAAAATTTTACTAGCCCTTAAATCTGATGATTGATTTATAAAAATGGCTATTGTTGGTTTGGGATATAAATTTTTAAAAGGTTTTTTATTAATCTTAAATATAAACTAGAGCTTTAAATTTTTATTTCTTAGTTACTATTTGTTCTTAAAATTTGCCATCATTTTTTCATTGTATTTATATGAAAGATGTTTTTAAATCCCAATAAATCTTACTACTAGGTGGACTTATCTAAATTTATAAATCACGCATAAGTTTTCTCATAAAGCTTTGTTTATTGTGGCTTTTTACACAAGAAGCAAAATCTACTCTCCCGCTAAATCTTCAGCTACCTTTGCAGCAAGTTTTAGTTTGTCGCTATCAAAGTGAGTGTAAATTCTTGAGGTATTTAAGCTTGCATGCCCAAGAGCTTCTTGTACCAAAACAAGGTCTTTTTGCTTTTTGTAAAGCATCGTTGCAAAGGTATGGCGCAGCATGTGGGCACCATTTTTCTCTTTTCTGATGCCAGCTTTAAATAAAATTTGCTCAACTATGCGGCTAACATAAGCCTGCGTAAGCCTGGTGCCTTTTTTATTGATGAAAAGATAGCCTTCTTTGTTGATATAATTTATTGCGATCGCATTTAGATGAGCTTCTATTAGGTGACGTTTTATCATAACGATACGGTATTTGTTACCTTTGCCTCGGATCCTAATGATAAAAAGATCGCCATCTTCAGTGATGTCCTTTCGCTTTAAATTTAGAGCCTCGCTCACACGAATGCCAGTAAAAATTATCGTTTTTATTATGAGCTTATTGCGATTTGAGTTTTGCTTAAAGTCACTTTCTTCGATCGCATCTAGAAATTTTTTGACCTCATCTTCGCCCATAAACTCAGGCAACTTTTGCCCTTTGTTACCGCTCACTCCGCCCCAGTTTTTTAAATTTATATCAAAAACATGGGCCTTGCCATCCTCTTCGTTTTGTTTGTCTAAAAACGCAAAGAAATTTATCACTGAGATGCGGTAATTTTTCTTACTAGCATCGCTTAGTCCGCCAGTTGTACTAGCTAGTATTTCGCTTAGTAGCTCTTCATCGATCTGCTTTAGGCTGCTAAGCTCGTAAAATTTCATCGTTTCATATATTTTTTTAAGTGGATTAAAGTAGGTATTTATGCCAGTAAGTCCTGCGTTTCTCGCGCTTTTTACCAAGCCATCAAGCTGATCAATGTTCTTTATCTCGCGGCTTAGAGCGAAATTTACACTTGCAAGTGCCTTTGGATCCCTAAGCTCTTTATTTGAAAGTGAGCTAAGTTTAAATTTGACGTAGCGAGTGAGCCAAAATATAAATGAGTTTTCAAAATTATCTTTACAATCAAGCGGATATTTCAAACCAATAGCCTTAAATTTTTATTTTGAAAAGTATTATATTTGAAATTTTATAAAATCTAATCTTTTTAAAATTCAACTATAAAAGCTTAAGCAAATATCCATTTTCAGCGGCTTCAAGCTTATATTTATGCATCTTATCAAGCTCTAAAACCACTCTGAAATATCTATCGTGCCAGCCTATGATCACATTTTTAAAATGTTCATTTTCAAGTTTTAAGCTCTTAGTTTTAAAGCTTCTTGGCGGCCTTGCAAAGTCAAGCACGATCTTATTTTTCTCATAAGTAAAATGCTTTAAATTCTTAGCTTTTGTAGCGATTTTTAGCTCTTTGTCGTTGGCTAGAAAGCTTATAAAACCTAGAAATTTAACATCTTTTCCATTTTTGACACTATCAACTGGCTTTGCACTAGGCTCAATCTTTATTTCGACCACCTTTTGTTCAGGCTTTATGGTAGTTTCTTTTGTTTTGTCTGTGCTAAGATCGATTACTACAACATTTGGAGTTGGCATATCTGAAGTTTTATTTCTATCTTTATTTGAAATTTTAGTTTCATTTTTTTCTATTATCACAGGAGTGCTTACTTTTTGACTAGGCATATTTGCCATTGTGACTGAAACATCTAGCTTTTTTGCCACGACTGGTTCTGGATTTTTTACCTTATTTAAAGCAAATTCATCGCTGTAATCGATAGTTTTATTTATATCAGCTAGTCTTTTTTCCTTTATGGTGCCGTCATTTGCTCTATATCTTATAGTGACATCTAGTAAAAGTGCCGCATCGCTTGGAAATTTAAACGAAAGAGAATCAAAGCTATCAAATTTTTCTATGATATTTGTTGTCATAACGCTTGTATTTAGCTCGCTAATAGGCATAAATGGGTTCTCTCTAGCAAAGACGCTTGCTGCAAATATAGATAAAACTAACCAAAATTTTTTCATCATTCCTACTTTTTATTAAAGTCTGGCTCAAGGCCTTGTAATTCAAAATAATCTTTTTGTAGACGCGCGTTCATTTTTTTTAAAATTTCCACGTCTTCGCTAAGCCTCTCTTTTTTGCTCTGAAGGCTTAGCATTACGTCAAGTGAGCGTTTGCCAAACATCATATTGCCCACGTAAAAGGCAAACATAGCCACGCAAATGGTGGCTATGACGTAGCGTAATGTCGGCCGAACAAATTTTATGATTTTATGAAATATGCCATCTTCTTTGCCATATTCATCTAAAATTTCGCTCAAATATTATCCCCTAAAAACTCACCTGCCTCAAGCTCAATCTCGAGCAAGCGGTTGTATTTCGCGTTGCGCTCGCTTCTTGAAGTGGCACCTGTCTTTATCTCGCCAGTGTTTAGTGCGACCGCAAAGTCAGCGATAAACGCATCTTCGCTCTCGCCGCTTCTGTGGCTCATTATGCAGCGGTAGCCATTTCTTTGAGCAAGGCGGACAGTTTGCATAGTTTGCGTGACTGAGCCTATTTGATTTGGCTTGATTAAGATCGCATTTGCGATATTTTTCTCGATGCCTTCGCGTAAAATTTTCTCATTTGTAACAAAAAGGTCGTCGCCAACTAGCTGCACCTTTCTGCCAAGCCTTTTTGTAAGCTCAGCCCAGCCGCTCCAGTCATCCTCGCTAAGGCCATCTTCGATAGAAAATATCGGATATTTTTCGCAAAGTTTTTCGTAGTAGCTAATGAGCTCGTCGCTGCTAAATTTCTTGCCTTCAAGCTCGTATTTGCCATCTTTGTAAAGCTCGCTTGAAGCGACGTCAAGAGCAAGTTTTATCTGGCTGCCTAGCTCATATCCAGCCTCTTTTACAGCTAAGCAGATGAGCTTTAATGGCTCTTCGTTGTCTTTTAAATTTGGAGCAAAGCCGCCCTCGTCGCCGACGGCAGTGCTGTGGCCAGCTGCGTTTAGGATAGATTTTAGCTTGTGATAAATTTCAGTCGCAGCTCTAAGTGCCTCGCTAAATGTGCTAAATCCAAATGGCATGATCATAAATTCTTGAAAATCAACGCTATTGTTTGCATGTGCGCCGCCATTTATGATGTTAAACATTGGCACTGGTAAGATACTAGCGTTTGCACCGCCAAGATAGCGGTAGAGTGGGATATTTAGGCTCTTTGCAGCTGCGCGAGCTACCGCCATAGATACGCCTAGAACTGCGTTTGCGCCTAAATTTGAGTAGTTGTGCGTGCCGTCAAGCTCAAGCATCTCTTCATCGACTGCCTTTTGGTTGTAAGCATCAAGGCCGATTATCGCCTCAGCGATCTTTTCATTTACGTTTGAAACAGCCTTTAGTACGCCTTTGCCAGCGTATCTCTCGTCTTTGTCACGAAGCTCGAGTGCCTCACGCTTGCCAGTGCTTGCGCCGCTTGGTACGATCGCGCTTGCCTCGGTGCCGTCGCTTAGTCTAACTGTCGCGCGGACTGTTGGGTTGCCTCTACTATCTAAAACCTCGTGAGCTTCTACATCTTCAATAAATACCATTATTCATCTCCTGCTTCGTTTGTGTCGTCGTCTTCGTCTTTTGCGCCGCTACTTATTAGGTGATCTATCCCCATTGAGCCTTTGATCGCCGCTACTATCTCATCAGAAATTTCTGGGTGCTCTTTTAGGTAGGCTTTAGCGTTTTCTCTACCTTGACCTAGTTTTTCGGCCTTGTAGCTAAACCACGCACCTGATTTGTCGATGATGTCGAGCTTTACGCCATAGTCGATGATCTCGCCCTCTTTGCTCACACCCTCGCCAAACATGATGTCAAATTCAGCTACTTTAAATGGAGGCGCGACCTTATTTTTAACGACTTTTGCTTTTGTGCGGTTGCCGATAGGCTCGTCGTTTTGTTTAAGTGTGGCTATCTTTCTTACATCGATCCTTACAGATGAGTAAAATTTAAGCGCATTACCACCAGTTGTGGTCTCTGGCGTGCCATATCCCATCATACCGATCTTCATACGAATTTGGTTGATGAAGATAACAGTTGTCTTCATCTTGCTTAAAATTCCAGTTAGCTTTCTAAGCGCCTGGCTCATAAGCCTTGCTTGCAAACCAACGTGCTGATCGCCCATATCGCCGTCTATCTCGCTCTTTGGAGTAAGAGCAGCGACGCTATCAACTACGATAAGATCGATCGCACCGCTTCTTGCAAGTGTCTCAACGATCTCAAGTGCCTGCTCGCCAAAGTCTGGTTGAGAGACGTAAAGGTTGTCGGTATTTACGCCTAAATTTGAAGCGTATTTTACGTCTAGTGCGTGCTCTGCATCGACAAATGCACAAATTCCGCCAGCTTTTTGCGCTTCAGCGATGATGTGAAGTGTGAGCGTGGTCTTACCAGAGCTCTCTGGTCCGTAGATCTCGATGATCCTGCCTTTAGGGACGCCGCCTATGCCAAGAGCCAGATCAAGTCCTAGCGAGCCAGTAGGTATCGACTCGATGGCCTCAACCTCTTTGTCGCCAAGTCTTAAAAGCGTGCCTTTGCCAAAAGCTTTATCGATCTGCTTTAGTGCAAGCTCAAGCGCCTTTTTCTTGTCCGCTTCGCTCTCTGGGATAGCTATCTTTTTGTCACTATCTTTTTCTTTTGCCATTTTTTACCTTATAGTTGAAATTTGGCTTGATTTTATCTAAAAAGAGATGAATTTTACTTGATTTACTCGCAAATTATAATATTTTCGCCAAGTAGCGCAGCGCTATCAATAAGAGCAAAAAGCTGCTCTTTTTCAAATAAAAATCCATAAATTTGATCTTCATTTTTTAGTATCGCAAGCTTAAGCGGCTCTACAAGCGAGTTTGCGCAAAGATTTAAAAAAGCTTCATCGATACTGTTTTGAGAAATTTGGGGTTTGGTTTTGAAATTCTCATCTTTTATAAAAGAGATAAATTTCTCTTGCGAGGTAGATTTATTAAATTTAAAAATTAGTTTTTCTTTTAAGGCTTGGGCTAAAATTTCATCAAATTTAACTAGGTCGATGTAGTTTTGCACACCTAAAATTTGAGCAAAATTTAGCAGATTTTTATCATAACTGGCCACATTTTTCTCATGCTCGCTTTGCGCCTTTTTAGCCCTATAAACGGCATAAAAACCAATCATAATAAATAAAATAGAAAGTGTTAAAACTTCTGCTAAAAACTCACTCATCATCATCCTTATAAAATGCAAACTTCAGTCTTAAGCTCTACGCCAAATTTCTCTAAAACTCTAGCTCTAGCCAAATTTATAAGGCTAGTGGCGTCTTCAAAGCTTGCGTGGTTAAAATTTATCAAAAAATTTGCGTGCTCTTCGCTAAATTTCGCTCCGCCGATCACGTGTCCCTTTAGTCCAACTGCCTCAAGCAACGCCCCTGCAAAGTGTCCCTCAGGATTTACAAAGCAGCTGCCAAAGCTAGCACCTTTTGGTTGATTTGCCCTTTTTGCGCTTATAGCTTCAGAAACGCTCGCGTCAAAGCCACTAGAAAGCTCAAATTTAGCTCCCAAAATGGCCTCATCTATGCCGCTGTGGCGGTAGCTAAAGCTTATCTCATCTTTGCTCACCCAGCCACGAGCCAGACGCACATGCGTGAGGTTGTCGCTTATGCTAAATTTAAGCAGTCCAGCGTTCATTTTTATAAGTCCGCCAAGCATGCCTGGGATATTTTTTAAAAACTCAAGGTGAGCTATGTTGTTTTGTTTGCAGAAGTTATAAATTTTAGCGGATTTTGTCGCAGCACCTATCTCAAGGTAAATTTTCTCGCCGATACGTTCTAAATTTATATAGTCAAAGCTCTTGCCAAGCATCGCCATTTTTGGGGGATTTGGCGAGATAAGAAGGTTGTTGCCCCCGCCTATCATCACAGCGCCTAAAAAGTGAGGCGAGTTTAGGTCTTCAAGGCTATTTACCTCGAAAATTTTATGAACGCCACCTATCCTAACTGAGGTAAATTTAGAAAAATCAACAAGCCTCGTCACTGGATAAATTCCGGTATAAAATCAAGCATGCGAGTGGTAAATTCAACCATCATCGAGATCATCCAAGGCATTAAAAATATGATAACAACGACGACTAGCAAAATTTTTGGCACAAAGCTTAGCGTGGTTTCGTTTATCTGCGTGGTCGCTTGAAAGATGGAGATGATAAGACCTGCTATTAGGCCGCTTAACAGCATCGGAAGGCTGATATAAAGGGCGATCTTAAAGGTTTCAACTCCAAGCGAGACGAGCGTACTTTGCATCAGCTAAACCTTACTTCGTTGTATTCAGTTGGGATTAAGTAGTCGTTTACGTCGATTGGCTTTTCAAAAAAGCCTTTGTCGTAGCCTATTTGATAGAGCTTATTTAGTGCTTTTAGCTGAGTTTCATTCATGCTTATTGACTCGTCATTTGCGTATAAATTTAGATACGTTTTAAGCTCGTCTTTGCCAACTCTGATGAGATTTCGCTCCATTAGCATGTGAGATAAAAATGGCTTGTGCGAAGTGGCTATCCTAACGGCCTCGCTAAGCACCCTCTCGCACTCGATGGCGTCAGTTATGGGTAGGCTTCGTCTAAGCGCCATGCCACCAAGTGGAAGCGGTAAATTTTCGCCATTTAGCTCGCTCCAAATGTCCCAAATTTCACGCTCTACGCAGAGCTGGTCAGAGAAATTTAAGATACTTTCATGTATGAGCACGCCAGCATCGACTTCGCCGCTAAGCACGGCATTTTCGATCTCAAGGAAATTTTTATAAACGATCCTTGCCTCTGGGTAGGCTATGCGAAAGAGCAGGGCATTTGTCGTGTTTTTGCCAGATAACGCGACCTTGAAATTTCGCTTTAGTTGTTTATCTTTTAGCTTGATAAGCTTTGGGCCATATCCTTTGCCAAAGCTCACCGCACAGCGTAAAAGTGCAAATTCATCGCAAATTTTAGGATAGAGGGCAAAGCTAATTGCCGTTGCCTCATAAGTGCCTTTTAGCGCCTCTTCGTTTAACGTTTCTATATCAAGCGCCTTTGATGTGAAGGCTAAATTTTTACTGCTAACCCAGCCAAATTTGACCGCGGCATACATGAAAATATCGTCAGCGTCCGGCGAGTGAGCGACGTTTATGGTTTTTAGATTATGCAAAGATGATCCTTTTTTTGATTACGCCATTTTAATGAAATTTATTTAAAATAAAGTTTTAAGGGTGGTTTTTAAACGATTTTACCAGCTTTGCCTCTTTGAAATTTAGCACGTATTTCACGTCTATGGCGTCTTTAGCACCTTTTCTTCGAGCGAGGATCGTTGAGTAAAATGGATGCTTAAGTTCAAGCATTTTAATCAGTTTTTGATCGCTATCTTCTTTTTTTATATTTTCAACGATTATTGTCGTTATAAATTTGCCCTCAAACTCGTAAAATGGCCAGACTATAACGCCTGCATCGCTTGTTTTAAAGTCTGTGATTTTAGATTTTTTAGGGATATTTAGCATGGAGATGATCTTTTTGCGTGAGCTATCCAAGTTTTGCACTGAGATCACCTTTACAAGCAGGTCTTTTTTGACTCCTATGCCATTTTGGCTAAAGCGGTAAACGCCGTCTTCAAGGATGCCAACTTTTTCAAAGGCGTTAGCGTAGTTTGCAGCCATACAGCTAGAGAGCAAAAGTGCTATAAACGTTAAAATTTTTATAAATTTCATCTCTTCTCCTAAAATTTAACTCTTTTTAGTCTATCTGAAGCGAAATTTTTCCTGCCAAATTTAGCCTCACTTTTGCCGTTTAGCTCGACTAGATCGCCTGTAAAGCCACAAATGTCATTTTTAACAAGATAGCTTCCCACGCCGTAAATATCAACTGGGGTGTTAAATTTCTCAAATTCGCTCATTTTTTGCGGATTAAATCCTGAGCTAACGACGATTTTAACATGCTTAAAGCCAGCTTTATCAAGCGCCTCTCTTAGGGCAAATATAAGCTCCTTGCAAACGCCGTGCGGGTCAAATTTACTCGTATCTTTGTCTTCAAAATGCTTATCTATCAAATTTTTACTAGTATCAACTCTAACTGCGCCAAGCCTCTCTTTTAGGGCATTTGCAGCTCTTAATGCGTCTGTGATCACGTCGTTGTTATAGTCCACTAAGGCCGTGACCTTCTCATTTTCAAAGGTTTTAGCATAAATTTCTGAGGCTTTTACTATATCTCCACCGCACATTTGAATAAGCGCATGAGGCATGGTGCCACCACCTTTTAGCCCCGTAAGCTCGCCCTGAGCGTCAGTAGCGACTTTTTTGATACCGCCTACAAATGATGCATAGCCGTCGCCTGGTTGCGTGCAGATGTCATCTTGCCTATCCGCCATACTAAAAACGTCCTTTCCATTTGCCGCTCTTATCACATCTCTTGAGTTTGTCGCTACGCAGCTTCTTCTAGTAAGTGTCGCATCGATCACATTTTCTAAAAAGCCAAAATTTTCATACTTGCCGCTTATCTTTAAAACTGGCTCGTTTGCATTTATGACATCGCCATCATTAAGCGCATAAATTTCAAGCTCGATTGGGTCTTTGGCAAATTTATTGATGACGGCTAAAACTTCGTCGATGCCACAAAGTACGATATCATCGCGCCTTTGAAAGAACTGCATCGTCACATGCTGATCTGGTAAGTTTTGCTTAATTATCTCATTTACTTTTAGAAAATATTTCGCAGTAAAGTAGCCCTCGCCGATCCTTGGATCTAGCTTAAAGGTCTTGTCTGTTAGCCTATCTATCTTGCCCTGCATCTTTAGCTCAAGTTCGTTCATGTCTGTCCTTTTGTTTTGTTGGGATTATACCATTTTGGCAAAAATCCGAATAAGTTATAAAAATATATTTTAAGAATGTATAAGAGTGTATTTTATAAAATCTTGAAATTTTACTTTTAAAGGAAAAATATGAAAAAGTTCTTACTTCTAATGGTTGCACTATTTGCATTTGGCAATGAAAATTTGCTAGTAAGTGCGGGTGGTGGATATAAAAAGATAGTTGAAGCAGTCGCGCAAAATCTCAAAAAAGATGGCGTAAATATCGATACTTCTTTTGCAAACATCACAGCGATCATGGCGCAGGCAAAAGAGGGCAAAACTGACGTGATAGTGGGCGATGAGGACTTTTTGAAAAAGTCTGATCTAAAGATCGCCGAGTATGTAAATTTAGGCTCAGGCGCCTTGGTATTAGCTACTAAAAAGGGCGTGAAAATAGAAAAAGTTGACGAGCTAAAAGCTCTTTCTAAGATCGCTATGCCAGATGCTGTAAAGACGGTTTATGGCAAAAGGGCGAATGAATTTATGCAAAAAGCGAATTTAAGCAGCGAGCTAAAGGATAAAATTTTAGCAGTTGCTGGTGTGCCACAGGTCGTTACATATATATTAAACGGCGAAGTTGATGCTGGATTCATCAACCAAACCGAACTAAATGCACACAAAGATGAATTTGGTAGTTTTGTCTTGATAGACAAATCGCTTTACGCTCCAGCAAACATCGTGGCTGCGAAGCTTGAAGGATGCGATAAAAAGGCTGATTGTGAGAAATTTTTAACTGAGCTAAAAAGCGAGAGATCAAAAGAAATTTACACTAAATTTGGCATAAGATAAGGCTAAATTTGCAAGAGCTCTCTTGGCTATTTGATCCACTATTTTTAAGTGTAAAGGTCGTTTTGTGCCAAGGGGCTTTGCTTATCGTTTTTGGGCTGGCTTTAGCTTATCTTTTGGCCTTTTATAAAGGTAAACTTAGAGCCATTTTAGAGATGATCGTAACTTTTCCACTCATCTTTCCGCCCATTGCTACTGGATTTTTACTGCTTTATCTGCTTGGCAAAAATGGCATCGTCGGCAAGGCTTTAAATTTAGAAATTATTTTTAGTTTTAAGGCTCTTGTGTTAGCTGCTTTTATAGCTTCGCTACCACTTTTTGTAAAGCCTGTCGCATCTGCTCTTGGCTCACTTTCAAAAAGCCTAAGTGAAGCAGCATATAGCCTTGGAAAAGATAAATTTCAAACAGCTATTTTCGTGCTCTTCCCATGTGTTGCAAAAAGCGTAGCAGCGGCTTTTATCTTAGCGATCTCGCGTGGGCTTGGCGAGGTTGGCATAACACTTATACTTGGCGGAAATATAATAGGAAAAACCGACACTATCTCGCTTGCCATTTATAATGCCGTATATGATGGTAAAAGCGATGAGGCTCTAGTTTTAAGCCTTGTTTTGGTTGTATTAAGCTTTATTTTGTTTGGGATTATAAATTTGCTTGATAAAAGCAAAATTTAAAATGAGAGTGGCGAGAGGATGAGAGAATCGAACTCCCCACCAGACGGTCAACCGCCCAGTCATCGGGTTTGAAGCCCGTAATCTTAAGGCTTTCTGTGATATTCTTATTAACTTTATAGGGAAAATCGCAGGAAGTCCCTACCCCTAAACTTTTACCTTTTTATGTCGTTAGTAGGTTAGACTAATAGGAAGAATTGAGCCTATTCTTATTACTATTATTAGCTTAGGTTAATCTTAATCGTGAAGATTTTAATCTTTTTACTCCCTAACACACTCCACTTATAGGAGGAGCAGAGGGGGGTAAAGGATTGTAAAGGATTACTCTTAGATATCCATAGGATGGTTATAGAACTCTCTGTCTTTCTCTTGGTCTTACTAAAAGTCCATAAAGGAGGACATTATGACACTAGAGCAAAGACAATTAAATCTTGAACTTGAGGGTATTAACGAAGGTGTTGAGAAGATAAGAAAAGAAGTAGCTAAAGCTAAAGCTAAAGGTGGCTACGGAGAAACTAAGGTTAGCTCAGTACTTATCTATCAACTTATGCAACCTTTTATGCAAGGTCTGATGACTTACAAGAAAGGTAGGCTAACGCATAATGAAAGGTTTATTAAAGACTTTATAGAGCGTATAGGATATGCTGAGGCTGGATATATAACTCTAAAGATTATCTTTAATAGCGTATGCACTAAGCAGACTAGGCTAGTATCCGTAGCCACAGCCATAGCTAAAGCTCTATTAGAAGAGCTAAATATCAAAAACTACAAGGCTGTTAATTCTAGGATTGCTATAACTGCTGACTTCTATATTAAAAGCCAACTACAAAAACGCGTAAGTAAAGAAAAGATAGCTAAAGGCTTTCATAGATTTATGGATGAGACTGAGGACTTTACAAGAGAGACATTAGATGCTAAAGAACAACTCTTGATAGGTCAGAAACTCTTAGATATTCTTATAGCTTCTACTGGTGTATTTGAAATAGGCGATAAGCGAGATGGTTATAATAGAATAGCTAAAACCCTAACTCCTACAAAAGAGTTTAGAGAGTATCTAGTAAAGGTAGAGGGAGAGTGTGAGCTTCTTACCCCTATACTCTATCCTATGCTTGTTAAGCCTAAACCATACGAAGTAGGAAAGTTAGGAGGTTTCTTAACTCCAGTATTACAAGTACCATTAGTAAAGAACCTCTCAGGTAAGCCTAACAACTATCTAAAAGACTACGAGATGCCTAAGGTTTATAGAGCTATTAACGCACTGCAAGACACTGCTTGGTGTATAAACAAGAGAGTGCTAGAGGTAGCTCAGCATTTCGTAGAGTTAGATAAAGAAATATCTGATCTTGAAATAACAAGTGGAACTGAACTTGATTATGTCCCTAGACCTGAGGGATTACCAATAGATGCTGCGGATGAAGAATATAAGCAGTTTAAGGCTACAAATCCTGAAGCTTTTGCAGAGTGGAAGAAAGCTAGTAGAACAGCACATAGAAAACAAGTAAGTGATAGAGGTAAAAGACTTCTTCTTGTGTCTCAGCTAGCTACTGCTATGAAGTTTAAAGACGAGCAAGAGTTTTACTACTGCTATAACTTAGATTGGAGAGGCAGGATATACCCATTACAAAGTGGTGGTTGCCCTAACCCACAAGGTAATGACTTATCAAAAGCACTCCTAAAGTTTGCTAATGGTGTAGCTCTAGGAGCTGAGGGAGCTAAATGGCTTTCAATGCTTGGTGCTAATACTTTTGGAGATGATAAGCTTCCTATGATTGAGAGATGGACTTGGGCTAAAGCTCACGAGAAAGACATCCTAATGGTAGCTAAAGACCCTTATGAGAATAAGTGGTGGTTTGAAGCAGATGAGCCATTTAAGTTTCTAGCCTTTTGCTTTGAGTGGAGTGATTATGTAGCTAGTAGTTATAGCTCTGAGTTTCTTAGTTATCTACCAGTGCCTCTTGATGGCTCTTGTAGTGGCATACAGCACTTCTCAGCACTGTTGCTTGATGAAAGAGGAGCTCTTGCTACTAATGTTATAAATGGAGATGAGGATAAACCTAATGACATCTATGCAGAGGTAGCGAAAGAAGTCTCAAAGGCTGTGGAGATTGATGCAGCTAACGGAGTTCTTGAAGCTAAACCTTTAGTAGGAAAGGTTGATAGAAAAGTTACAAAGAGAAATACTATGACAACTCCTTATGGTGTTAGTAGAGACGGTATGAAAGGACAGCTATTATCAGAGCTTAACCCAAAAGACTATACCTTTGTTGATACAAGCTTTGCCAAGATGTGCGTGTATCTAGCAGATAGAAACAAAGAAGGCATAGAGAAAGTTGTAGTAGCCTCAAAGGACGCTATGGCTTTTCTAAAAGATATGGCAAAAGTAGCATCAAAAGAAGATAAACCACTCTATTGGACTACTCCAAGTGGCTTCAAGGTAAAGCAAGAGTATCGCAAGCTAACATCAAAGCTTGTTGAAACATATTGGGGAGGCACTAGAGTAAGACTGAGCGTAGAAGAAGAGGCAAAAGATAGTGATAAAAAGATAGATAGCAGAGCTACAACTAACGGACAATCTCCGAACTATATTCACTCAATGGATGCTTCACATCTAGTCCTCACAGTTGATGCCTGCCTAGATAAAGGTGTAGAAAACTTTGCAATGATACATGACAGCTTTGCAACTCACGCAGGAAACACAGATACATTGCGTGATACGCTTCGCGAAGAGTTTGTTAAGATGTATAGTGAAAATAACCTAGCAAAGTTTAGAGATGAAATAGCATCACAGCTCAGCCCTAAGAATGCTAAGAAGCTCCCTGAGCTACCTAAACAAGGTAACTTAGATATTACAAAAGTCCTAAACTCTACATACTTCTTTTCTTAGCCCTATCTTTTTAGGGCTTAACCTAATCTTAATCTATACCTTTTTATAAAAATAACTCCCTAACATTCGCCACTTATAGGAAGAAAAACCTTTAGGAGGCATTTTATGACATTTAACAAAACAATCACAACAGCTTACAACAAACTCAAGAAAGGAGAACAGCTAAACTCTAAACTATATTGGGAACTCGTAGCAATAGGGCTACATCCGTGTCAGTTAAAAGAGGTTATAGCTCAAGGCATACCACTTAAAAAACTCTTACAACATAAAACAGATGCACTAGATGCACCAAATAGAGTTTATGAGAGAGATGTAAAGAGACTATTAAACAATCAATCTTATATGAGACAGAATAGATATATTCGCTCATTAGACCAACTGCTACAAACTATATAAAAAGGAGAGCTTATGGCAGAAACAAAAAAGAAACTTGCAAAACTTAATACACCTATTGGAGAAGCTAGATGGTGCTGGCTATATGAGCCAGATACTCGCTTCAAAGATGAAGGGGAGTATCACGTAGATTTAGTTCTTAGTGAAGACAATCCAAAGACTAAAGAGATAGTAGCGAAGATAAAAGCTACCTATGATGACTTCAAGGCAACCTTAGATGACCCTAAGAAAGCTAAGAAAGAGCCTAAGCATCTTGGCTTTGAGCCTGAGACTGATGATAATGGTGATGAGACTGGTAATCTTGTGTTTAAGTTTAAAGCTAAGGCTAGCTTCATAAACAAGAAAGGCGAGAGAGTTGAGAAGGTAGCTCCAGCTGTCTTTGACGCTCAATGCAAACAGATAAAAGAGCCTATCTCAATCTACAATGGCACTACTATGATAGTTAATTTCAGCCCAAGTGGATACTTCAATGGCACAAACAATGGCGTAACTCTGTATCTAAATGCAGTCCAGATTATCAACCTTGTAAGTGGTGGTAATGGAGACGCTAAAGATTATGGCTTTGGAGAAGAAGAAGGCTACAGCTTAACTCCGTCTATGGATGCAGACGATGACACAGCTGAGGATGAAGTCAATGATGAGGACTTCTAAGCCACAGCTAAACAAGCAAGGAGAGAGAGTGCGGAGTGGCTTTGAGGCTGCTCTCACTGATGAGCTTACAAAGTTTAAGATAGCTTATGAGTATGAGCCTATCAAGATACCCTATCAACCTATCCAAAAAATCAAACACTACGTGCCTGACCTTGTGCTAGCTAACGGAATAATCGTAGAGATTAAAGGACGTTTTACTAGCCCTGATAGACAAAAGCATAAGGCTATCAAGGCTAACTACCCTAATCTAGACATTCGCTTCGTGTTTCAAAATCAAAACCAAAAAATAAATAAAGGCTCTAAGACATCCTATGCAATGTGGTGTAAGAGTAATGACATTAAGTGCAGTGAGGGGCATATCCCCCCTGCTTGGATAGCTGAGCCAACGAATACTACAAATAAGGAGTACATAAAGCAATGGCTAAAAAGATAATAATCAACCAAGAAAAACAAGTCCTAGAGTTTTTAAAGCTTGGACTTAGACTTAACCCAGTGGTTGCTACAAGAGAGCTAGGGCTTATTGGCTCAACTCTAGCCTACCACATACATAACCTAAGGCACAAGGGCTGGAACATCACTACAAAGCTAAAGAGGTCAAAGTACAGCAACTCTAAATATGCTGAATATAAGCTAGACCCATCTTGGAGACTTCTAAGTGAAGCAGAGAAGCGAGAAGCACTAGATGGACGGCGTATATTTAACATAAGAAACTTCAAAATAGATGACAGAGTAGAACTAATAGATGGAACGAAAGGCTTTGTAACAGGTGTTTATAAGTCTGGTCTTTTAGTTATGGAAGATGAGAGAGGCAAAGAGCTGTTAGTAAAACTAGAAGACGTAGCACAAAAGCTAAGGAGATAGCTATGGCAGACTTTCTGAGACACGAGCCTTGTGAGCTCTGTGGCAGTAGTGATGGTAAAGCTATTTACTCTGATGGCTCTACATATTGCTTTGTGTGTGAGAAAGCAGGAAAGGCAGATGATATGAAGCAAACACAAAAACCTGAGCCAAAAGTAAAAGGTGCAATGATAACTAATGGAGCTATCAAACCTCTAAATAAGAGGGAGATAAGCTATGCTACTTGTGCTTTTTGGAATTATCAGATAGGCAAGGACAGCAAAGGCAACACGTGTCAGATAGCAAATTACTACAACGATAAGCAAGAGGTAGTGGCTCAGAAAGTTAGATACCCTGATAAAAGCTTTGCAGTTCTTGGAGACAAGCATCTCCCATTATATGGAGCACAGCTTTGGAGCAAGGAGAACGCAAATAGCATAATCATTGTAGAGGGAGAGATAGATGCCCTTAGCGTTTCTCAGGTCTATAACAATAAACGACCAGTAGTTAGCATACCTAATGGAGCTCAGGGAGCTAAGAAAGCTTTAGCTAAGCAACTAGATTATCTTAGTCAATATGAAACTATTATCTTAGCTCTTGATAATGACGAGGTAGGACGTAAGGCTATGCTAGAGTGTGCTACTTTATTCAAAGCAGGTAGTGTAAAGCTATGCTACTGGAGCGGTGGTAAAGATGCTAATGATATGCTTGTAAAAGGAATGCTAGCTGATATTCATAAGAACATTAAAGAGGCAAAGGCATGGAGACCTGAGGGCATCATAAGCTCAAACGAGTTAAGCCTAGATGATTTAAAAGCTCCAGTAAAACAAGGCATAGCCTACCCCTACCCTAGACTTCAAGAGATGACACTAGGTTCAAGAGGTGGCGAGCTTATCATTTGGACTGCTGGAAGCGGTATAGGCAAATCCACAATACTTCGTGAGCTAGCCTATCACTTTGTGTTAGCTTCGGACAATGCAAAGATAGGGATGATATTTCTTGAAGAGAACATAAAGAAGACAGCTCAAGCCTTTATAGCTCTTGATAACAACATCTCACTTGCAAAGCTAAGATACAACCCAAGTCTATTAACCCCTGAGGAGTGGCAAGCTTCTAAGGTTAAACTCTTTGATAGTGGCAGAGTAATCTTTTATAAACACTTTGGCTCACTAGAGAGCGAACACCTACTAAGCGAGATACGCTATATGGTTGTAGGACTTGGAGTAACCCACGTATTCTTAGACCATATAAGCATAGCTATAAGTGGTAATGAGAGCGAAAATGAACGTAAGGACATTGATATGCTTATGACCTCTTTACGCTCACTTGTAGAAGAGACTGGGTGTCATATAGATGCGATAGTCCATCTTAAACGAACAAGCAAAGGAAGCTTTAACGAGGGAGCTCAAGTAAGCTTATCAGACCTAAGAGGTAGTGGAGCACTAGAGCAACTAAGTGATAGTGTAATCGCCCTTGAACGTAACCAACAAGCTGACGGAGATGCTAAAGATACTTCGACACTTCGTATCCTAAAGAACAGAGAGATAGGGATAACTGGAGTGGCTGATAGCCTAAGATATAACAGAGAGACTGGTAGGCTTGAAGCAATAGAAGAAGATGACAATGAACACTTTAAAGTTGTAGAAAACAAAGCTGTGGAAAACACGGACTTTTAATAAAAAGGAGAGCAATGCTAGTTTTTGACATTGAGACTGATGGCTTACTTAATGAGCTATCCAAGATACACACAATGACTATCTATGATACAGATACAAAACAATATAAAAGATATGACAAAGAACATACTAGCGAAGGTGTAGCTAGACTTGATGGTGCTGAGATATGTGGTCATAACATTATAGCCTTTGATATACCAGCTATAAAGAAGCTATACCCCTCCTTTAAACCTAAGAAAATCCTAGACACCCTTGTGATGGTTAGGCTAGCCTTAGCAGATATAAAGAAGTACGACCTAGCAAAGAAAGCTATAAGCACTAAACTTTATGGCTCACACTCATTAAGAGCTTGGGGAGAGCGTTTAGGAGTTTTAAAGGGAGATTACGGAGAGACTACTGACTGGCAAGAGTGGAGCGAAGAGATGAGCGACTACTGCGAGCAAGACGTTAGAGTAACAGTAGCTCTATTAGAATATCTTAAGAAGTTTAACCTAGAGGATAGCTATGCCCTTACCTTAGAGCATAAGGTACAAGAGATTATCTCAAGACAGATAGCTTTTGGATTTATGTTTGATAAGGACAAGGCTGAGGACTTCTACATAATGCTACTACAAAGACAAAGTGAGCTCTTAAAAGAGTTTAGAGAAATGTTTCCACCTAGACTAGAGAGCAAGGGAGAGTTTATCCCAAAGGTCAATAACAAGACTAAAGGATACACAAAGGGTGTGCCATTTACGAAGCTAAAGCTAAAGGAGTTTAAGCCAAGCTCAGGAGCTGATATAGCTAAATTCTTTATAGAAAAATATAAATGGCATCCTGAAAGCTATACGGATACTAGAGAGCCTAAGGTTGATACAGAGGTCTTAGAGAGCCTAAGCTACCCTGAAGCCCCTAAGCTCTGTGAGTATCAGCTAATATCCAAAAGACTTTCACAGCTAGCTACTGGCTCACAAGCTCTTATAGGGTGCTGTGAGCTAGACGAGCGTATTCACGGATATGTAAATAGCTGTGGAGCGGTAACTGGTAGGATGACACACTCATCTCCGAACCTCGCACAAGTGCCTGCTGTAAAGCTAGACAAAGAAGGTAACTACCTTTATGGAGCAGCAGGAGATTATCAAACAGAGTTTAGAGAACTCTTTATAGTACCTAAGGGCTACAAGTTAGTTGGCTGTGATGCTAGCGGACTTGAGCTTAGGACACTCTCACATTATCTAGCACGTTATGATGACGGAGCTTATGGACGTGAGGTAGTTAGTGGAGATATACACACAGCAAACCAAAAGGCTGCTGGACTGCCTACGAGAAACTCAGCAAAAACTTTCATCTTGACTAACAAGTTAAGGATGACTTTATGGGTAACTATAATGACAAAAACAAGGTTAATTCAGGGGAACTCTTACTAGGTAATGCTAAAGACAATCCTGAGCCAAGCCAAGTATTATGCTTGGAAGGTGCAACGACTATTATGTAAGGCACAAGCTTATGGTGTCTGAAACGCCTTGCTCCTAGAGATAGGATGAAGATATAGTCTGAGCTGTATAGAAATATACAGATGCCTACAAAGGCTGGTAGGGGCTTGCGACCCCTATTGAACGTAACTGATAGCTGGCTTTATGGCGGAGGAGACTTAAGGATAGGCTTAAGTATCAACAACTCCTTAGAGCAAGTTAGGAAACTTAAGGCTGAGTATCCTAAAAAATATGAAGAATACAAAAAGAGATTTCTAAAAGATAGCTTTACAAAAGATGGTAAGCATTACACTAAGGTAAGCAAAGGCAGATGGGTGGAGCTTAACTCTGATCTTATCTGCTATGCCATAGATGGTTGGCTTATCAAAGAGAGATTTTTAAAAAGCTTACCAGCTCTTACAAGCCTACGTGAAGACGTGGCAGCTAAAGCAAAATCCCAAAAGTTTATTAAAGGTTTAGATGGGCGAACGCTAAAGATACGCTCAGCACACTCAGCTCTTAACGTGCTCTTACAAAGTGCTGGAGCTATTGTGATGAAGCAGTATCTAATAACCCTTGATGAACTCTTACAAAGGGAGCTAAGGGCTGGAGAAGATTATGAGTTTGTGGCAAACATTCACGACGAGGTGCAAATCCAAGTCAAGGAAGAGTATGTCACTAGAGTTAGTGAGATATGCCTAAAGAGTTTTGAGCTTGTTACGGAGTTCTTTAAGTTTAGGATACCACTAGCAGGAGAAGCCAAGATAGGCAACTCTTGGAAAGAAACACATTAATAAAGGATAGATGATGTTATTTGAAGAAAAGATAGATATTGCCCTTAATAGATTTATGCTTTCAAGCAGTGTTGGCTTGATAGCTATGATGGTTTTTATAGAAGTAATAAGATGAGATTAGGCTCGCTATTTAGTGGGCTTGGAACTGCTGAGATAGCTACTAAGGCTGTGTTTGATGATGCTAGATGCGTCTTTGCTTGTGAGATAGATAAGTATGCTAGAGCTAGCTTTGAAGCTAACGTCTCTTGTGAAGAGTTTTACAAAGATATAAGAGAGATAGATGGCTCTAAATACAAAGATAAGATAGACATCTTAATAGGTGGTAGCCCTTGTCAAGACTTCTCTCTTGCAGGTTTAAGGGCAGGCATAGCAGGAGAAAGAGGACAACTTCTCTATGAATACCTAAGAGTTTTAAAAGAAGCTAGACCAAAGTATTTTGTCTTTGAAAACGTTAAAGGACTTCTAAGTATAAACAAGGGTAAGACTTTTAACACATTACTAGAATACGTTAAAGAACTGGGATATTTCTTAACATATCAAATCCTTAACACTAAAGACTACGGCATACCTCAAAACAGAGAGAGACTATATTTAGTTGGAAGTAAAGAGGATTTAGGTATTAGCTTTAAAAAGCCTATAAAGCTCACTAAGAGCATCAAAGACTTCTTGGATACTAATAACAACAAGTATTTAAACAAACCTTATGAACTCTTACCAAAACCAATAGGCTCATCCATCATTCAAGTGGCGAAGGTAGATAGTGCTAGGTTAGATAGAGCAAGAGTTTATAGCATTGCTGGTATCTCTCCTTGCTTACTAGCAGCAGCAGGAACAGGCGGAAACAATCAAGTTAAAGTGCTTATACAAGACAAGATAAGAGTTTTATCTCCAAGAGAGTATCTAAGACTTCAAGGCTTTGATAATAGCTACAAGATAGTTGTTAGTAACTCTCAAATGTATAAGCAAGCAGGAAATGCAATGAGCTTAAATGTGCTTACTATGGTTTTAGAAAGTATCAAAGAAGCTCATAAAGGTGTCTAGGAAGCTCCACAAAGGGCGAACGCTTCTTGGATGATAAATGAAGCCTTAAGAGCTTAATTGCTCTTTAAGGCTCTGTAAACGATTTTAAAGGATATACGATGAGGATGACAACGGAAGGAAAGATGGAAGTTATTAAGGCTTTTTCTGAGGGTAAGCCCGTGGAAATCTACACCATACATGGGTGGTGGGAAACTAAGGTAAATGATGTTTGGGATTTTCAAAAGTGCATTTATCGAATAAAGCCTGAAGAAACTGCACCTAAGTTTAAAGTAGGAGATAAGATAGTCCTTATAAGGGATGAGGGGAAAGCTAGTCCTATTATAAATACCCTTACAGAAATGTGCAACGACAGAGTTAGGCTTAATAGTTGTTCGGAACTCTCGTTAAGAGAATTATGCGAACGTTATACCAGTGTTGAGAATGTCCTATGGTACTTTGAGACCTATGACTGCACTACTAAGAAGTGGGGACTAATTACTGCTTGGAGATTCACTATAAAAGAAGCTGATAAAGAGTTTGCATCTAGCCACCATATAACTAAATGGAGACCTATGTATGCTTTAGGTTTTGCATTAAAGGAGAAATAGAGATGAAAACTATACAAAAAATAGCCTTAAAAGTAGTAAATGCTTTTTAGCCCTTATAGGACTAGTGTTTTTCTCAGTATATGTGGTTCTACTTGGCTCAGTTATATTCTTAGTAAGTACCCCTTTATACATAGTAATGAACTTTAAAGAGTTTATGAAAGACCCTTTAGGTTTTATAAAGACTATATTAATAGATATAAAAGAACTATTGGAGAGTTAATGATGAGACCAAGATATAGAGCATGGGATAAAGAACAAGAGAAAATGTACTATGACGTAGAGCATATCTATGACGACTGGAAAACCAGCTGCGCTTCTTTTGGAGCTATGCTAGAGAATACTAAGCGTTTTGATGTTATGCAATACACTGGTAAAAAGGATATTAATAACCACAGAATATTTGAAAAAGATATTGTAAGTTTTCGCACACTAAATGGCACGGAGCTTATAGGAAAAGTCAAATACTATGAGGATGGTGCAAGCTTTTTAATAACAGCTAAAGAACGTTACGCGGAGTATCTTAATAATGTTTCTGACTTGGAAGTCTTAGGTAACACCTATGAAAATAAGGAGTTACTCAATGACTAACTTTAAACAAGAAACAATAGAGCGCATAGGAGATCACAAAGTAGCTGAGTATAAGCTTGAGTATGTAAGAGACTGGACTTTATCAGAGAACCCTACCTATATGGGTAGCGATGAAATCAAGTGGGACGTAGTAACAAAAAGTGAGCTTACTTATGATAGTGGCTATGGCTTGCAGTATTGGGATGGTTGGATAACCTTTAAAGATACCCCTGACTGGCTAGAACGTGAAGAGTATGATGGTGCTGAGTGGTGGGCTTGGAGAAGTAAGCCCAGTTTAGAAAAAGAAAGAGAGAAAAGGAGACAACTAGATGAGTAGCCCAGAAAAAGAAAAACACCTAGCCGCCCTTACAAGCCTAGAGGCGTTTGACAAGTCTAAGGAAGTTATAGAGATAAGGCTTACCAACGAGCAGGCTGAAGCTATGAAAGAGCTTATAGATTTTATAAAAGAAAGTGATGTGGAGGTAATTATAAGAGATGATAAAAATATATGAAGTCAGAATAATCAAAGATGATAGGTCGCACTTTCATCAATGTTTCTTTGATGAGAAGCTAGCAGAGTTTGAAGCAGAGCAACAAAATGAGAGAGCAGATAAGGAGGCAGGTATCTTTATCGTCAAGCCTCACGTTGTAAAGGATAGTTATGGCAAAGAGTTACGAGATATATGAGTTTGATAAGAGCTCAAATGAGGTTAAGACAATAGCTACTTATTCATCACGTGTAGTTGCTCTTGCTAGAGTTAAAGAGCTAAATAATACCCTTAAACCTAAAGAGAGAAGATATAAGGGCTACTACATAAAGGAGGTTTAGATGAGCTTTAAAGAGAGCGTAACAGACGTTTTAGCTGATATTGGTGCAACCCTTATAAAGAAAAATGAGAGCTATGGCAATTCAGCCTTTGAGCCAGTGAGGATATTTAGCAAGGCTGATGAGTTAGAGGGTCTAAGGGTTCGCATAGATGACAAGCTAAGTCGTATAGCAAAAGGTAATGAGAGTTACAATGAAGACACCATAACTGACCTTATAGGCTATCTAATACTACTAAAAATAAAGGAGAGTGAAAAGTGATAAATGGGAGCAAACAAAAGAGGATACTTGACTGGGCTATCAACAACAAGAATATGTCTAATGAGTTTTTACCTAGCAAGGTAGCCCTAAAGATGTCTGACATCTCATCAGATTTTATGGCAGGTTATATAGCCAACAATATGACAGAGATGGTTTATCAGTATTGTTCTTACGTCTTTTGGCTAAGGGTCTTTCAAGCTAGACTAATATCAACCTACTATGGGGATAACGTTTCAGCACATAGAAAGGACTTAGCTTACGTAAATGATTTAACCAATCAAGGCTTTTTAATGCTTGAGATACTAAGTAAGACTGTGCCAGTAGGTAACGTGGATTTAAATATGGCTATGGAGTATTTAATCAGAGCCTATGAAGAAAACAGAAGCAAGGATTTGTGTAAAGAAGATATAGAGGAGCTTATATTTGGCAAGGAGATTATTAAAGAAAAGAGATAAGACACTTATCGTAGATGCGGATAGCTTGCTCTATGAGGCTGCTAGTGTTAATGAGAGCACCTTTAACTTTTCAGAAGATAACCAAGCAGTAGTCCTTGATGAAGAGGGAGCAAAAAAGAGTTTAGATGAAGCCATAGAGAAACTTAAAGATAGCATAAGATGCTCTAAGACACAGCTTTATCTTACAGGTGCAACAAACTTTAGGTATGACATCCTACCAACCTACAAACACAACAGAAAAGACCTACCAAAACCACGTCTCTTACCAATGCTAAAAGTGTATGCAGTGGATAAGTATGGTGCGAAGATAACCACTAAGATAGAAGCAGACGATGCTTGCTCTATACATCTTAGCAATGACCCCTTAAACAACATCTTAGCCCATATAGATAAAGACCTTAACCAAGTTGAGGGAGAGCACTACAACTGGCGTAAGGACTTAAGATACGAGCTTAACTACGCTCAAGGACAAAGGGTCTTTTATACGCAGGTTCTAACTGGAGACAGCACAGATGGTTATGGCGGTTGTAAAGGCATAGGTAAGGTAAAGGCTGAGGAAATCCTAGATGAATACCTAAAGTGGCAAATAAGCTTAGAGGATGATAAGACTATCCAAAAGAGCTTACCTTGTGATGATATATGGGAGGCTATTATCTCTTGGTATATAAAGTCTTATTACAAAGAGATGGAGGGCAACCCTGACACATACAAAACTAAAGCAATCAAAGAGGCCCTTACACAAGCTAGAGTTGCAAGGATGTTAAGAGTTGATGAGTTTAAAGGTGGTAAGCCTATCCTTTGGAACTATAAACCCCTTAATATTGACCTTAAAAAAGCTCATTTACCACAGCTTTAGAAACCCCCTAAAATACGACGTTTGTAGAACCTTGCCCCCCTATAGGAGAAAAGCACTTTCTAAAAGGGTAAAAGAGAGATTATAAAGTCCGCTTATTGCAACTTTAGAAACCCCCTAAAATAGGGCATTTGAAATCACACGCCACTTATAGGAGAAAAACACATTCTCCAAAGGGGGTAAGGGGGGATTATATAGATTATCCTAAAGGAGTTATATGGCTATACCATTAAACATAAATCACGAGAGATTAGTAATGGCTTTAGATGAAGCTTATCCTAGATTATCCATAAGAAACACAAGAAGCCCTGACTTTAACCTAAGTGAGAAAGAACTCTACTTTAAGTTAGGACAAAGAAGTGTAATAGATTTTTTATTAGATGAACTAGAGAAAACAAAACAACAAAAACATAAGGAGGACATTTAATATGTGCGGAGGCGGAAAACGAAGAGCACCAGACCCACAACCAGCTCCACCACCACCAGCTCCAGCTGAGACAGCAGAACTAAAGGTAGGAGATAGTGAGGATAGCAAGAACCAAAAGAAGAAACGTAGAGGAAGCTCAAGGCTTACTATACCAATCCAAAAGACAGTTGATAGTGGTACTGGATTAAACATAATGGGCTAGAAAGGAGCTAAATGATAGAGGTAACTTCTCTAGCAAACAGATACAAGCAGTTAGAAAATAAACGTAGCTCTGTCTTAGAGAGAGCAAGAGAGTGTGCTAAGCTTACCATCCCCTCACTACTACCGCCTGATGGCAGTGATGAGCAAACAAAGCTTTATAAACCCTTTCAATCACAAGGGGCTAGAGGTGTTAATACCTTAGCTTCAAAGCTTATGCTAACCCTACTTCCACCTAATAGTCCATTTTTCAGATTTACCATTGACCCTAGCTTAGTGCAAGAGGGCTCTAAGAGTGCAGACGTAGAAGCTACGCTATCGCAGATGGAGAGTGTGTTAGTAAATCATATAGAAGCTAGTGGAGAGAGGGTGCAAATCTTTCAGTTTTTAAGGCTATTAATCATTACTGGTAACGCCCTGCTCTACTTCCCTAGTGATGTTAAAGGGGCATCCTTAAAGATTTATAGGCTAGACCAATATGTATGTCAAAGAGACCCACTAGGCAACCTACTAGAGTTTTTAATAAAAGAGCAAATAGCTCCTATGGCTATAACTGATGAAACCATTAAAAATGCAGTACTGGCTAAAACAAAACAGCTAGAGAGCTCTAAAAACTACGTAGAGCTTTATACAAGGGTCTATCTTGATAAAGACAAAGGTAAATGGATAACAGCTCAAGAAGTGGGTGGCTTTAACTTACCTGAGGCTGATGGAGAGTTTGAGAAAGATGAGCTACCCTATCTAGCTCTCAGGTGGTCTGCACTACCTAATGAGAACTATGGCAGAAGCTATGTGGATGAAGTCATAGGAGACTTAAGGAGCTTAGAGGGCTTATCTCAAGCAAGGCTAGAAGCTAGTAGTGCTAGTGCAAAAGTGCTTTTCTTTGTAGCACCTAACGGCACAACTAGAAGTATTGATATAGCTAATGCTGAAAACTTAGAGGTGCTTGAGGGTAATGCAGAAGATGTTAGTGTGCTACAAGTTAATAAGAACGCAGATATAGCAACCATAAGAGAGAGCGTTAATGACCTTAAACAAGACCTAGCATTTCACTTTATGATGAACTCCAGCATACAAAGACAAGCTGAGAGGGTAACAGCTGAAGAGATAAGAACAATGGCAAGTGAGCTTGAAGAGAGCTTAGGAGGCACATATAGTGTGCTATCTCAGGAGTTTCAACTCCCTTATATCAAGCTAAAGATACAAAAGCTTAGAGAGAGCGGAGCATTCCCTGATGGTAGTGAGAACATAGAACCACTTATCACAACTGGTTTAGAGGGCTTAGGCAGAGGACAAGACTATAACAAGATTATAACTTTTATGCAAACAGCGAGCACTCTAGCACCACAAGCAGCTTCTATGATTAACTATGAGTACGTGCTTAAAAGCCTAGCCACATCGCTAGGTATAAAGGATACTGACATACTCTTGGATGCTGAGACGATAGCACAGCAACAACAACAAGCACAACAACAAGAGCTTATGAGTAAGGCTACTCCAAACTTAGTGAGTGGTATTAGCAAAGCTATGACAGATCCAAGCGTAATGCAACAAATGACACAACAACAAGGAGAGATAAATGGCTAGAAATAATAGCAAGAATGCAGAAAACAAAGAAAACTTAGAAAACCAAGAGCAAGCTAACGAGAACCTAGAGCAGGCTGAGGAAACTAAAGAGCAACCTAAATCTAACGCTGACAGCTTAGCAGTAGAGGCAAAAGGCTTTAGTGAGAGTGCAGAGTTTAAGGTTAATAGCACCATAACTTCAGGCGAAGTTGTAGATGGTAATCAAACAATAATCAGATTTTAAGGAGAGGTAATGGATGGTAGCAATATTGATAACCAAATGGCTGTTAATGACGAGATTAACGCTCAGCCAAGCAAGACAGAGATACCTACTCAAACAACTGATAGTAAGACCACTAACAGCGGACAAGATGCTGGTCTTGAAATCACAGCAGAGAAATCACAAGATACTCATAGACAGACTTATGACCCTAGCGAAGACTTCGATTACTCAAGATATGAGAATGAACTAAGAAGTACTGGAGATATAGGAGAAGCTTCACGCAAGGAGCTTTACAAAACATTTCCTAAAAATCTAGTGGATAACTATATAGAGAACCTAAAGGTAGCTTCGGCTTATGTAACAGAACAAGCAGCAAACCAAGCTTATAACTTAGTTGGTGGTAAAGATGATTACACAGCGATGATAGCTTGGGCTAGTGAAAACCTTACAGAAGATGAGATAGAAGACTATAACGAAGCTATAAATAGTGGCAACCAAAGACGTATGAATACAGCCATTAAAGGTCTATATGCAAGGAAAAGTCTAGCTAGCTCAAATAAGCCTAAGCTAACTATGGGAGATACAAGTGGTGGAAAACTTAGGGATGATACTTTCTTAACACGCAGAGATTATGCCAACGCAATAGCTGATGAGAGATATAACAAGAGCCCACAATATAGGGCAGAAGTAGATGAAAGACTAGCTAATACATTAAAGCTAGGTGGATTTAGACAATAAATATAAGAACAAATAAGGAGAATATAAATGGATAAAGCAACAGCTTTGAATAGTGGAGCTAAGAATGGCTCATTTAGTGGGCTTGAAACAAAAGATAGAGAGCTTTTAACAGAGAAAGTAACTGGAGAAATCATCGCTAGTTTTGAGAAAACAGTTGCGATGGAGGGTAAGTACCAAAGAAAAGAAATCAGTGGTGCTAAGTCACTACGCTTTGAGCACGTAGGTGGAATTGGAGCTTACTACCACAACGCTGGAGAGCACATCAAAGGCTCTGAAGTAGCTCACGATAAGTCTGAGCTTACTCTTGATAGACCTCTTGTGAGCTCATTCTTCACTGATGACTTTAACGAGAGTATGCTTCACTACGATGCTCGTAAAGAGTATACAAGAAAGATGGGAGAAGTCCTAGCTCAAAAGTATGATAGAAACATTCAGATGAAGTTTATTACAGCAGCACGCCTAAAGAACGTAATGGATGAATATCAAGGAGGCTCTGTAATCGTTAATGCTGACCTAGCTAACTCAGACTTAGCAACAAGAGTAAATGCCTTTGCTAAGGCTTTGATTAATGCCAAAAAAGAGCTTATCAAAAAGAACGTTACAGGGCAAATCTTTGCTGTAACAACTCCTGATGTCTACTTTGAAATAGTAGAAAATAGAACTTTGCTTAACAAAGATTATGGCAACGTGGGAGATTATGCTGAAGGCACTGTGTTTAAGATTGGCGGTATCCCACTAACTTACCATAACTACCTACCAACAGTTGATGCTACAAAGCCAGCTAATGCTGAGTTTTATGATGAGTATCACGGAATTAACTGCGAGGGTACTGTTGCTTACGTAGGTACTGATGAAGCAGTAGGCGTGTTAAAAGGTGGAGATATTACCACTAAGATTTGGGATGATAATGGTCGTATGGGCACTTGGACACGTGCTAGCCTAGCTTGTGGTATGGGTGTACTTAGACCAGAATGTGCCGTAGAAATCCGTAAGTCTGCACTACCAGCTAACTGGGGTCAGGTTATCTATGATAGAAACAGAGTTGGAGCAGGCAAGCTTCCAGCAGGCTCACACGCATAACATAAGGGGGCGTTATGCTCCCTTTTTTTTTGTCAAAAATAAAATAAGGAGGAATAATGCCAAGAGATAGAATAAAAGATGCAGTAAATACGTTATTGTTAAGCATAGGTCAAGAGATGCTAGATGATATGGATGACCCTAGTGCACTTATGGCTAAGCGTATGCTACAAAATGCAATAGATGAGCTACCCTATACAAACGATGACTTTACATATAATGAGATAGAAACACTTAATAATATGTCAATAGAGGTGTATAACTTAGTTGTGGCAGTAGCTGGGCGTAAGTTTCAAACAAACGTAGTATCTAGCGAAGTATTGCATGAGTTTACGGTAGAGGATGAAGCCTATAATAAAAGAGCTATCATAAGAAAGAGACTAATACCAAAGAACATTCAAGCAGAAGTTGATACAGAGCTAAGAGAGCTTTACAGCTTTAGTGCTCTTGTGCCTAACAGCTTAAAGCAAAACCTAGCACTTATTAAGCTAGAAGCAATCCTCTTTGCTAAAGTAGATGAGTATCCACTTAGTATTGAGAGTGTAGAGCGAAGTTATTTGGATTTTAAAAAGAGGCTAATAACTAAAAGAGAAGTACCTAATGAAGTGCTTGAAGCCACAGCTAAAGAGCTCTTTGCAATATATGGCTTTAGTAATGTAATCCCAGTTGATATATCAAAACCTAGTAATATAACACAAACTCTAAGAACTCTAGCTTGTTATAACTTTCAAAAGTCAATCCTAAGCACTGATGATTATGTCATATCAGATGCTGAAAAAAACCAAAACGAACTTGACTTACGCTTAGCAATAATAGCAAACAGACTTTATCCGCCTGAGCTTTATATAAGAGTTAAAGATGAGTTTATAACTACTTATGGATATATAGAGAGCGAGTTTAACTCTATAATAGAGGATTACATTCTAAATAAAACTATGTTTAGATTGCAAAGCATTCTTATCCCAACAGAGGCTCAAAGACCAATAACGTTGGAGGATATGGATAATGCAGAAGCGAGCCTTATAACAAATCTAATATCCCCTAAAATTATCTATGAGAGAGCCTTAAGAGAGATTAAGATTGAGCTTGGTATTGAAGAGGGTGTGGAAGATAAAGACATACCTGAGGCTGTATTTAACTATGCAAGATATAAAGCCAGCTTCTTACATCAACCAACAGCCATTATAAATCCTAGAAAGTATGTCTTAGATGAGATGACGCTTATTAGAGCTAAAGCCCTAGCAGGTCAGAGCCTATCTCCGCTATCCTTTATGAGCTCCAAGAGTGTCTCAAGGATACTTGATAAAGATAATAACCCTGAGGCTGTTACATCTAGTGTAAGAGCTAAATATAGATTAAAGGTAGCAAATGCAAACTCTAATAACTAAACACTATGCTGGATTATTTAATGGTATGAGTCAGCAAGCTCCAACGCTTAGGCTTGAAACACAAGGAGATTACCAAGAAAATGCTATTAGCTCTTTAGTCTATGGGCTATGTCAAAGACCTCCAGTAGAGCTTATAAAAGAGATGCAAGGCGTTGGCTATTACACCTTTTGGCATACTATAAATAGAGATGAAAAAGAGAGATATATCATCAGCCTTAGCTCAGGTGGAGATTTAAGGGTTATGAACCTAAATGGCTTTACCTATCCTATCGAGGGGCTAGCATCCCATCAAAACTATATAACTGCTAAAAACCCTAGAACAGATATAGCTATGACTACCATAGGGGACTACACCTTTATAGTTAATAAACGTAGAGATGTAAAGATGAAAAAGACCTTTGATAGTTTTAAGGCAACTTCTGATTTTGAAGTAAAGGTAAGTACTAAAAGTGAGGGCTATACCGATGAAACAAGAGCTTACTTTATAAAAGTGGATGGCACTACACTAGCAACCTATACCCACGTTAAAGGTGCTAAGACACCTAAAGAGAAGCTAGAGGATGAAGAGGATGTCTTAAAGGAGCTAAGAGAGCAGATAAATGCTAGAACTGGCTTTTCTGCTACTGATATAACCAAAGAGGGTAGCTCTTTTACGTTTAAGTTTAGAAGGGCTGATGGCACTAAGTTTGTAGTAGATACCAGCGATAGGCTTACCTACTCTACTCTAGGTGGTAACATAGTAAATGATATAGAGTATGATAAAAAGGCTATCATCTATGTAAGTAAAGGTGTAGCAGAGCAGAATTACAGAGTTAAGCTAAACAGCAAAGAGGGCTCTGTAAAGGTCGAGGTATCTTATACAACTGGTAATACAAATCAAGGAAGCACATATAGAACAGAGGTAATTGCTTCAAACCTAGCTAGTCAGATAAACTCACAAAGCAACGGTAACTTTGAGACAAAGCTTTATGGAGCTGTTATAGAGGTTTGGGCTAAAGATAAAAAAGACTTTGATATAGAGGTGGGGGATAGCTGGGGAGATGCAGCTCTTAAAGCTTTTAAAGGTAGAGCCCAAGCATTTACATCCCTGCCTCCTAAAGCTCCTGAGGGAACTGTGCTTCAAATAGTTGGTAAGACTGATAGTGATGAGGGGACATACTGGGTTAGATTTGAAAATAGTTATCTAAAAGATGGCGAGAGAATATCAACAACTGGTGTATGGAAAGAGTATAGAGAGCCTAATGGCTTTCATAGATTTGATAATGCTACTATGCCTTTACAGCTTATTAGAAAACAAGACGTTGCAAGATATAAAAGTGCAGGCAATCCTTTAGGTCTTTACTTTGCACTAGAGTATTGCTTATGGGCTGATAGAGCTGTAGGAGATGAGAACTCAAACCCAAACCCTAGCTTTGTTGATAATACCATAAATGACATCTTTCTATTTTCAAATAGGCTTGGGATATTAAGTGGTCAGTCAGTATCTCTTACAAAGGTTGGAGACTTCTTTAACTTCTTTGCAAGCACTGTTACAGATGCCCTTGATGATGCTCCAATAGATGTGGATGTGCCATCAACCTCTGTAACTACGCTTTACTATGCAAAAGCGAGTAGAGATAACCTTATGATATTTGGAGACGACCAGCAGTTTATCCTTAATAGTGGTAATGACCCATTATCATCAAAGACTATAAACGTAGCCCCTATTCTATCCTATCCTTTTGATGGGTCAGTAAGACCTATTAGCTTAGGACAAATGACCTACTTTCTATCGCCTAAAGGCTGGAATGAGATATGCGTTAGAGAGTATTTTATACAAAGTGATGGGATGATTAATGATGCTCCAAGTATCACAGACCACGTGCCAAGCCTTTTAGAAAGCTCTCATTTAGGAAGCCTTATAGCTGGTATGGCTAATGAGGATTTACTCTTTGTATGCAATAGCTCAAAAAAGCTATATGTCTATAAGTATGCTTGGAGTGGAGATAAAAAGACCCAAAGCTCTTGGAGTGTTTGGACGTTTTGTAGAAACGTGTTAGGTGTCTTTTGTTTTGAAGATAAACTCTATCTATTCTTTGATGGTGGAGTATTTGGTAAGATAGATTTAGGTAGAGTAGGAAGCCACTATGAGTGCTTAGACTTTCTAAAAGAGGTCTCCCCTGATAATATTAATCTAGTAGAGGGCATTGGTAAAGAGTATATGCTAAGAAACTCTTTAACAAATGAAGAGTATACCTACGAGCAGTTTAAGGCTGGGATAGCTCCTTACGCAAAGCTAGGGTATAAATACCGCTTTAGATACCACTTCTCCCCTATCTTTCTAAAGTTTACTAATGATGTAGTTGGCTCAATAGATGGTAGAACACTCCTAAGAAGAGCTACTATATACCTATCAAAAGGGGCTAACACAAGTATAAGTATAAAAGACTATGGCACTGATAAAGAGAGGCTTAAATATACTTGGGCTATACCTAATCAAAACTACCCTCCTAAAATCTTTAAAAAGACTTTCATACTTCGTGGAGAAGCCAAAGAGAATAAGCTTTGTATAGAGAGTGCTGATATTAAGCCAGTATATATCCAGTCAGTATCTTTTGAAATCCTAACCTCACTAATAGATAAGCCACTATGATAAGAACACTTACATATAAGCCTAGCTATTGGGAGATAGCTAAGGCTCTTAAGATTTGCAAGCGTGAGGTAGATGAGCTAAAAGCACAAAGCGATATAAGCCCTAAACAAGCCCTAAAGGAAAGCCTAGATAACTCTATCATAGCTTGGCTACTACTAGATGAAGATGAGAAGTGCATAGGGGCTGGTGGAGTTGCTAGAGATAGCAAGGATGAGAGCATAGGTATTGTATGGGTGCTTTGTAGCGATGAGCTTTTTAATAAGCACTTATTTAGCACTAACTCATTTTGTTATGATGGCATAGCTTACTGCTTCTTTAAACTGGGTCTTACAAGGGTTTATAACTATGTAAGCTTAAATAACAAACCCTCTATAAAGTGGCTTAGAAGCTTAGGCTTTAAGTTTGCTAATACCTACGTAACTTTCAAAGACAAAGACGAGCTATTTGATTTATTCTATTTAGATAAAGGAGATTTTTAAGATGTGTTATATGATGGCTATACCGATAGCAATGGCAGCTATGTCTATGGCAACTACAGCCTACCAAACCATAGAGCAAGGTAAAGCACAAAACAGAGCCATAGACGCTGAGTTAAAGCAACAAGAGAGCAACATGATGGCTGGGCAAGTAGCTTTAAAAGAACAAAGCCAGCAGATAGCAGATAAGGGAGCAGTTGAGAGGCAAAAAAGAGAGGCTGAGGCTCTACGTGAGAGAGCTAGGTTAAGAGTTGAGAGTGGCGGTTTAGTTGGTAACTCAATAGATGCACTATTTAATGCTTCAAGATTTAATGAGAACCAAGACCTAAGTGTTATAAACCAAAATGAAGAGAACGAACGCGCTCAGAATGCTAGAGAGTATGAGAGAATGTCTGGCAACTATTCAAACAAAACAGCTAGCTTAAGGTCACAATATAAAAGTGGGGGCGCAACAGGACTTGAAGCAGCCCTTGCAGGAGCTGTGGGAGGCTTGCAGATGTATGGCTCAGTAAGCTCTGCTTTTGGAGATGCAGGGCTATTAAAACAAAGCTCACAAGCAACATCTAAAACTACAAAAGCAGGAGCTAGCCACGTACAGAACCTTATGATTAAAAGCTCTTCTCATGCACCTAACTTTAAGTCGAATTGGGGGTAATAAATGAGAATAGAAAACTCTAGGATAGCAGTTAGGAGAGTTGATACCCCTATGCTATCTCGTAGCTCGTCAGTGCCAAGCGTTGTAGCACAGCCTATAAACATGTATGTGCCTACTGATTTGAGCCTAAACTCTGACGTGCAGCGTGCAGGACAAAATGCTAGGATAGGAGGGCTACTAAAAGAGCTTGCAGGTAACACTGTAAGGATAGCAGGAGCTAAATATCAAGAGAATGTAAAGGAAGATACCTTAAGAGGTATGCAAGATGCCAACGAGAGGCTTGAGATGGATAGCTCAAGGGTTAGTGGCTTCTTGCACTCTGAAGAGGCTTACAAGAGAGGTTATAGAGCTACTGAGGATGAAGCTAGAGCAGTTGATTTAAAGGCTCAGTTCTTAGAGCAGTTAAAGGCTAGCAACTACTTTGTAGATGACCCAAACCCTAGAGCAAGGATAGATGCCCTTTATAAAGATACATATAAGAGTGTTTTTAATGAAGAGTATATGAACTCAAATGAACGTAATGGAATGATGAGTGAGAGTGGTATTTTAATGGCTAAAAACGCCTTGCTTGCTGGAGAAGAGGAGTATAACAAGGCTTACATCCAAGATAGAAGAAATAAGCTTTTAAACTCTACTGGCACTTTGATAAACCACTATGTGGATAGCTTATATGATAAAGGCAACTTAAACCCTGCTTCATTTCAAGAGACTATGAACTCCATATCTATTCAAACAAGGCAAAGCGAGGGAGGAGATTACATAAGCCCAAACGAGCTAGCAAGCTTTGTGGTAAGTAGAACTGGAGATAAGGTGCTTGATGATATTGCAGTGGGTAACTTTAAAAGAGCTGATACAACCCTATATGCCCTTAGAAATCTAAGAGATGCTGATGGAACTTTACTTTATGACAAGGTAGTTGATAGCAACTCTAAGGCTGGAGTTTTATCAATGCCATATAAGGACATCATAAACAACCTAGAAGCTCAAAGCATAAAGGCTAAAGAGGAGTATAGGAAAGAGCAAGAGGCTTTACTTAAGAAAGCTCAAGAAAAGAATGCAGCTAACCTTTGGGTGCGAATATTTTCTAATGACCTTTTAGACCCAGCTAGCAAGACTAAACAAGCCAATAGTATGCCTTTTGAAGTAGCTTCAATGATAAATAGCGGTCAGATAAGTGCAGAAGAGGGAGCAAGACTTATGAAAGCTAGTGTTAGCCTAAGTCAAAATGCAGGCTTTGCTGAGACTTCTAATACTGAGGTCTATACTCGCTTACTACTAAGAAATCAAGGAGGCAAGCTTACCTTTGAGGACGTAGAAGCAAACAAGGCAAACCTTACAAAGGCTGATTATTCAAGCTTGTTAAAGAGCATAGGAGATACAGAGACTGGTCTAAAAAGCATAGGTATGGGTAGTGGAACAGCTGAGTGGAAGTCCTTTACATATCTAAAAGAAGCTTTAGAAAATCGTGTAGGAAAACCTATGCTAGATACGTTAGGTCAAAAGCTACAAGGAGATGCCACAAAAGCTCTACAACTAATAAATAGAGAGTGTACTCGCTTTTTAGAGAGAGCACAGCAAGAGGGTAGAAAGGTAAGCATAAGCGATATAAACAGCTTCTTTGATGAATTAACATCAAGAGTTATAAACGAAGATAGTGGGCTTATAAACCCTGAATATATAGGAAAAAAGACAACACAAAAGGATAAAGTAGATGCAGGTAGCAAAAGACCAATCACAAGTGGAAAATATGATGACCTCAAATCTACAACATCAGGAGGCAAAGGAGAGCTCGACAAAGACTTCTTTAATAAGTGATGCTAGTCCATCAACTAAAGAAGCCACTATGCCTGAGCCTATGGTTCTTAGAGAACAGCTAGGTATCTCAATAGATAACACCCCTACTCCTGATTACCCTTTAAACGAGCAAGGCAAAGTAGCTGACCCTTTTAATATTAAATCAGCTGATGATGCTTACGTGCTTTATAAAAAGGGGTTGATAGATGAAGACGGAGCATATATAGCAAGAGCTGGATATAACCTTAGAAACAAAGGCTTAGTAAATATTAGCCCAGAGGACGCTAACGTTTTAGCCAACATAGGGGCTATGACAGATATTGATGATATGAGATATAGGATGTATCACACCAATAAGCTTAAATACTACCTATGGGAGACTGGCTATAACACTCTTGGGGGTGCTTTAGATGCAGCTGAAAACACTAAGGATTTAGTATATGACAGCGTAAGAGGTATCTCAAGATTACCTGAGAGGGCTCAGATTTGGGCTGATGATGTGTGGAGTGGTAAAAACTTAGGAGAGATGATAGAGCACCAAAAGTCTTTATATCCTAATGACCCTAACGAACAAGACATTATAGACTTCTCTAAGATACTCCCAAAAGATAAAGATACTTTTGGAGAGAGCATAAGAACCTTAGCTCAATTCTTAATCCCTTATGTAGGTGTAACTAAAGCCGGAGCTTTTGCAAATACCATTAAAAATCCAGCACTACTTGGTATGGCTAGAGGTGCTAGTGTAGATTTTACAGCCTTTGATGGTAAAGATACCAAGCTTAGTGATCTTGCTAAAGATAGCCCAATAGATAACGCTCTCTTTGATGCCTTAAGAGCCAAAGAAGGGGATAGTGCTACTATGCTAAGGTTTAAGCATACATTAGAGAATGCTGGGCTTGGTGCATTTGTAGAAGGAGCTTTTAAAGGCATAAGTCTTATTAAAAGAGATATTGCTATAAAAGCTAATGGCTCAGCAGGTTACTATGAAAACAAGATAGAGGAAGTTGCAAGAGAAAAAGGGCTTAAGATACCTAAAGAAGAGGTAAAAGAAACTATCAATAAAGAGAGAACAAAAGAGCTTCAAGAAGCCCTTGATACCAGTAGAGCCAATAAGCTTATGGGCAAAGAGAGCGAGCCTATGCAAGCTAAAGAAGCCCCAAAGAGTATCTCAGAAAAGCTTGTAACTAAAGACGACGTTGTAGCCCATGTAGATGAGTTAGAGAGCAGTCTTAACAAAACCAAAGTATCCCACAAAGAGGTAGAGGAAATCTCTAACACTTATGATGTGGATATGGACTTTGTTAGAAATGCTTACAAAGGTGTGCTAAATGTTAATGCTAAAGTAGTAGCCATAGGTAGAACTCTAAATGACTTTGGTAAGGATTTATATGATGGTATCAAAGCTTATACAGCAAAAGGGGCTACTGATCTAGCAGAGGCAACAGAGCTTTATACAAAGATGCTTCAGCACGGACGTATGCAAGATATGTTTAAAGGCATAAGCTCAGAGATAGGTAGAGGCTTAAACGCTCATAAGATGTTAGATAAGCCATTTAAAATAAAAGACCTACCAGCTGAAGAGCTTGAGATGAATGTTACTAATCTTGGAGGTCTCTCAGGCATAAACAAAGCTTTAAACTCGTATGCAATAGCTTATGAAAGAAGCATAAAAGAGGGAGCTAACCTAACCAAAAAGGCTTCAAGAGGTGGCGACTGGCTTGATGTAGTCTTTGGTGCAAGACAAGGAGGTATGCTCTCATCTCCAGCTACGCACTTAAAAAACATTCTTGGCAACTTAACAATGGTTGGCTTAAGAGAGACAGAGCACTTATTAGCTCTTAGTGGTAGAACCATCATAGACAGAGATTTAAAGCATTTTAAAGAATACTACTATAAATGGGCTGGTTATGTGGCTGGTTTTAAAGATAGCCTAAAGCTAGCTAAATATTCTAAAGATGGTAAGAATGGTAATGCCATAAAAGCCTTTTTAACAAATAAGCCTCAGCTTGATATAGGCGAGAAGTGGAACGAAGCTTTAACAGCTAACGTTAAAGGTCTCTTTGGAAAGATGTTTGATGAAGATGGCAAGCTAATCCCTAAAGCGATGAGAGAGCAAGCTAATGCTAAAGACTACGTGGCTGATTTAACCTATAACTTTATCTTTAGAGCCTTAACAGGTGTAGATGAAGTGTTTAAAAACATAGCTTATAAAGGGGAGCTTTATAGACAAGCAATAGAGACTATGAATGAAAAAGGTCTTAAGTTTGGCTCAAAGCTAGAGCAAGCTGAGTATTTCAGTAATGTGATTAATAATCCAACCACTAAACAGCACAGCAGAGCCATAGACGTAGCTAGAAGAACAACCTTTACAACTCCAGTTTCTAAGGCTAACCCCTTTGATGCTTTAACACAGCCTATATATCATAACTTAGCAAAGGGCTCAATAGGTATAAACCAACCTCTCATTTGGCTTCAAGAGATGGCAAACAGCCCTAATATCCTTATGAAGATGGCAGCAAGACTTGCTGTGCCATTTAGGACAACTCCAGGAAATATCACAAAAGAGCTATTAAGAAGAATGCCACCATTTAATGCTTTTAGTAGAGAGTGGTTAAGTGATTTTGCAGCTGGAGGAACAAGAAAGGCTCAAGCAATATCTCAAGTAGTTGTTAGTGCTTCTTTAATAGGAGCTATTTGGGAGCTTTATAGAAATGGCTTAATCATAACTACAACAGATAGCAAAGTAAGAAATGCTTTAAGCTTAGCCAATATCCCTGAAAACAGCATAATCATAGGAGATAAAGCCTATAGCTTTGATGGGCTTGACCCAGTATCATCTCTAGTAGCCCTTGTAGCTAACACTCTTAGTGCTTGGGATAAAGTAGAGAGCGACCCTGAACAAGATGAGAGTTACTTCATAGCAACGATTGGAGCAGTTACAAAGACCCTAACAGATAAGACCTATCTAAAGGGTGTAAAAGATTTTATGAACCTCTTTAGTGACCCTAACAACGATAAAGGGGAGCGTATGACTAAGTACGCTTACAATATGATAGGCTCTTTTGTCCCTATGAGCTCGGCTAATAAAGTTATAAGAGAGCACTGGCTTGATGATAGCAAGACAGAGAAGCAAGAGTTTCTGGACTATATAATGGCTAATACACCTTTTGGAAAGATGCCAGTAGCCTTAGACCTCTTTGGAGAACCTAGAGCTAAGTCTGAAAAGCTATTCTTTGGTGTTACCAATACAGCTGTATTTGATAGAAACTCTTTAGAGTATGAGCTAGCTAGTCTTGGAGTTGATGTAGAGCCCCTAAAGGGAAATACTATTAGTTTTAATGGTGTTAATCTACCAATAGAGGCTGTTGATAAAACCATTATTAGAGGTATTGTTAAAGAGTTGGGTTTAAAAGAAGCCCTAACAAATCTACTAAATAACCCAAGCTATCAAGAGCTAATGCTAGATAGCGATAAGGCTGCCTTTATTCAAGAGATAATCTCAAACTTTTATACAAATGCTAAACAAATCTATGTAACCAAAGAGGAAGAACGCATAGATAAGGTTAAGGCAAAGATACAAAAAGATATTGAAACAAGGTTTGACCCTGCTCTTGCTAATGAGGCAAATAGACAAAGACCACTTTGGATGTTAAGGAGAGATAAACAATGATAGACGAAGTTTTTAGAGAAAATGAGAGAACAGATGATAAGTTTTTAAAAAGCTATCATCTGCCTGACGGAAGCAGAGTAATTGATGCTAAAAGCTCAAGAATAGCTTATGTGGCTGACCCTAAAGATGATAGGGATGCCATAAACAAGTCTTGGGCTATTAAGTATTTTAAAAAAGAAAAGGATGCTGTAACTAAGCTGGAAGAAGAGGCTCTTGCTAAAAGTACTGAGTTAGATAGTAAAACTAGCGAAGCCATTAATACAGCTACAACAGCTCTTAGAGAAATAAGAGATGTTGTTAATGACTTTAAAGGCAGGCAAACAGAGCTTAATACTCTTAAGAGTAACTTAGAAGCTTTAAAGGTTAGCTTAGAGAAGCTAAAGATAATGGGAGTTATTGATGATGCCACTAGTAACTTAATCCAGACATACTCTAGTAAAAAGATAAAGGAGTTAATTGATAGTGCTGAAGCTACTCTTATGGCAGCATTGAAACAAAAGATTGACAAAAACGATGCATATACCAAACAAGAAACCGATGAAAAATTCCTAAAAATAGGTGACTATGGCTTAGGTGGGCTAGATAATATGCCTGTTTTGCGAAACATTGATGATACCACTACCCCTACTGGCTTTTATCGTGCAGTCGAAAATCAAACCTCTGGTACATTTCCACAGCCTTACGGCGGCTCAAGGCACGCTCACGTTCTTGTAGAGCGCGTAGACGCAAACTGGATCAAACAGACAATAGTTCAAATATCTCAGGACGGAACAAAACCGATATTTTATCGCACAAATAATCTCGACCGTGGCTGGCATCCATGGAAAGAGGTAGTTACTGCCGATGGATATAATCTTGACATGCTAAAAGAGGCGACATCTAATTCTTCCAGCAATACTTTAGTAAGACGCGATGTAAACGGAGACTTTGTAGGAAGATGGGTTATTGCTTCACACTTCTTACAAAAGGCAATAGCACAAGATACCCACTTTGATGAAAATAGTGAAATAGCCTTTCGTCAACAGCAACTTAAAGAGGATGACCCAAAACATATCAGATTTGTTACTGCAAAGAACTTTGCTAAGCAAATTTCAACCCCATTAAATACTGCTAACACAATAGTTGGTAGAGATGTAAACGGAGACTTTGTAGGAAGATGGATAACGGCAGATCATTTTCTAATGAGAACAGAGGCTCAAGACAAAAATCTTGATGCAAATAGCGAGATATGTTTTCGAAATGCACAAGCAAGCAAAAATAGTCCGTCTCACATGAGATTTGCAACGCTAGCAAAGTTCAAGGAGGCACTAGGACTTTCAAGAGGCAGTGTGGGTGCAAGTGGCTGGGTTGGGCTGCCAACGGGGCTTATACTCCAATGGGGGCAAATTCAAAATCTAGGCGTAGGCGAAGAAAGAGAGATAATGTTCCCTATAGTTTTTCCAAACTGGACGCTATCGGTAGTGGCAACGCCTGGACTGCCAAGTCCGAACAACGGTATCTATTCTGTGCATATTAATGGATTTTTCAAGGAAAAATTCACTATTCAAAATACCGATACAGATAGTGCATATCCTGCATACTGGATTGCAATAGGACATTAAAAGGAGAAACTATGAAATATGCCCATTACGATGAAAAAGAAAAAACGCTGCTAGGATACTACGATGATGAAATCCACGATACTATCCCAACGCCTAATATTGAAATCTCGGACGAGGACTGGCTAAGAGCTCTAAACGAAAATGCAAATAGCGTAGATACAAAAAATAAAAAACTAGTCAGGATAGAAACGGAACCAAAGCGAGATGAACTAGCTGAGCTTGAAAAGCAGATAAGAGAATGCGAAGATGATATAAAGCATGCTCTTATCATTGGCAACAACGCCGTGCTAGAGAGCTTAAGGGCGGAGTTAAAAGAGCTAATAGTGCAAAGAGAGGAGCTAAAAAAATGAGAACAAGAGTAAAAAGATGCGAAGTGTGTGCGTCAAAGATAGACAAAGATGGTAACTGCACTTGGGAGGGTTGTCCTAAGTGCCCTAAGTATAAGGCAGAGGTGAAAGATGAGACTAAAACCGAAACAAAAACTACAAATTCTTAAAAATGTAGCCACCGAGCTACCGCTTGAGATAGTGCATTTTATCATCGTGCCTATCGCTCTGCTAGCTTGCGATGAAAAGAGCGAGCATCTGCCAAAGTGGGCTGCTTGGTTTGATGAGAACGACTATGGCATAAATGGCGATGATGGGTGGAGGAGATGTCACTTTAAAGAGCCAAAAAATAGAACCTACTTTGCAAGGCTTTGTTGGCTCTATCGTAACAGGATAGGAAACTTTAGCGCGAAGTATCTAGGCGTAAAGGTTGAAGATATAGATGCAAGCAGTGTAGAAAGTGTAGGCGATATTCTAGCTACAGAAAACAAAGGGGCAAAAAGCACCCAGTGTCTAGTGACTTGCAGACTTAAAGATGGACGTGAGCGTTTTGGTTATTACAAAGAAATAAGATATGGCAAATCTAAGTTTTATTGCAGAATATATTTAGGCTGGAAGCTTATGGATATATGTGGGATGAATGAAGGGAACAAAAGCACATATCTTGAAGCAGATGATAAGAAAGTGCTAAAAAGCGTGTGGTGTGTAAATCCATTTAAGAGGGTAGAGGAAGAGCAATGATAAGTCCTAGTTTATATCTTAGTGGCTTCTTGCTACTAACTACTCTATTTCTTGGGTATAGGTATCAAAGCTTAGACAATGAGCTAAGCGTTACCAAAGAGAGATTAAGTGCTAGCGATAAGATGAACCTTAGGCTAAAAGATGAGATAAACGAGCAAGATAGGCTCATATCTCTTAAGCTTGATGTTATAGAAAAAGCCAGCAAACAAAGACAAGCCATAGAACAAAAATCAAATAAAGTCAAAGAAAGGGTACTAAATGAAGATAAAAAAGATATGTCTAACGCTCTTAACCTTAGCGTATCTTATGTGCTTGATGGGTTGCGAAAGCAAGCAGGAAGTAGTAAATAAGTATGACAAGATACCCAACCACTTGCTACAAGCTCCTATCATCGCAGATAGAAATGTAACAAATCAAAGTGATGCTGGCGTGCTACTAATAGATGTTTATAGTGGTTATGAGAAGTGTGTAAAAAACTTAGAAGCTATAAAAGAATACGAAAGGAAAAGGGATGGACGAGAATAGCGTAGGGCAAGTCTTAAACTTTGCTCTACAAGCTGACAAGCTTGGAGTAGTGAGTATATTAATCTTGGTTGTCTTTGGGCTAGTTGGGTTTTGCTATTACACTATTAAAGCTCTTAAAGAGCCTATGCACCAACTAGCTGAAAATGGCAAGGTAAGTAATGAGCTCTTTAAACAAGCTATGGATTACACAAGGGATTTAAATAGTGAAATCAGAAGTGACCTAAAGGAAATCAAGGTAAAGACAGAGAGCATTCACGACTGCTGTAAAGAGGTTAGATTTAATCAAAGTGGTAGTGTTACTTATCAATCAGTTATGCCTCCAACAATGAGAAAAAACAGAGAGAGTGAGGATGATAAATGGTTAAACTAGATGATAGTAAAAGAACAAGATGTGTTATCTATACAAGAGTTATGGGCTATCACAGACCAATAGAGAGCTTTAACATAGGTAAAAAAGCAGAGCATAAAGAGAGAGTAAAGTTTAAGGAGAGAGCTAATGGCTAACTTTAAAGAAGCAATGGGTTTCTTAGAGAGCCTAGAGTTCTCCTCTAGCTCTGATATTTTGCATAAAAACCCTAAAGAAAAGGATATAACTTTTTATGGCATCTACAAATATGCTCATCCATCTTGGGCTGGTTGGAATAAAGTATTAAAAGCCATAGATAAGACGGGCAACTTAGAGAAAGCTAGTGTGCTCTTATCAAAAGATAGTGAGTTAAAAGAGCTTGTATATAGGTTTTATAAGAGTGAGTTTTGGGATGTAATGAAGCTTGATTACATAGAAGATAACGTAAAAGCAAATGAGATATTTGTCTTTGGTGTAAATGCAGGTCAAGCCAATGCTATTAAAGCAGCCCAAAAACTAGTTGGAGTAAGTGTTGATGGCATCATAGGAGAAAAGACTATAAGAGCTATAAATGCTTATGATACACTAGCCTTTGATTTAGGTTACGATAGGCTTGAGATAGCCTACTACCAATCACTCATCGAGAGAGACCCTAGTCTTGCTATAAATAGGCAAGGCTGGATAAGGAGAGCAAAAGCAGTATGAATGAAGCAAAAGAGAGAATACAAGGTCTATTTATAGACATTATGGAGCTAACTCTAAAAGACACTATTGAGAAGCTAAAGAGAGGCGAAGCAGACAGTAAGGATATAAGAAATGCTATAACACTCCTAAAGGATAATGGCTTTACATTAAGAGACCTTGATGTTGCAAAGAACCCTGATGAGTTTCTTGCTGAGTTAGCACAGAATATGCCAAGACTACCTAAGCTAAATAAATATGGAGAAATCATAGCAGAGCCTGAGGAGATAGTTGATGGAGAGTGATTTAGAACGTATAAAGGGAGACTTTAAGCAGTTTCTCTTTATAGTATGGAAACACCTAAATCTCCCTAACCCAACCCCAGTACAGTTTCAAATAGCAGATTATCTACAAGAGCCTGATATAAAAAGAAAGATTATAGAGGGCTTTAGAGGTATAGGAAAGTCTTGGATAACGTCAAGCTTTGTTTGTTGGTTACTACTACGTGACCCACAAGCTAAGGTATTAGTTGTCTCAGCTTCTAAACAAAGAGCTGATGACTTTAGTGTATTTACGCAGAGATTAATATGTGAGTTACCTATACTTCAACATCTAATCCCTACAAGCGACCAAAGGCAATCAAAGGTAGCTTTTGATGTAGCTCCAGCTTTAGCCAGCCACGCCCCTAGTGTTAAATCACTTGGTATCACATCTATGCTTACTGGCTCACGTGCTGATTACATAATAGCAGATGACGTTGAAGTGCCTAATAACTCAGCCACAGCAGACCTAAGAGAGAAGCTACTTAAAGCTGTAAAAGAGTTTGAAGCTATATTAACACCAAAGGAGACATCTCAGATAATATACTTAGGAACACCACAAACTGAAGAGAGTATCTATAACAAGCTAAGGGCTACTGGGTTTCATTGCAGAGTTTGGACTGCGGAGATACCTCAAAAGGATACCTATAACGGAGCACTAGCCCCTAGCATTGAAGAGATGATAGAAAGAGGAGAACCAGCAGGAACTCCAACGGACCCTAAGAGATTTACAAAAGATGACCTAAACGAACGTAGGCTCTCTTATGGTAGAAGTGGTTATGCTCTTCAATATATGCTAGATACTAGCTTAAGCGATAGTGAGAGATACCCTCTTAAGACTGGAGATTTGGTAGTTACTAGCTTGCCTTATGACAAAGCACCAATAAACCTTAGCTATGGTAGTGCTAAAGAGCAGATAATAAGAGAGCTACCTAACGTTGGTTTTGAGGGAGATAGATGGTTTTATCCTATGTTTTGTGATAGTGAGTATGCCTCCTATACTGGTGCTGTAATGGCTATCGACCCAAGTGGTAGAGGTGGAGATGAGACTGGTTATGCAGTAGTTAAACATCTTCACGGTAGGTTATTTGCCACAGCTTGTGGTGGTCTTAGCGGTGGTTACAGCGAAGAGACACTCATAAAGCTAGCCTCGATAGCTAAAGAACATAGGGTAAATGAGATATTAGTAGAGAGTAACTTTGGAGATGGTATGTATGTAGAGCTACTTAAGCCTATACTAAATACTATCTATCCTTGTGCTGTCTCTGAGGTATCTCATTCAACCCAAAAAGAGAAACGTATCATAGACACCCTTGAGCCAGTCCTAAATGCTCATAAGCTTGTCTTTGACTATAAGGCTGTTAAGGAAGATTTAAAGCCATTTCTTGATGGCTCTTATGACGATAGCAGGTTTGTATATAGCTTGTTTTATCAACTTACTCATATAACAAAAGATAGAGGCTCTTTAAGGCACGATGACCGCCTCGATGCACTAGCTATGGCAGTAGCTTACTGGCAAAAGCAAGTTGGAGCTGACCCTAAGAAACTCCTAAAGAACTATCAAGAACGCATTGATAACAAGCTACTTGATGAATACTTAGCCGAGCTTAATATGAGTAAGAGAGAAAGAACAAAGTTTAGGAAGTTTATATAGTTAAAGTTAAGGGGGAAGCTAAATGTTTCTCCCATTTCATTCATAAAGGTGTCTAGGAAGCTCGTAGTTAAACGAACGCTATTAGGGTAGTGTAATTACCCTCTTTAAAGCTAAAATGCAATAGAGAGCCTCCTAGATAGCTTTATGAACGTTTATGATTTCTTAGCCCATTTAAAGGAGTACTTTTAAATAATAGCCTAAAAATGGTCTTTAGAAACGCTAAGGCTTATAAATGGGTCTAGGAGCTTCTACAAAGAACGAACGTCTTTAGACGATAGATTATACCTCTAGCAACCCTTTCGTTTAACCTAGAGCCTCCTAGATGCCTTAGAATTGATTTTCTATTTGTTATTCATATAATCAAATCTAGGCTCAGTAAAAGGAAGGATGTAATCCATATCAGCCACAGAGAAGCGAGGAGCTAGCTCAGGTGGCTTGAACTCTCTCTTTATTAGTGTCCTATCCACTCTTAGTCCTGCTGCTGTATAGACCTTAGCCTTTGTACTTAGAGAGCCAAAGTTTCTTAGGGCTTCTTTAGCATTCTTGCCTAGAAGCTTGATACTCATTAAGACTATTTCATCGCCTCTTACTAGGTCTTGCATTAGATAATGTAAGTTGTCCTGAGTAATAGGCACTGTGTATATATGTTTCATAGTGAGCTAAACATAACATAAAAATACTTAAACAAGACTTAAAATACACCAATAATGTCTTGATATTTAAACTTTTTTCTTAAACGCTAGAAGCCCCTAAAATAGGGCGTTAGAAGTCACACGCCACTTATAGGAGAAAAGGGGGGTAGGGGGGATATAGAAAACTTAAGGATAACTCTTAGATAACTCTAGGATAATCTAAAGGATACTCTAGAATAACACAGAGATATATTCTGTGATACTCTAGGGATAGTTTAGGGATAGCTTAGGAGTTCTTAATCTAAAACCTATAAGGAATATTTATAAAGGGTGTCCTTAAGATAAGCATACTAGCTTTAAAGATAGCTATAAGATACCTTTAACTTACTCAAAAGCTATGACCTTTTGGGATTGTTAAAAGGATTGTTATAGATGTCTTTAAAACAAAGATCACATATCCCCCTAGGTAGTTAAAGCTACCTACCAAGCCATACTTAGATGAGCTAGGTATGGCTTGGATTTATAAAAACGTTTGGAGAGGTAGATAATGTCAAAACTCCTTTAACTATGGCTGAAGTCAGCTATAGGGATATAAACAGATAGTTCGGAGCAGAGATAACATACCTTTGAAGCTCCCTAACTATACCTGAGAGATAGCCATAGGTTGTCTCTTGGATATAGGAATAAGCCTTATATGTTATTTAGAAGCATTTAGAGAGCCATAGAGAGCAAAACTAACCTAAGGTAATACAAAATACTCTTAGAGACCTTTCGTTGATTGTAGAGCTTCCTAGATAGGTTTATTAACGTTTATTGATATATGAGAGCTAATAGAAGCTAAAGATTGTTAAGAGTAGCCTATGATAGCCAAGAGAAGCTTTGAGTTTCTTAAGGACAACCAAGAGCTCATCTAAGAGTGGTCTAGGATTACTTTAGATTTCTTTGGGATTTCATCAGGATTGCTTAAGAATTGTCTTAAAAGTTGTTTAAGGATTACCTTATGAGTGGTTTAAGAAAATGGGAAAAATATTTGAAACCCTAGATAACGCTTAGGGTCTCCGCCTTTCCCCCATAGCCCCTTAAGATTTTCGATAAATAAGCCCCTTAACAAAAGCTAGAGCCACGCACTAAAAGCTAGGGCAGGCAAAGCACAGCAAGCCAAGAGCCCTATAAAGAATAATAATTAATCATATATAGCCAAAAGATAGCCTAACAAAAGCTAAATAATCTAAACATTGCTAGATAATCCCTTATAAAATCCCTTACTATCTAAAGCTAAAGCTATACAAACGCCTTAAAATCGCTATCTTTATAAATAATACGCTCGGTTACGTTAGCCGTTAGTATCCTATAAATAAAGCTAGAGCAATCCAAAACAAAAGCCAAGAGATATAAAGAGCTGCCAAGAGCTATTAAAGCTAATCCAAGAGCAAGCCGAAGTAATGGCTAATATAAACAAACCTATAATCCCTTGAGAGATGCCTAAAGCTGCCCTAGCTTTTGTTATCTCTCTTTTTTTTCAATTCTGTAATCATTATTACACTTTTTATCTCACTTATTTTTATTTTCCCATAAAAGCCCAAACACTCCCGAACAACCCAAGAGCAAGCCCAAAGCCCTCTTAATACACTCTCACAACCATATACACTACAAGCCTAAACACCCCAAAAACTGCCTTAAATATCTACTCAAACACCCCAAAATAATTCTGTAATTACCATTACATTTTATAGCTAAAATAGCATTGTTATCGTGCTTTGCTAGTCTCTTAAGTATTTTCTTTTCAAAAATAAATAAATTCTCTTTGTTGTTAAGAATTATTTAAGCTAACTTATGCAATAATTCTCTCAACAAAACAAAAAGGAGCTTGAAAAAGCCTAGAGATAGCCAAAAGGTTATAAAGAGTTTCTAAAAGGTTTTGTAAATAATGTTAAAAGAGATATAAAAAAGAGGCTAAAGACGCCCATAACCTACCAAGTTTAAAACGTCTTAAGCCCTTTGGAAGTTGCGGATTTTATCCGCTTGTATAAAGTGCAATATAGCACTAAATACGCCCTTTAGGAGGGGCAAATAAAATGTTATCAAATGATACATTAAACTTGGCTTTAAGCATCTACAAAAGCTTAACAAGTGGTACTTTTGAGGGATGGCGTGAGCTAGTCCAAGACGGTAAAAATGAGTTTTTTATTGATGGTATGCTATACAGCGGTAAAGCTCTATTAATAGAAAATGCTAAAGGTAGCCTTGAGCTTTTAAGAATACCTACTCATATACGCACAACAATAGATTTTAATGCCCCTTGCTATCTTGTTTCGAGTAATGGCACATTATTTAACATTAAACAAAAACAAGGATTTGAGCCAAAAATTTCAAAAATCAAAGACAGCTTAAAAGCGGATTTTTGCAAAGCTGCTAATCTTGATGAAAAACTAATAGAGCTATTAACAAATACAAAGCCCCAGCCTAAACTAGAGTTTGTAAAAGTTTCTGAGGGATATAACCTTGAGGGGTTACCTAGCTCTTGTCAAAGTGGTAAGGGGCATCGTTTTGAGTGTATAGACAATATGGCAAAGATGGCATTATTACGTATAGGCTCAAGGATAGCTGCAAGGGCTATTGTATGGAATAATGGCATAATCTTTAATAATGCGACAGATGAATATTTAAATACTCGCTGGGCTGATAAACTCTATTATGGCGACAGCGACGACCGCATAGCATTTGTAAAGGCTCTTGAGGCTGAGGGGATTAGCCTATTATGGGGTAAGCAAAACAATACTTTAAAGCCTGATACAGAGGGCTTTTATGTTAAAGCCCCTAAAGGAATACATAATATAGCATGGCTTGATACGTTTAGTATGCTTAGGGGGGATAACCTTTATTGCTATGACTGGAGCAATAAGGGCTACCAAGATGATAACCTAAAAGAGCTATACAGCGATTATGGCTTTGAGCGTGCCTTTTTAAACGTTGATGAACTGGGTGGTACAGACTTAGAGGCTTTAAGCGATGATGACAAAGTATACAGTAGCTATTACAATGAAGATATTGACGAAGAAGATGCAGAATATTCATCGTATGAAGATAGCTACATATACAGAGATGAGGCAGTATATAGTAACTATTTAAGCGACTATATTCATCAAAATAATGCCCTTTGGTCAACCATAGAGGATGATTATATCGGCGAACGAACCTTTGAGCACGATAGTGGCATTGCTAAGGATATAGAGACTAATCAATGGGTGTTTACTGATAATCCAAACTATGTGCCCTATGCTGACATGGAGTTTAAAAGAATACATATAGATAATGCAGCATATATTGCTTATGATGATGAATACATACATATAGACGATGCCATATTCATTGATGAAATAGATGAATACGTGCCAACCTCTTGGAGTGCTAGAGACCTAAAAGACCGCCTAGCGGATTGTATGAGCGACTGGACGGACGAGCTTTTAGACGAGCTTGTAGAGAAATATGGATTTTAATAAGGGGTGCATTATGATAGTAAGAAATAAAGAGGGGCTTATTAAAGCCCTTTGGGGTTATAAAGATTTTACTTATGGCGGACACGTTGAGGCTACTCTTATTCGGGATACATACACTGTAAAGGATTACGGCAAAACTATACTTGTAATAAAAAAGGGTAGAGATATATTATATTTTGATAATAGTTTTTATAGTGTAACTACAAGCAGGTTTTGTAACCTGCTAAAAGAGGTATTTAACTTTACAGCCCCTGAGCGTAAGGCTTACCTTTTCGATACTGAGCCTAAGCGTGTTTACGTGGGAGGTTTAGGACATATAACCTTAAACTTTACAAAAGAGGGGCTTATCTCTTTGGTATCAAAAAAGACAGAAAGGGGTTATGAGTTTTATAAAATAGATAGCCTACCACCCCTAGTGACTTTGGATATAGGTGGCATATATCGCATCATAGAAACAAAGCTATTAACAAAGGAGGACTAAGCTATGAAAACTTTTACAAAAAAGAATATAGTTATCCCCTTTTATGGGAGGCTTAAACAAGGCAAGCAAAGACACGAGGGACACGGCAGATTATACCTAGATGTTATAGATGATACCTTTTATATCCAAAAGGTTTTCTTTAAAAAGCTGGATAAACTACAAGGGCATTATTACAAAGACGAAGTAGCCTTTGAAAACTTTTATATAAACATAATAAGCAAAGAGGGAGAAAGGCTTTTTGATGCTTGGTTAAAGGATATAAAGAGCCCTCTAAAAAATATGGGGTTACTAAAATATATTAAGCAAATATACAATGAAAACTTACTAAAGCAGGAGGTAGCACAATGATTGTTAAAGGTTATTTTAAATTATCAAGGGATGGCTCAGTTTTTAAAGGTGCTATTGATATAAATGATAGCGGAGGAGTAAAGGCAATGTGTGGTAAGAGAATAAAGCATTGCCCAGAGACAAACTTTAGGGAGCTTAGGACAGCTTATGCAGCTGGAGAAATATATGTAAGCTCAAGGGATTTTATAATGCTCAATAATAGAGCTATACCTACTGGAGGGGTAAGAATATGAGGGATTTATTAAAACTTTTAGGACATTCTCAAAAAAGCCTATGGAGATATTTAAATGGATTAACTTACGTTGATTATGAAAAGATTGTTATACCTGATGGGGGTATTATATTTACACCAAAAGGACAAAAGCAGTATGCCCTTATATGCACACATATAGACACAATAAATGATGCTAGAAACACTAAAGCCCCAGCTAAAGGGGATTTATATGTAAGGCGAAACTATATAGCTTTATTACCAAACTCTGATTGTGCTTGCTTAGGTGGGGATGACCGCTGCGGATGCTATATAGCTCTTAAGCTAATGGATAGAGGTGTGCCTTATGCCTTTGGCTTCTTTGTTAATGAAGAGATAGGGGGACAAGGGAGTGCTAAATGCGTTAATACTATTAAAGAGCTTAACGTTACTTCTTTTATAGGTCTTGATAGAAAGGGTAGTAATGAGCTGGCATTATATGGCTATGATAATCAAGAATTAATATGCCTTTTTGAAGCTATGGGTTATAATAGCGACTGGGGGAGCTTTACTGATGCAAGCAACCTTGCAAGAGCTCTTGGTATAGCTTGCATAAACTTATCAATAGGATACCAGCACGAGCATACACATAATGAGTTTATAGACTTTTCAGCAACACTTAACACTCTTAAAACTCTTAGCACTGGTAAGATTATAGAGTTTTTAAATAGTAAAGAGTTTATGGCTGATTGTGATACGTTATGCAGCTATTATGATGATGCTATATGCTACGGAGATGATGGTATGTATTATGGTGATGAGATTGGCTTTGATTATAGCAAGCTTTATTATGGGTATAACTGAGAGGAGATAGAGAGATGGTAAAGAAGCCTTTAGACGTTAGACTTTTAGAGTTTTATAATGATGGGGATAGACAGAATAGACTTTATCTTATTCACCATTTATCCTTAGGCAATAAGCTAGAATATAAGGATGAGCCAACCGATACGTGGAAAGAGTTTAAGTTTTCTAAAGATTTACTTACGCCTCCTTTTCTTAGAGTAGAGGGAAATTACATTGGATTTAAATGTGGTAAGGATTTTTTCAATGAAACTGAGAAACAAATGATAAAGCGTGTGCTTTTAGGCTTAGGCAACACACCTGATTTTAATCAAGATATGATAAACCTCTATGACAAATATGCAAGAGAGTATAAGGAAAGAAGTCAAGAGTTGCTAGAGGAATTAATCAAGGAAAGGGCAAGCAAATGAAACTCAAAGTATTAGGGCAAGAGCTAACACAAGATGAGCTTAGGTTTCTTGGGTTTAATGCCTTTGGAGTGCCTAAGATAGCCTTTCTGCTATTCTTGGCTGGGCTTATTATTGCCACAATAGTAGAGGAAATGCAATGGTTTCCAAAGTATAATGCTTGGGGTGTCTTTGGGTTGTTTTGCGTTTGGCTTGTTTGTGGTATATCCGGAGCAGAAATACAGATAGAAAACTATCGTAAAGGGCTAATAAAACAACAAAGAATAAAGACAGAGCCTAAACCATCTAGGCATTACACAAGACGACTTAAAGGGGAAAGCGATGAGGAGTATCTTATAAGGATACTAGAGAAACAAGCAAAGCTTTATGGTGGAGCTGATGCTATCTACAAAAGACTTCAGCACTACTATGATATGTATGAGCTAGATAGAAAGACTAGAACGCCAAAGGGCTTAAGATGCAAAAAGGAGCGTAAGGATGTATAAGAATAAGAGTGGAACTTGGTGCAGTGATTTTCTTATAGATGGTGTTAGGTTTCAAAGGAGATACCCCAACAGCACCAAAGCAGAAGCTCTAAGATTAGAAAAAGAGTGGAAAGAAAGAATACGCAAAGGCAAAGCTGAGGATGAGTTATGGGAAACTGATGTAAGCTCAGCTAGAGGTGGTATGAAACTCTCAGAAGCCTTAGACTTCTTACACGACAGATACTGGCAGTACCTAGATGATACAACACATTATAGAGTGTGTCTAAATAGGATTATAAAAGCCATAGGAGACAAAGAAGTATCTGCACTTACGACAGCTGATTTATACGAGCTAAAAGATAAGATGTTAAACAAAGGAGTTAATGGTAAGATATACTCGCCTCACTCTTTTAACTCATCTCTAGTAGCTCTAGGTACAGCCCTTAGGATACTTGAAGGCCTTGAAGTAGTTAAGTTTAAATCTAAACCGAACTTCAAAGGACTTCAAGCTAGGCAAGTAGTAGGCAAAAGACCTGCTCTAAGAGATGATGAACTACTTAGTGCTAAAGAGTTTTTATATAACAGAGCTAAGAAATCTAAAGCATTATCTAGTGTAGAGCTATATGAGCTCTTTATAGTGTTATCAAATCTTGGGCTAAGACCTGCTGAATACTTTGCTATTGAGTTAGGGGATATTAGTTTTGAGTATGATACTATCACTATCTCTAGGGCAGTTAAGACGCACAAAGGTGTTGGAACTATCATAGGGGCTCCGAAGAACGGACAAAGCAGGACACTGCCTTGTGGAGAGAACGTTATGGAGGTTTTTAGAGCCATAAAACAACGCTTAGAAATAGCTAAGAGCGTAAGTAAAATAGAGGCTCGCAAACTCTTTACTGAAACTAAAGACGACCAAGTGCTTCGTATGGCTTACTACTGGGTATCTCAAGGTGCTTATGATAACTGCAAAGACCTACCCTTAAACAAGTGCCCCATAACTCATCTAAACCACGATACAGCAAATCGTATGTGGTGGGCTGTAAGAAACCATTTAGGATATAAGGGAGAAAACAACACTCACGGACTATACGTATTACGCCATACAGTGGCTTCTAGGTTAGTGAGTTTGAAGGGATTTAATGCTCATAAATTAATGGCTTTTATGGGTCATAAGGATATTAAGAGTAGCTTGCACTACGTTCATCTCAATGTTGATGATATACGCGATGGCGTGGGGGTTGGCGTTTAGTTAAAAGGTGGTAAAAGTTAGGGCAAGAGTGGCGAGAGGATGAGAGAATCGAACTCCCCACCAGACGGTCAACCGCCCAGTCATCGGGTTTGAAGCCCGTGAGCATCACCAGATTACTTTATCCTCCGTGTGCGTTATTCTAGCAGATTTAGATAAATTTTAGCCCATTTTCTATAAACTTTTTGAAATTACAAAAGGATTTCTGATTTCAAAATTTAGCATTTTTGCATTTTTGGCTCTATTTTTTTGCTCTTGTTCTTCGGTTCTTTCCCCAGCAACTGCACCGCTAAATGTATATGATGCGTACTCTATTTCACGCGATAAACGTGGTATTTACTCGATCACAAGAGATAAATTTATACAAAGCAAATTGCAAAGCAAAATTTTATTTTCAAAAGGGCTTAGCAATATTGATATCGAGATTGAGGTCTTTTACGGAGATGCCTATCTGATAGGACTTGTTGATAGTAAAGAGCTTGAAGATAAGCTAGTAGAACTAGCCAAAAGCACAGATGGTGTGCGAAAAATTTATACCTATCTTCGTATCAAGAAGCCAGAATATCCATGCGATAGTCTAAAAATTCTCACAAACTTAAAGCAAAATCTTTTTAAAGATAGTATAGTTGAGGGTACAAATGTGCGAGTTAGCATAGTTGGCTGTGATGTTGTATTTAGCGGCGTAGTTGATAGCATTGAGCAAGAAAAACATGCTATTTGGTATGCTAAGCACATTGACGGCGTGGCCGATGTCTACTCGTTCATCAAAGTTATCAAATAAATTTAGCTTAAATATCGCTCTTTTTTACAAAGCTTGCAATGAGGCTTGGTAAGATGATTAGTGCGCCAAGAAGCATAAAAACCATAACAAGATCGGTTAGTAAGCCAAAATAGATAGTTGGAATAAAATTGCTAGTTATCATCACACTAAAGCCAAGAAAAATAGTGAATGATGTGTAATACATCGCATATCCGATGCTTGCGTGCGCGACTTTAATGCTCTCAAAAACACTTTTTGTAAGCATTTCTTCTTTAAAGCGGTGGATGTAATGGATGATATCATCAACGCCAATACCAATGCTAATGGCTGCGATCGTGATACTCATCACATCAAGCGGAATGCCAAAAAATCCCATCACACCAAAGAGTGTGCAAAGCGGGATTAAATTTGAAACTATCGCAATGGTTGCTAGCTTTATGCTCCTAAAGATAAAGCAAAATATGACAAAAAGTATAGCGACAGTTAGTCCAAAAGTATCAACTTGCGAGCTAAGTAAATTTTGAAGCATATTGTTATAAAGCACCATCATGCCGACAACTTCTATGCTTACATTGTCATTTTTAGTAAGCTGTGCTAGCCCTTCTCTAAGCTCTTTTAGAAATAAATTTCGTCTAAGCTCAGAGTCACTATCGACGATCCTTATACTAAATCTAAGCTCATCATCTTCAACGCTTACATAAGGACTTAATAAGATATTTTTATAATTTTGTGGCAATTTCTCATACATCGCAGCTAATAAAAAATCATCACTCGCGCCGTTATTTAGCTCTTTTATGGCTTTTATAAGGGTTGCTAGTGAGCTTACATGTCCGACAAATTTTTGCTCTTTTAAATAGTCGTGAATTTTCTCAGCAACCCTTGTGTGATAGCTATTAAACCAGTATTTCGCATCCTTAGCGTTGCTTTCAAACTCATTTTCAAACTCATCTTGCTCAGTATTTTTATCTTGTTTTTGCTCTTTAAATTTCACTATCACATCAACTGGTATCGTGCCGCCAAGCTTGGTATCAATGACTTGCATTCCTTGGCGAATTTCTGTACTTTCTTTAAAGTAGCCAATGAAGCTATTTTCAACCTTTATCTTGCTGATACCATAAATGCCAAAACAGACAACTAGAGCGCAAACTACGTAGATGATCTTTCTTGAGTTTAGAGCTAAATTTGCGCAGTATTTTGTAAATTTAAAGCTATTTTCAAAGGTTCTAATAGGAGCTAACTTATTTAAATTTACATTTATCGCGCCAAATAGCAAAAACGCAAGCACAAGCGAAACGCTAATGCCAGTGCTCATCATAATGCCAAGCATGATAACTGGCTTTATGTCAGCACTCATAAGCGAACTAAAGCCAATAACCGTGGTAAATATCGCCCAAAAAGATGGAGAGAATTTATCACGAAGCGTTAGATAAATTAGCTGATTTTGGCTATATTTTGGATGCTTTGCGTAAAATTCTCGGTAGCTAACGACAAGATGAATCACAGTTGAAATGGTAATGATGAGCTGAAGTGCGATGTAGTTTGAGCTAATGACCGTCACTTCCCAGTCAAATATACCAAAAATTCCGGTCGTAAAAATGGCACTTACGGCACATATAAACATCGGCAAAACTATCCATCTAACCTGTCTGAAAAATAGCCACAAACTAAAGCTAAGAAGAGCAAGTACGCTTAAGCCATAGACTAAAAGATCGCTCTTTATAAAGCCTATCATATCATCAGCGATCATATTTGCGCCGCCTAAGAATAGCTCATCATTTGCGTTAAATTTAGCTATGGTTGCTTTTATGGCCTCAAGGTTTTCGTGATCACTTTTTCTAAGCTCATCTCGGTAGGCTTTAAACTCAGCCACAAGCGCTTGAAATTTAAGCTTCTCCGCCTGCGTGATAGTGCCGTTTGACTCTTTTTGGCTAAGTAAATTTCGCTCATTTAAAAGCTCGTTAAATTTCTCATCTTGCTTTAAATTTAGCGCGATCGCTGTGGTTTTTAGATCTTTGCTTATCAAATTTCCACTATAAATGGGACTTTTTGCAAACTCAAGCTTTGCTTTTGAAATATTTATGTCTTTATCTTGCAGCGTTGGAGTATGATCTAAGATACCAGTAATCCCGCCTTTTACACTATTTAAAAGCGGAATATTTATTATAGAGATGACGCTATTTACCATATCGTTTTTAGCTAGTTCATCGCCTAAATTTTTGATAAGTTCTAAATTTTTAGATGAAAAAAGATCATCTTTTGGAGTAAAAGCAACCACTAAAAATCCGGGTGAGTCGTAGCGTTTGGCTATTTCCCTATAAGCTTTTAAGTCAGGATCATGCTCAAGCAGTAGCGTTTCAGCTGATGCATCAACGCTAAGCTTGGTGCTAAGATAGCCAAAAACTACGCTTAAAGCCAAAATCAGAGCAATAATAAGCTTGTTTTTAGCAATGATAAATTTAAAAATTTGTCGCATTAAGGGTTGGTTTTATTTTGATCAGGCAAAACAGCTTCGTTTAGCTTTTGTAAAAGAGTATTGAAATCAGCGTTATTTAGCACATCACCAAACTGACTTCTGTATGTTTGAATGATGCTTACACCAACGATATCAAGATCGTAAATGAGCCAGCCACGCTCTTTAGCGTCATAAAATTTATAGACAAATTCGTAGCTCTTGCCATCATTTGTCAGCTCAGATGTTAGCCAGTATCTATTTTTTTGAGGTTCGCTCTCGCCAGTTATATGTATCTCTTGATCTTTGTATCCTAAAAGTTTATCTATGTATGAGCTTTTTAGTTTTTGCTCAAATGCTGCGTCAAATTTAACTTGCTCATCGCTACTTAAGCTGTTGTAACGTTTGCCAAGGCTAATCTTTGCCATTTGTTTATAGTCAAAAAATGGATCAAGAAGAGCAAAAATTTCTTTTGTCTTTGCATTATTGTCTAAATTTGTATCTTTTAAAATTTCAATAACCTTTGTTGTTTTCATCTCTACTTCAGGCTTGATCTGCTCTTTTGAAATAGCAAAAAGGCTAGTTGTAAAAAGTAAAATCATAGTTAGAATTTTTAAAATTTTCATATTTACTCCTTGATAAGCTTATCGCGTCTTTGCTCGTAAGCATCGCGTAAAAATGGATAAAGGTCAATAGCATCTTTTCTTAGTTTTTCATAAGCAGTTGGATCTTGTGAAAAGCTATTAAACGCTCTATATGACTTGATACCAGTTGATAAAAGTATAGGATCAATGTAGCTAATAGGATCAGCAAAATAATCTCCGACCATGCCACCAGTATCTCTTAAATTTGATGGTCCAATAAGTGGCCAAACGATATGAAAACCGCTGCCAAGCCCCCAATATCCAAGCGTTTGTCCAAAATCTTCATCGTGAGGCTTGAGATTGTAGTATTTTGCTCCGTCTGTTAGTCCGCCAAAGCCAATTATTGTATTTGCTAAAAATCTTAATGTCTCTTCACCAGCATTTTGAAATTTAAACTGAAGTAAGTTATTTACAAAGCGAACTGGGAAAAGCAGATTGTCAAAGAAATTCGAAACCATTGTTCTAGCTGTTTTTGGCACAACATAGGCATAGCCTTTTGCCACCGGAGTTAGCATATTTACATAGATAAAGTCATTTGCATGTGTCATCATTCTATTGTAGCCACTAAGCGGGTCAAAAACATCTTTTCTTGCTTCAAATTCAACATCAAATTCGTCGCTTTCACTATTCGTATTTATGTCCGTATTAGCACAGGCTAAAAGCAAACTAAAAAAGATAGAAAGCAAAAATTTCATACTAAGCCTTATTTTTATTTATAAAATGTAGCTCGATTTTATCTTTTAAAAACTTTACAAGAAATTAAGAGAAATTTATAAATTGGCTTAAATCTTTAAGCTTAAGGATTAATATAATTAGATATACTTCACAAATTATTCTCTAATATAGTAAAGGTAAAAATTTTGAAAGCAGATATAAATTTAGAACTATTCTTAGGCGAAGATACACAAGTTTTAGCTAAACATATTACATTATTAAAGGCCATAAAAGAGACAAAAAGTATCACAAAAGCAGCAGAATTGGTTGGCATATCATACAAAAATGCTTGGGACTGCCTTGATACGATAAATAACAAAAGCAGCAAGCCGCTTATTATTAGAGCTGATGGAAATAAAAAAAATAGTGGCTCTGAACTAAGCGAATATGCCAATAAACTGATAAAAATTTATGATGCCATTCTTGAGACTCAAAAGGATTTTTTGCAAAAAATTTGTCAAAAAGTAGATTTTGAGGATGTAGATATTATAAATCTTCAAAGAATGAATATGAACTTAAGTGCTAGAAATCAGCTCTCATGTGAGATTATTAGTATAAACCGCGGTGCGGTAAATTCTCAAATAGTTGCAAAACTAAGTAATGGCTACACGCTTGAGTCAAACATCACGGTTGAAAGTGAGAAAAATTTAGGCCTAAAAGTTGGACAAAAAGTTATTTATATTTTTAAAGCTCCAGCTGTCATTTTGGCTAAAGATCTAGATATAAAAATAAGCACAAAAAATCAATTAAAAGGCGAGGTGATCGAAGCAAAGATAGGTGCTGTAAATGCTGAAATCACTTTAAAACTAAGTGATGAACAGACTTTAACTGCCATCATTACAAAAGATAGTGCTATCCAGATGAAAATAGGTGTTGGCGATACACTTTTAGCAATAGTAAAATCATCTCAAATCATTATAGGAGTATAAATGAGAAAAGTTTTTAAATTTTTATGTGTGGCGGCTTTGCTTGCCATAAACGCATTTGGTGTTGAAGTAAATGTATATGCTGCAGCAAACACAACATACGCATTTCCAGAGCTTATAAAAGAGTTTAATAAGCTTCACCCAGATGCTAAGATCAACCTAACTCTTGGCGCAAGCGGCGGTCTTGTTACTCAGATCCAAAACTCAGCTCCAGCTGATATATTCATGGCTGCTGATATGGGCTTTGCTCAAAAAGCTTATGACACAGGATTTGCAGTAGCTGCTCCAAAAGTTTATGCACAAGGCGCTGTTGCTATTTTTTCTATTAGAAATGTTGATTTCAAAAAAGGTATCGAAGTTGTTCGTGGCTTAAAAGCGATCTCTATCGCAAATCCACAAACTGCACCATACGGCAAAGCTAGTATAGAGGCTCTTAAAAACGCAAAGCTTTATGACGAAGTAGAAAAAAATATCGTCTATGCTCAAAAAATTTCTGAAACTCTATCTCAAGCATTAAGTGCTTCTGATGTAGGTTTTATCGCAGCTAGCGCACTTTTTGATGAGAAAATGTCAAAATACAAAGAGGGCGTTAATTACATCTTTGTTCCACAAGAGCTATATACTCCGATAGATCAAGGCATAGTTCTTCTAAAACATGCTGAAAAAAATGATGATGCAAAAGCATTTTATGAGTTTATCTTAGGTGATAAATCAAGAGAAATTTTTAAGAAATTTGGTTACAACGTTCCAGCTAAATGATAAGAGCAAAGATCGTTGGAATTTTAACTAAAGATGACGTTAGCCTATTTGAGTTAAAGGGTCTAAATTTAGAGGCGAATTTATTTATGCTAGTCTTGAATGAGGCTAGCAAATTTGCCTTAGATGATGAGATTGACTTAGGTTTTAAAAGCTCCGATGTTGTCTTGTCAAAAGACAAGCTAAGTAATAGCTCGCTTGAAAACGAGCTAAAGTGTGTGATTGAAGCTATAAATTTTGGTGAAATTTTAAGTGTTGTTAGCTTAAAGTGTGGCGAAATTTACTTCGAAGCTATTATCTCAAATAACGCATTAAAAACCATGAATGTAGGTAAAAACGATGAAGTATTTGCCTATATAAAATCTACAAGCATTCACATAAGTACACAAAAATGATAGAAATTTCTTGTAAAAAAGAGCTAAATGGCGGTGGCGGAAAATTTTTACTTGAGGCCGACCTTAGCTTTGAAAGTGGTGATTTTGTTGCACTTTATGGAGCAAGCGGTGGCGGAAAGACCACTATTTTACGCTTGATCGCTGGTTTTGAAGCACCACAAAGTGGCTTTATAAAGGTTGGAGATAAAATTTTCTTTGATGAAAAGACAAATTTGGCTCCACAAAAGCGAAATATCGGCTTTTTATTTCAAGACTACGCACTTTTTGAAAATATGAATGTCTTTAAAAATTTACTCTTTGCAAAAAATGATCTAGCTCTAGCAAATAAACTTCTTGATATCTGTGGCCTAACAAGCCTAAAAAATGCAAAGATCAGCACTCTTTCTGGCGGTCAAAAGCAACGTGTTGCTTTGGCTCGTGCGGTTATGAGAAAGCCTGAAATTTTACTACTTGATGAGCCGTTAAGTGCGCTTGATAACGCCATGCGTGAGAAACTTCAAGACTATTTACTAGCACTTCATGATGAGTTTAAGATGAGCATTATTTTAGTAAGCCATGATATCGCTGAAATTTATAAGCTTTGCAATAAAGTCTTTGTCCTTGAAAATGGAAAAATTTCAAGATCAGGTAGCGCAAGTGAGATATTTTTAAAGAGTGCAGGATCACAGAAATTTGCCTTTAACGCTAAAATTTTAGAGATAAAAAAACGTGATGCGATCTTCGTAACAAATGTATTAATAAACCGCCAAATTTGTGAAGTGGTGCTAAGTAGCAGCGAAGCAATGAATCTAAAAGTAGGCGATATGGTAGTAGTTAGCACAAAAGCATTTAGTGTAAATTTGGAAAAAGCATGATAGACGAGTTAAAAAATATCGATTACGAGCCGTTTTGGCTCTCGTTAAAACTATCTTTTATAACTACTTTTATCTTGTTTTTTGCCTGCATTGCACTTGCTTATTTTATGTCTCAGAAAAAATTTTTCGGCAAATCATTTTTAGAGTCGATAATCTCACTGCCTTTGGTTTTGCCGCCAAGTGTTCTTGGCTTTTACCTGCTCATTTTTCTTTCACCTTATTCCACCTTTGGTAAATTTATCGAAGAAATTTTTGGTGTTAGGTTGGTTTTTAATTTCACGGGTCTTGTTGTGGCAAGTTGCATCTATTCATTGCCATTTATGTTTGGTCCGATTTATGCTGGACTAAATAGCCTAAAAAAGAGCCTTTTTGAAGCGAGTTATAGTCTTGGTAAAAACAAACTCACAACTATTTTTAGGGTGATTTTGCCAAGCATCAGATCAAATTTATTAACAGCTACTGTCGTTAGCTTTGCTCACACCATGGGTGAGTTTGGCGTTGTTTTAATGATAGGCGGTAGCGTAGCTGGAGAGAGCAAGGTCGCTAGCATTGCGATATTTGAAGCGGTTGAAATGCTTGATTACACCAAGGCTCATATCTATGCACTCTTAATGTTAATAATTAGCTTTTTTGTCCTTTTTGTAGTTTATCTTTTAAATTCTAAAAAAGCTTAAGACAAAGCTTATAAAGATATAATAGTAAAAAATTTTAAAGGATGAAGTATGATAAAAGTGCCTACAAGTATATATTTAAATACATTAGATGGTAAGGAATTTGATTTTTCCGCCTTTGCAAGGACACACGACTGCGTTATTTTCATCTATCCAAAGATAGGCGAGGACTTTAGCCTTTTAAGCGAGCAACTACAAAATACTGCGGGCATGAAGGGCTGCACTAAACAAGCAATAAACTACAAGAAATTTTTAAAAGATTTTAACGATCTTGGTTTCATGGTAGTGGCCATTAGCTCACAAGATATAGCAGCTCAAAAGAAATTTCAAGAAGAGACTTCAACTGGAGTCATGTTTTTAAATGATAGTGAGTTTATGCTTGAGAGGGCGCTTGAGCTTCCAGTTTTTTCTGCATCAAATGGACATAAATTTTACTTTAGACAAACGCTCATCATAAAAGATGGTAAGGTAAGACGTGCATATATAGTGGATGATCCAGAAAATGATGCTAAAAATATGTTAGAAAAACTCAAAGAAAAAGACTACTAGGAGCTAAAATGAGTCAAAATAGCAAAATTGAAAAGTCTTATGATGAGCTAACTTATAAATCAATAGCTTTTGCCCAATCGTCGCCATATAGGCTTGAAGCTTGTGCTACACTTCTTGGTATAACTCCACCGCCATGCGAAAATGCAAGAGTTTTAGAGATAGGATGTAGCTTTGGCGGAAATTTGATCCCATTTGCAGCAAATAACAAAAATGCAAAAGTAGTTGGCATAGATCTTAGCGGTGAGCAGATAAGGCGTGGACAAGAGATCGTTAAAGAGATAGGGCTTACAAATTTAGAGCTTATCCATGGCGATATTTGCGAATTTAACAGTGATGATAAATTTGACTATATCATTGCTCATGGCGTTTTTAGCTGGGTACCTGACTTTGTAAAAGAAGCTATATTAAAAGTCGTAAGAGAGAATTTAAGTACAAATGGCGTGGCATTTATCTCTTATAATGTTTATCCTGGCTGGAAAGTAAAAGACATCGTAAGAGATATAATGCTACTTGCCGCAAAAGATAAAGAGAGCATGCAAGATAGGTTAAAAGCAGCCAAAGAAGCACTTTTAGTCTATAAAGAATATTTGCTAACAAGAGATGAAGAAATTTATGAGGGAAAAATACCTCTTAAGATGCTTCTTTTTGTAACAGAACATGTGCTCTCAAAAGATGACTTTTACATAGCTCATGAGTTTTTAGAATACACAAATGATCCATTTTATTTTAAAGATTTTAATGCCATGCTTGCTAAAAATGAGCTTACTTATCTTTGTGAGTATACGCTTGATGATATTTTTACCCCAGATGTTGGCACGGCCGTAGTAGATGAATACAAAAATAACAAGTTTAAAGACAGGATCGATCTAGAGCAATTCATGGATATGATTAGCAACAAAGTCTTTAGACAAAGTCTAATAGTCCATAGCAAAACTTATGAGAGTATAGCAAATAAACAAATAGGTCCAAGCGATATTAATAAAATTCACGTTGTGGCAGATTTTATAAAGAAAGATAACCAGTGGCAAGATAGTTATGGCGCTATGCCACAAGATATATCATGGCTTTGCGAGGTCTTTTATAAGATGTATCCAGCTAGTATAAACCTTTCTCAGATTTTAGAAATTTTGCCAGAAGATAAGCTCATGGTTTATAGCGCCTTTGTAAGAATTTTAACAAATTCGTCTGATGCAATGATCTTAAAAGATGAGCAAAAAAATATCGAGTATAGGCCTGGGCATTCAAGACTTAGCCAAAAATTAATAAATTATGTAAGATATTTTTTAAATCATAAAAATAATGCCGATGTTGTTTTTGCTAATAAATTTAGTATCTCAAGAAAGCTTAACAATATCGATTATTACATACTTTTATTGCTTGACGGCAAAAATAGCTTAGAAGATGTCGCAGCAAAAACCTTAAAATTTATCAAAGAGAACAACGAAGATATATTTGACATAAATGGCAAAGTGCTTAAAAAAGACAAGGTCGCAGCAAATATAATGAGCTACGTGATAGGCACAGCAAAAATAGCTAGTCTGCTTTATCTGCTAGAAGAAATTTAAGTTTTTAAATTTTATTTTGCTTATATAGTTGTATGATTTTATCTTTTAGATTTAGTGTGTTTTTTGAGAGAGCTATGAAAAATGGACTTTTTAAATCAGCAAGCTCGTAGCTCATCTCTTTGCTACTATTAGCGTCAAATACTTTTCCGCCACAAAAATTTACGAGCGCTTCTCCTGCTGCATTGTCCCAAAGGTAGCTTGGGGCAAATCTCAAATAAGCTCCGCCAAATTCAACCAAACGGCAAAATTTTATGGCTGAGCCGATGCACCTTTGCTCAAAATTTAAGCTCTGTCCTATAAGTTCTATCTCTTTGGCATCGCCTCTTCTGCTTGAAAAGATTAGATTGTCTAAATTTTTATCTTTTTTGTTTAGATCAACTCTCTTTATGATTTCATCATTGTCATCTAAAATTTCTTTAAAAGCGCCATTTTCATCAGCATAAAAAAGCTCTTTACTAACTGGGATAAATATCACGCCAAGCACCGGTCTAGTTTTTTTTATAAGCGCTATGCAAACGCAAAATTCGCCGTTTCTAGCTAGAAATTCTTTCGTGCCATCAAGTGGATCTACGAGCCAAAACTCATCTTTGTCGTTTTCTTTCAGGATGCTCTCTTCAGAGCAAATTTTTATCCCACTTTTGCTTAGAATTTTTATTATCGCTTCATTTGCAGCTAGATCGGCGCTAGTTAGTGGCGAGCTGTCATCTTTTAGGCAGACTTTAAGAGCCGTATTATCTGCAGAGTAAAATTTCATTATTTGCGCTCCAGCATTAACGGCTGCTTTTTTAGCTAAATTTAGAAGCTCACTCATTTTGGTGTTCTGTTTGTCTCTCCAACATAAAGCTGTCTTGGGCGGACGATCTTTATTGTATCTTGCTCTTTTAGCTCGATCCACTGGCTGATCCAGCCTGGAGTCCTGCCGATGACAAAGATGACGGCAAACATATTATTTGGTATGCCAAGCGCCTTTAGGATGAGTCCTGAGTGAAAATCAACGTTTGGATATAAATTTCTACTCACAAAATAGTCATCATTTAGCGCGATCTCCTCAATGCGGTTTGCGATCTTGATAAGCTCTGAGTTAATGCCTATCTCATCCATAAGCTGATCTCTCATCTTCTTAAGCACTTTTGCGCGAGGGTCAAAGTTTTTATAGACTCTGTGACCAAAGCCCATTAGCCTAAATGGATCGTTTTTATCCTTCGCTCTAGCGATGTATCTATCGACGTTTGCGACTGAGCCGATCTCTTCAAGCTGACGGATAACGCCCTCGTTTGCGCCGCCATGAGCCCAGCCCCAAAGTGCTCCGATACCTGCACTTATACATGCGTATGGGTGAGCATGCGTTGAGCCAACGGTTCTAACAGTCGTCGTTGAAGCGTTTTGCTCGTGATCTGCGTGCAGCATAAAGACCGTATCAAGTGCTTTTATCTCGATAGGCTTAAGATCGACATGCTCATATGGATAGCCTCTCATCATGTAGAGGAAATTTTCAGTAAAGCCACGATCTAAATTTGGATAGATGATAGGAAGTCCGCGTGAGTAGCGGTAGCTAAAGGCCGCGATCGTTGGAATTTTAGCGATTATACGCATAGCCATCTCGTGATACTCTTCAGGTTTATCCATATTTAAGTGATCTGAGTAAAAGGCACTTAGGGCTGAGACCGCTGCTTGCAAGATCGCCATAGGGTGAGCTTTGTCTGGAAATGCATCAAATAGCTTCATCATGCCTTCATGTATAAAGCTTCTTTTTTTAAGCTCGGTTTTAAAATTTATATACTGATCATTTGTTGGAAGCTCTTTGTTTAAGAGTAAATATGCCACGTCTAAAAATGTCTTATTTTCAGCCAAATACGCGATATCATAACCTCTATACATTAGCTCGCCTTTTAAGCCGTCTATGTAAGTTATCGCCGAGCGACACATCGCAGTTGAAGTATAACCTCTGTCAAAAGTAAACATTCCAGTATCACTAAAAAATGTCGAGATGTCTATCACATCAGGTCCCATAGTGCCTTTTAGTATAGGAAACTCGTAACTCTTGCCAGTTCTGTTATCAGTTAGCGTAGCTGTATTTGATGACATTTTTACTCCTTGCTTCTTGATTGCATTAGAAATTTTATAATTATTGTCCCTATTATAGCTTGAGCTAGGCTTGCTAGGATAAAAGATGAGTAAGAATAGTCACTTATCTCACCTGATCTGTGTGCGATAGTAGCAACTGCTACTAGAAGTGTTAGCGGCATGGATTGTGAGAGAGAAAACAAAAATATCCCCTTAAATCCTAATTTTCCTACAAATAACACACTTGAGAAAAGCCTTGTGGCAAGCATCGCACAAAATATAAAAATAGCATCTTTTATCACTTCATTTGAGCTTAGGCTTGAGAGCTTGAAAGTTGAGCCTATGTGTATAAAAAATATCGGTACCAAAAAACCAAATCCAAAGCTTGAAAGCTTGTGCGGTAAGTCTTTTTTGTGATCAAAAAACGTAGCTATAAACATACCTGCGATAAACGCGCCAAAGGCAACTTCTAAATTCAAATAAAACATAAGTGCAATCATCGAAAAAAATACCGCAATGCTTAGCCTAATATCTTTTTCATCCTTATCGTAGTGTGGCATAAGGATCACTTTAAGCCCCGGATACCACCAAAAAAGCACATCTAAAATTTTAAAGCTAAGTACGCTGATAGCTAAAAATAAGATCAAATAGCCAATCGTTAGCCATAAATTTATACTAGCTCCAAACTGCAAATAGGCTGCTATAAATGTCAAAAGCGTAATGCTTATAAGCTCACCAATAGTTGCAATAAGCATGCTCAAATTTAGCCATTTCACATCTCTGCCATACTCTTTAAATAGCGTAAATATCATGCCAACGGCCATTATTGGGATAATGATGATATAGAGCAAACTAAGACCAAAACTAAACGTAAGTGCAGTTGCTAGCGAGTAAATGAGGGCAAGATATATAAGCCCCAGGCGTAAAATTTTGCGGTCAATGTTTATAAGCATTCTAAGGTCGATCTCCATGCCAGCTAGAAACATCAAAAAGAAAAAGCCAACTTCGCTAATTAGCTTAAACATCTCATTTTCGCCGACAAGCCCGATGTAGCTAGCCAGTGCTCCAAGTATTATCTCAGCAGGAGCGACAGGAATGTGTAAAATTTTAGAAATATAAGGCGAAGCAAAGACGATAAATGCCAAAACGACAAGAATACTAAGCTCGCTAGCTTGATGTAACTGCAAAAAGATCCTTAAATTAAAAATGTTTGATTGTATAAAAAGCTTTGTTATTTTTTGATTAAGCTAAGCGATTTTTAGGCAAAATGGCGACAAATTTTTAAAAATTTGGAGTGCAAATTTATGCGTAAATTTCTATTTTTTGTCTTGATGTTTTTTGGAATTTTTGGCTTTACAGACGAGCTAAGTTTAGTTCAAAGTTTTAAATTTGATGGAAGTATTTTTTATAAGAAAAATACAGCCAAAGATGAGAGCTTTTACTTTTTAAAAAATGAAAATTTTGATGAGCATTTTGTAAGCTTTAGAGTGAAATTTGACAAAAATATAAAAAGTGAAAGTATGCTTGCTGAGCTAAAAAAGAAGATAAAAGAGGCTAAAGAGGTGCTTTATAGCGAAGAAAATGATCAAATTTTAGCTCTTATAAAAGATGAAACTAGTAGTAAAAATATAGAAATAATCCACTTTTTACTTAGAAATGATGGAGCCTTAATGCTTTCATATGAGAGAATTTATGATCCAAAAACTCTGGTAGATGGGCTTAAGCCTGTACTTTTAAGTGAGGCTAGAAATTTTATGCTTCAGATGCCAAAGGTAGAAGCTAGATAGAAAGGTGGATGTGGTGGTGTTTTGCACTGCATGCGGTTTTGTTAAATTTCATCAAATTTTACTAGCCAATTCTTGTGAGTGAATGAAATTTAAAATTTGCACATAGATTGATGAAATTTACTTAAAGGGGGACAAATGGGCTTGAATTGCGTAAGTCGCCCCCTTATCCCCCTTTATATCCCCCAATCCCTTAACACGCTCAAAGTGCACGCAATAGTGCTGGCGCACTGAATGCGGTTAAAACCCTATCAAATTTAAAATTTATGAGCGAGTATATCACGGCTCTAAATTTAGTGCTAAACGAAACGAAGCCCAAATTTAGCAGTCTGCTATGGTAAGCGAGTAAAGTTTTAAAATTTGTAAAATGGTACAAACAAAGCTATTTTACTACACACCTTAAAAAACTCACAAATTTTTGCCAAGCAAAATGCCAAGATAGCTTGCAAGCAGGCAAAGGCTAAGGTTTAAAAAGATATTTAAAAAGCCTTTTACCAGCTCGCCTTCTAGTAAAAATTTCACACTATCAAGGCTAAAGCTTGAAAATGTTGTAAATCCGCCAAGTATGCCAACGACCAAAAATACTCTCGCGCTTTGGCTTAAATTTAGACAAAATAATACGCCTATAATGAAGCTACCAAGCACATTTACGCCAAGTGTGGTTAGTGGAAAGTGGCTAAATTTTAGCAGCTCGCCAGCTAAAAACCTGCATCCAGCTCCTATAAAGCCTCCAAGCCCTGCGAAAAGTAAATTTGCAAGCATTAGTGACAGATACTTGCGAAGCTAAAACCGCGCTTTGTAAGCTCCTCGATATCCTTGCTAGCTTTCTCACCTTTTGCAGTGAGATAGTCGCCTATCACGATCGCGTCGGCGCCATTTTCAAAGATCTCGTATTGCCTATCGCCTAAAATTTTCTCCCTGCCACCAGCTATCATGACTCTAGTTTCTGGAAGAGCGCTTTTGGTGTCACGTACGATCTTTAGGGCTTCATCCACACTAAGAGGAGGTAGATCAAGAGTTAGAGATTCATTTTTTATGAAAAAATTTATCGGCGATGAAAATGGCTCAAGCTCTTTTAGACTAGCTCTAAAGCTTACTCTATCGGCCTCACTCTCGCCAACGCCGTAAATTCCACCAGTGCAAAGCATAAGACCTGCTCTTTTTGCGTCTAAATTTGTCTGATATCTCTCGTCCCAAGTGTGTGTTTTACAAATTTTTGGGAAAAATTCTCGGCTTGTTTCAAGGTTGTGGTTGTAACTAAAAACGCCAGCCTTTTTAAGCTCGCTAAGCTGCTCGTAAGTTGCCATGCCGTTACATGCGATAAGCATCAAATTTGGCACTTCTTTATGCACTGCCTTTGCTAAAGAGACGATGTAGTCGGTCTTTTTGTCATTCAGTCTAGCACCGCTTGTGACCAAACAAAAGCCAAGAGCGTGGTTTTTATAAGCCATTTTAGCCTCGTCCACCACCTGCTGCACGCTTTTTTCTTTAAATTTCGTGATATCAGCGCCAGCCTTGGCACTTTGCGTGCAATAAGCGCAGTCCTCACCGCAATTTCCTTGAGTAACCGAACATATCGCACAGAGCATAATTGTTTTCATATTTCATCCTTTTTTGGCGTATTATAACTTTGATAGGTTTAAAATTTGAGCAGATAAGCAAATAAGCAAAAATGGATTTTGCAAATAAAGTCAAATCCAAGCCAAAATGGCTTAAATTTGACTATAAATTTTTTAGTTTTCGGCGACTAGCGTCTTTTTCTTGCATTTTGTGCACTCTATAAATGTACCTTTTTTAAGCTCTTTTTTGATCATATCGCCGCCACATTCGTCGCATTTTTGCTCAACTGGCTCGTAGTTTGAGATGAAGTCACATTTTGGATAGTTGGCACATCCATAAAATTTACCGCGCCTGCTAAATCTCTCGACGATCTCGCCGCCACATTTTGGACATGGCACATCAAGCTTTTTAAGCTCACGTTTTGGCTTAGCTGCCGCAGTAGTGCCTGTCTCTGCGCTCTTTTCATTATCTTTTGCGATGTTTCTTGAGTATTTGCATTTTGGGAAATTTGAACAAGCGATAAACTCGCCGTATCTGCCCTTTCTAAGCACTAGCTCGCTTCCACACTCTGGGCACTTCTCGCCGATCGGAGTGGCTGTTTTTAGGCTTTTTATGCCAGTTTTGCCAGCGCTAATTTTTTCCATAAATGGATAGTAAAAGTCACTTAGCACCTTTTGCCAATCAGCCTTGTCAAGTGCGATTTCATCGAGCTTTTCTTCAAGATGTGAGGTAAATTCGCTATCAACTATATTGCTAAAGTGCTCCTCCAAAACGCCTATCATGCTAAATGCGATCTCGTTTGGTATGAGCTGCTTTTTCTCGACTCTCACGTAGTCTCTTGAGGTTAGCAGCGTGATAGTTGGTGCATAGGTACTTGGGCGACCGATACCTAGGCTCTCTAACTTCTTAACAAGGCCAGCTTCTGAGTACCTAGCTGGTGGCTCGGTGAAATTTTGCGTGCTTTTTATGCTTTGCAAGCTCATCTCGTCGCCCTTTTTTAAATTTGGCAAAATTTTATCCTTATCAAGCTCGCCATAAACTTTGTAAAAGCCGTCAAATAGTACCTTTCTGCCGCTTATCTTAAACTCGCCTTTTTCGCTTGCGACATAGACATTTTGCGTTTGGCTCACACATGCGCTCATTTGGCAGGCTAAAAATCTATTGTAGATGAGTGTGTAGAGTTTTAGCGCATCCTTTTCTAGAAATTTAGCAGCAATTTGCGGTGTGAAGTTTAAATTTGTAGGGCGGATCGCTTCGTGGGCTTCTTGCGCGCCTTTTGAGCTTGTCGTGTAGCTTATCGCTTTGGCTGGCAGATACTCTTTGCCGTAGTTTTGCAATATATGCTCTCTAGCGGCTGCAACGGCCTCTTTGGCTAAATTTAAGCTGTCCGTTCTCATATAAGTGATCGCACCCATGAAGCCTTCGTTTGTTTGCACGCCCTCATAGAGGCTTTGTGCGATCACCATCGTCTTTTTAGGGCTAAAGCCAAGGCGGTTGCTCGCACTTTGCTGAAGCGTTGAGGTCATAAATGGCGGGCTTGGCTGGATCTTTCTATCCTTGCTCTCGATCTCTCGGACGCTAAATTTCTCATTTTGTAAATTTTCAATGATGTATTTTGCACGGTCTGGGTTTTGGATAGTGAGCTTTTCTATCTTTTGATTTTCAAATTTAACTAGCTCAGCGTCTAGATCTTTTTTAAAAATGGTGTCGATAGTGTAGTACTCAACCGGCTTAAACGCTTGTATCTCACGCTCACGATCGACTATTATCTTGAGAGCTGCACTTTGCACACGGCCAGCGCTTAAACCTTTTTGTATCTTTAAATTTAAAAGCGGACTTAGTTTGTAGCCAACTATGCGGTCGAGCAAACGCCTTGTTTGCTGGGCATTGACGCTATTCATATCGACGCGTCTTGGACTTTTTAGAGCGTTTTGTATGGCGCTTTTGGTGATCTCGTGAAAGACGATACGAGGTAGGCTAGTTGGCTCTTTGCCGATGGCATTTGCGATATGAAACGCGATCGCTTCACCCTCTCTATCTTCATCGGTCGCGAGGTAAATTTCATCAGCACCCTTGGCGAGCTCTTTTATCTCTTTTACGATGGCGGAGTGATCGCTGCTGATACGATACTCTGGGGTAAATTTATCATCTTCTATCTTGATGCCAAAGCTTGTTTTTGGCAGGTCTCTGATGTGGCCTTTTGAGGCGATGACGTTGTAGTTTTTATCTAGAAAATTTTTGATAGTCTTTGCTTTTGCAGGCGACTCTACGATGATTAAGCTTTTCATTATATATAGCCTTTGTATTTTTTGGCGTAATTGTAGCAAAAATAATTTTTAAAGTATCAAGGCATAAAAATCAAGCCAAGGATCTATCTTTTAAAAATTTTTCATTTATACCTATAAAGTTTTTAAAAAATTTCACGATATAGTTTTTGTGCGACAAGAAGTCGTAACTAAAAAATTAAAAGGATTTACAATGAGTTTTCGTATTAACACAAACGTAAACGCACTTAACACACACGCTAACGCAGTTAGCAACAACACTGACCTATCTAAGTCACTTAACAAACTTAGCTCAGGTCTTAGGATTCAAACAGCTGCAGACGATGCTTCAGGTCTATCTATTGCAGATAGCTTAAGAAGTCAAGCTTCAGCTTTAGGTCAAGCTATTGCAAACGGTAATGATGCTATTGGTATCATTCAAGTTGCCGATAAAGCTATGGACGAGCAGCTAAAAATTCTTGATACTATCAAGACAAAAGCTACTCAGTCAGCTCAAGACGGCCAAACAACTCAATCACGCCAAGCGTTGCAGGCTGATATCGTTCGTCTAATGGAAGAGCTTGACAATATCGGTAACACTACTTCATTTAATGGTCAGCAACTACTAAACGGAACATTCTCTAATAAAGAATTCCAAATAGGCGCTTACTCAAACCAAACTGTTAAAGCAAGTATTGGTGCGACTACATCTGATAAGATAGGTCTTACACGTTTTGAGAGTTCAAGACTACTTACAGCTATGGGTGTAGTAAATCTTAAATTCTTAAACGTTGATGGTGTAAATGATGTTGGCGTTACAGCTGCTACTATCTCAACAGGTATAGGTAAAGGACTTGGTTCTTTGGCTGAGAATATCAATAAAGTTGCTGATAGAACTGGAGTTAGAGCTACAGCTGACGTTACTTGGAAAGCTAGTGCTGCTATTGGTGGCGGTTTAATTCAGTCTTTAACAATCAACGGTGTTAAAATTGGCGACCTAGATGTTAAAGCAAATGATGCAAACGGTGCGCTTGTAAATGCTATCAACTCTGTAAAAGATCAAACTGGTGTTGAAGCTTCTGTTGATGCTGAAACAGGCAAAATGGTATTAACAAGCCGTGATGGCCGTGCTATTGTAGCTTCTGGTAAAGACATCTCAAAAGGTCTTGGCGGTAAAGGTGCAGCTGCTAAAGGTACATCTTTAACCGGTTTCGTAGGTAGACTAAACCTTGTTCGTCTTGATGGTAGAGATATCAAGCTAAATGCTGGTGGCGTTGCTAAACTATCGCTAGCATTCTCTGCTAATGGTGGTGCTCAACAATCAGTATCTCTAAGAGATATAAGAGGACAAATAGATAAAACCCTAGCAACAGCTATGGGCTTCCAAAGAATGAGTGGAGCTTTATCAGTAGCTCAATCTGCTGGTGTTATGACACTTCGCGGTGCGATGGCTGTTATGAGTATCGCTGAGTCTGCTCAAAAAACACTTGATCAAGTTCGTTCAGACCTTGGTTCAGTTCAAAACCAACTTCAAGCTACAGTTAATAACATAACTGTAACTCAAGTTAACGTAAAATCAGCAGAATCTCAAATTAGAGATGTTGATTTTGCTAGCGAATCTGCTAACTTCTCAAAACATAACATCCTAGCTCAATCAGGTGCTTATGCTATGAGTCAAGCAAACAGCGTACAACAAAACGTAATGAAGCTTCTACAATAGTAGGAGCTGAGTGAAGTTTCCTCGAAAACGTAATGAAGCTACTGCAATAGTTTCATTAAGGTTTTAGATAGAGGCTTTGTCGCAGTAACAAAGCTTTAAGAGTGTTAATGCTTTTACAATACGCAAACCCACGCCCCAAAGTCTAACTTTGGGGCTTTATCTGCTAAAAATAAATAGTAATGTATCTATTTTGTCTTTGCTCTAGCGGTTTAATAATGGGTTGTGTTATAAATTTATAATCGTGACAGAGGCTTACTAAAACTAGTAAGCCAAATAAAAAGACTGTAAGTAAAATAATTCTACTTACAAATTAGCTTATATACTCAGTATAAAATTTTCTTTTGCTTTTCCTATCTCGTTTTTAGTTATTAGTTTTCTCTTTTTTAGCTCAGCAACAAGTGCTTTTGAAGCCTTTTTGGTAACTTCAATATCAGCATTTAGACCGCCAGCTGCAGAGAACATCCAGTATTTGTGCATATTTACCCACATAAGAAGTTTGTTAGTCTTTTGAATGGTTGTGTCACTTGGTGCTACAGAAATTTTTGCAAGCTCAAGTTCTTGATAGTAGACTGAAATTTGCAATATATTATCTACATATTTTTGATAATTACGTTTTGCGATTACATCTTTTAGTTTATCGATTTTTTTTGTTATTTTAAGAAGTTCATTAAAGTGCTTTTTTTCTATTTTATTTTCTTTATTGAGCTCAAGCAATTTATCTATACTAGGCACTACTTCTAAAAAGACTTTTTCTATTTGTTGTTTGACTTCACTTTGAGCTTTTATTTTTGCAAGTATGACTTTATAAGATTTTAAAAGGTTTTTATTTACCGTCGTTTCACTATCTTTTTTGATGTTAGGTAGTTTTTTAATCTCTTTGCCTTTGCAAAGCTCATGCATTACTTCTAAAAACGGCCTTTCTATAGTTCCTTCTATTCTAGCACCACCTTCGGTACAGTTATATGATTTTATATTCTCTAGACTTGATTGGGCGATGTCATTTTCAAACTGGTTTTTAAATAGAGTCCAAACATATGTTGTTTTAACCTCTCCCTCTCCACCATAAGCTTTAACAAATATATTTTCATCCGCTTGTGCAAAAGCGTGACCTTTTGCATGGCTTGCCCCATCTTTACCAAATGCTAGATCCTGCCCTATGAAAACGATATTTTTATGTCCTAAGACATAGGCTAGCTGGTAGGCCATGTTTGCACAACTATGTCCTACGCCCAAATATCCATATCTTTTTAGGCCAAACATATACTCCTCTTGTTGAGGTCTCATAGTTAGTACTAGTTTTCTTGGCAAGATATTTTTAATAGTTTGCTTGTGTGTAACTGAGGCAACAATAAAGTGTATATTGTCATCAATATTTGGATGTTTTTTTTCAAAAAAACTAGAAGTTGGTTCTATTCTTTCAATCGACATTACATAATCAGGCTTGATATCATGCCTTGCAAGGATTGGGTAAGAGGCATCAACACTTATAATGCTAACATATGGAGCAAATTTCTTAAGTGTATTAAGCTGTTTATCTAGGCTTGGACCAGTTGATACAATTATAGCTGTATCCATAAGACCATATCTTTTTTTAACAAGACTTGTGTAGCAATGATTGCTAATCATGGGCACTAAATTTTCACAATTTTGTCTTGTGCCTAATAAAAGATCGTCTATGCTATTGCCATGAGCAACTACTATTTGAGAAAATGCTCTTGTAATCTCTTTATTTATTCTTATGTAGTCCTCTTCAAATTGATCATAAAAAGGCATATGGATCATAAGATTATCATAGGTTTTTGCATATGAGTTTAGTTTCGCTTCTGTAACCAGATAATAAAAATGTGTATAGGTTGCAAATTTTGAATAAAAAAGTATTATCTGTCCACTTTCTAGTTCGCTTGATAGATCAATGACATTTAAAACAAGATATATGATCTCGATCTCTGGCTCTATGACTACGATTTTTTGGTGTGTTTCATTTTTTGCTAATGCTTTATAGAGTACGCCATTGCCTAGTCCATAAAAAAATAGTATCGGATAACGTTTATAGTCACTTTCTATATTTTCAAGCAGCTTTAAAATGTCTGCTCCAGGATTTTCATAGATATATTTAAAAGTATGCTTGTTTATTAAATTTATATCAATGGGATCTTTTCCTATAAAAATTTCATAGTCTTCATTGCCAGCAATAGACCAAAGTCTAGCTGCTAGAATTTCATCTTGCTGAAATAGTGCTTGAAGGTTTTTTTGAAAGATAGGATTTTGAGTATTCGCTCCGTTATCTTTAGGCAGGTTAGTCTTTTTACTAGGTAATTTATTGTTTTTACTATTCATATTAAATCCTCTTTTGTTACTCTTTCGCTAAATTTTATATCTCTTTTTGCTGACCTTCCGATCAGTTCTTTTAAAAATTTAGGATGCAGACCATATCCTGGGCGCACGCTCATTATATTTTGCTCGTTAAAAATTTCACCTTTTTTTATATCCGCGCTTGCATAAAGTGAGCGTGAAAATCTCCTGTTTAAAACCGCTTTTTCATCTAGCTCGTAGTTTACCACACCCAAAAGCTCCTCGGCCTCTCTAACGCACTTTGTCATAAGAGCAAATTCACTCTCATCAAGGCTAAATGCGCTATCAACGCTTTTTACGCTTTTATCAAGTATAAAATGCTTTTCAATTATCCTAGCACCCAAACTAACCGCCACTACTGGAGCTGTCACGCCTAAGGTATGATCTGAAAAACCGACCTCAACGCCAAATTTCTCTCTCATGTCAGCTATTGTTTGTAAATTCATGCCATTTAGCGGTGCTGGGTAGCTTGAGGTGCATTTTAAAAGGGCGATATCGCTATTGTCTGCATTTTTACAAATTTGCACCACGTCTCTTATCTCTTCTTCATAGGCTATACCTGTTGAGATGATGATAGGCTTGCCTTTTTTAGCTATAAATTCTACAAAATCATAATCCGTTATCTCAAAGCTTGCGATCTTATAAGCTGGCGGGTTAAACTGCTCTAAGAAGTTGGCGTCGTCCTTGCAAAATGGGCTTGAAAAGCAGACAAGCCCTTCTTCTTTTGCTACTTTAAAAAGCTCAGCGTGCCACTCTTTTGGCGTTAGCGCCTCTTGATAAAGCTCGTAAAAATTTCTTCCATCCCAAAGCCCGCCCTTAATGACAAAGTCGTCTAGGTGCGAATTTAGAGTCAAACTATCGGGCGTATATGTCTGAAGCTTTATTGCGTCCGCCCCAGCACGCTTAGCCGCCTTTATCGTATCTACCGCCGTTTTTAGGCTACCGCTGTGATTAGCAGAGAGCTCTGCTATTATAAAGACCTTTTTGTCTGTATCAAAATTTCCTATTTTCATCCGCTAGTCCGTTTCTTTTTTAAGCTCAAGATAGCTAAATTCATCATCTTTTGCGTAGATCTTAAAGCCAAAATTTTCATAAAGTGCAAGCGCTTTTTCGTTGTTATTATAAGCTTTTGCTTTTAGCGAGCCAACTTTTAGCGTAAAAAAAGCGTAGTCTTTTATGAGATCAAGCAGCTTTTTACCCACTCCTTTTAGCTCTGGGTTTTTATAAACGCCAAATTCGCAACTCTCTTTCGTTATATCAACGAAGCTCACCACTCCGATAAATTCACCCTCATCTTTTACTAAAAAATAGATCTTATCTTGAATGCTCTTTAATCTCTCTAAAAAAGCAAAATGCTCCTCTTTGCCAACGCTTTTGTTTTTCATAAATTTGGCTATACGCTCGTCGTTTCGCCACTTTAAGACCATCAGTTTTTGCTCGCCACTAAGCGAGGTAAAATTTATAAGCTCAAACAAATTTCATCTCCCCAGTAAGCTTCATACCCATTTTCTTTTAGCCAAGCAAAGATCTCTTTTTGATTATCCGCTACGCAAATGGCTTTAAATTTAGCTCCCAAAACGTAAGCCTCATTTACAAGCGAGCTTGCTGTTATGATGAGCATTTTGGCTTCATTCATCAGCTTTGCTACGTTTTTGCTATCTACAAAAAGGCTAAAATTTTCGCTCTTGTTTGATAGTTCTTTTAGTGCACTCAAATTTTTATTTCCGCTAGTTGTTATGACGGCTGTTTTTAGTCCTTTTAAGAGCAGTTTTTCTGAAATTTTTGCACTTAGCCCTGAGATATCAGTGCCTCCAAGAATGATAGAGTAGTCGTAAATTTTCTCCCTTTTTACTTGCGCTTCTTCATAAAACTCATCTCTAACCAGCAAAAACTCACTTCCACAAAATACCTCGCAGCTTTTTTCTACCAGCCCCTCATATTTTGCCTTTTGCGCATATAAATTTACGTTTAAAAGATAGTCACAAAAGTGCTTTTCATAAGTGTCGTCAAATGATAAAATTTTAACGCCAGTTTTTTCTTTTATAGCTCTTTCGTCTTCAAAGCTAAAGCCGTAGTGGTCGATGATAAGAAGTTCAAATTTATTATTTTTGATAAGATTGCAAAGCTCATCTATCTCGCTGCTTGTTAAGCTAAATTTAGGATAGTTTATCTCATCAAAAATGTCACCATCCAGCCTCAAAGATGCAAATGAGATGTCGCTAAATTTTTTAGCAAGCAAAAGGTCTCGCCTGATGTGCCCATGCCCTATCTTACTGCTACTATCAGCGCGCACGAGCGTTTTTAGCAAGGGGAGTCCTTTAAATTCTTTCAATCAAATCTTTCCGTTATTTATCAAATAAAGCTTCTTAGCAAACTCAAAATCCTCTAGCGTGTCGATGTCACAGACTAAATTTCTTGGCAGCAAATATGCTTTTGAATGTGGCGCAAACAAAGCACTGCACTCCAGCCAAGCCTCTTTTTTGCCAAAATAAAATGCCCCAGCGTCATGAAACGTAGGCTCAAGATCTTGCGAGCGTGTCTTTTCAAACTGCGGATAAAACATGCTAACTCTAGCATTTTCATCAAGTTTTATAGCCCTTTGTATAGGGAAATCAAATGCAGTCGCTGAAAATAAAAATTTACACTCCTGCTTTTTAAACTCTCCTGCGGCATCTTTTAAAATTTCAGCCGTTATGAGCGGTGCTGTGGCATAAAGGCAGCAGACGTCACTAAAACTAGATTTTACACGCCTTATCGCGTCTTTTATCACGTCAGTGCTTGTCGCGTAGTCATCGCTTAGGCTCGCATCTCTAAAAAATGGCACGTTAGCTCCAAATTCTCTAGCCACATTTGCGATCATTTCATCATCGGTGCTTACGATCACTTCGCTAAAAACTTTAGAATTTAGCGCAGCCTCAATGCTATATGCGATTAAGGGCTTGCCTAAAAAGTCTTTTATGTTTTTGCCAGGTATTCTCTTGCTGCCGCCTCTTGCTGGGATGATACAGATCATTTTTTACTCGCTAAAGCTTTTTAGCACATCAAAAAACGTGCTTGCAACAAATTTAGCATCATCCACGCTCATGCCATGGTGGCACGGCAAGCTAAGCTCGGCGCTATAAAATTTCTCCGCATTTGGCAGTGAAATTTCGCCAAGTAGTGCTTTATAAAAGCTAAATTTATATGTTGGCTTATAATGCACCTGCACACCAACGCCTTTTTCCAAGAGTGCTTCAAAAATTTGCTCTTTTTTATCCCAAAATTTCTCATCCAAAAGCACTGGATATAGGTGCCTTGAGCTTGTTGTATTTGCTGGGATTTTTATAGTTTTAAAGTATTCACACTCACTAAATTTCTCATCATAAAATTTAGCTATCTCATTTCTTTTAGCGATAAAGCCGTCCAGCCTTTTTAGCTGGCTAAGCCCCAAAGCGCAGGCTACGTCTGTGATCCTGTAGTTGTATCCAAGCAGGCTCATGTCGCTATCCCAAAGCTTTGTTTTGGTGATGCCGTGGCTTCTATATAGCCTTGCTAGTCTTGCTAGCTCATCGTCGTTTGTAGCAAGTGCGCCGCCTTCAAGCGTGGTGATAGGCTTTACTGGATGAAAGCTAAATATGCTAATATCAGCCTTAACGCCCACTTTTACGCCGTTTTGCACGCTACCAAGGGCGTGAGAGGCGTCGTCTATCACTTTTATGCCGTGTTTTTTGGCTAAATTTATGATCTTATCTAGCTCCACTGGATTGCCACCGTAATCAACCGCGGTTATCACCTTTGTCTTTGGAGTGATTAGAGTTGGAATTTTCTCTTCATCGATGTTGCCATTTGCTTTTACGTCGCAAAATTTGACCTGCGCTCCTGCCATCAAAGCCGCATTTGCAGTGGCCGCAAAGGTAATGGGCGTCGTGATCACTTCATCACCGTCCTTTACTCCAATGCTAAGATAGGCTACGTGAAGGGCCGAAGTGGCTGAGTTCATAGCGATCACGTGCTTTACGCCAACATACTTTGCCAGCTCCTCTTCAAATTTACTGACCTTTTGGCCACCTGTTAAGATGTCGTCTCTTAGCGCATCTGCTACTACTTTGATATCTTCTTCTGTGATCTGCTGACGGCTGTAAGGGATCATTTAGCATCTCCTATCATCTCAAGAAGGCCTGCTCTATCGAGCCAAATTTTATTTGTATTTGAGCTATATTCAAAGTCCTCGCTCACTGGTTTGCCCTTTTGATGAAGGGCATTTGTCGAGAAGTCTTGCGCTGTTAAAAACTGGATAGAAGGACTAATAACGTAGTAATCATCAAATTCGTATGTAAGATGCGCGTCATCTCTTGATATCATCATCTCATGCATCTTTTCACCTGGACGAATGCCTATGATCTTTACGCCAAGCTCTGGTGCAAGGGCTTTTGCAAGATCCATCATCGTCATTGATGGGATCTTTGGTATGAAAATTTCGCCACCTTTCATTCTCTCAAAGTTTTTAAGGACGAAATTTACACCTTGCTCAAGTGTGATCCAAAATCTAGTCATCTTCTCATGTGTGATAGGAAGCTCTTTTTCTCCTTGTGCGATCAGCTTTTTAAAAAGCGGCACGACTGAGCCACGTGAACCAACGACGTTTCCATATCTTACGACGCTAAATCTTGTTTTTTTGTCTCCAACAATGTTATTTGCAGCAACAAAAAGCTTGTCACTTGCTAGCTTTGTAGCTCCATATAAATTTACAGGGTTGCACGCTTTGTCGGTTGAGAGTGCGATGACCTTACTAACGCCACACTCCAAAGAGGCGTCGATGACGTTTTGAGCGCCATCTATGTTTGTTTTGATGCACTCCATTGGGTTGTATTCTGCGATTGGTACGTGTTTCATCGCAGCTGCGTGGATGACGTAGTCTATGGCGTTCATTGCAGTTCTTAAGCGCTTATAGTCCCTCACATCGCCTATAAAAAAACGCATCGCTTTGTCTTTAAAGACTTGAGCCATTTCGTATTGCTTTAGCTCGTCGCGTGAGTAGATAACTAGCCTTCTTGGCTTATATTTTTTTAACAAAATTTCGGTGTACTTTTTACCAAAACTTCCTGTTCCGCCGGTGATCAATATCGATTTGTTGTTAAACATTTTGCGCCTTTTTTGCTAGTCATTTTTGATTTATAAATGGCTAATTAGAGTTAATTTTTATAAATTTTTAAGCAAAAGCTGTGCCAAATTTAAAATTTGTTTATCAAAGCTCCGCTCTTTCTAGCTTCTATTTCGTCAAAATTTCGTTATTGTTTAGGGTTTTTATAAAAAGTGGGCGATAAATTTAGCCTTTGCAAGATTGCAAAGGCATGAAAATTATTTTAAAATTCTAGGCAGCGTGATGCCTTCTTGGGCTTGGTATTTGCCGTTTTTATCAGCATACGTTACCTCGCAAGGCTCATCACCCTCGATAAATAGCACCTGTGCAATGCCCTCGTTTGCGTAGATCTTCGCAGGAAGTGGCGTCGTATTTGAAATTTCTATCGTGATATGCCCCTTAAATCCCGGCTCAAAAGGTGTCACATTTACGATGATGCCGCACCTTGCGTATGTACTCTTGCCAAGGCAGATCGCCAGCACGTTGTCAGGCATGTTAAAGTACTCGACCGTGCGTGCCAAAGCAAAAGAATTTGGCGGCACGATGCACACGTCGCCTTTAAAATCAACCACGTTTTTCTCATCAAAATTCTTTGGATCAACGACGGTTCCGCCGATGTTTGTGAAAATTTTAAACTCATCGCCCACACGGATATCATAGCCGTAGCTAGAGACTCCGTAGCTAACGACGCCACGCCCCACTTGCTCCTCGGTAAATGGCACGATCATCTTCTTTTCGACCGACATTTTCCTTATCCAAGAGTCTGATTTTAAACCCATTTTTGCTCCTTTTTTGGGGCGATTATAACGCTTTGCGTCTTTAAAGTAAATTTAATAGCATTTTGCAATAAAATTTAAGGAAATTAGTATAAATTTAACAGCAAAAATTAATAAAGGGGCAAAAATGCAAGAGCGAAAAGGAGAAATTTTCACCGGCGAGCGCGCGATGTTTGGTGTAAAAGGTGTAAACTTTGTAAATTGTATCTTTGAAAATGGTGAATCGCCATTAAAGCATAGCTCAAATTTAAAGCTAAACGATTGTGTTTTTGCCTACAAATACCCGCTTTGGTACGCAAGAGATATCACGCTAAATGGCGGCTATCTCGAGCCTCTAGCAAGGGCTGGCATGTGGTACAGTACAAATTTAAGCTTCAAAGACGTGGTTATAAACGCCCCAAAAAGCTTTAGAAAAAGCTCACAAATTTTACTAGAAAATGTAAATTTTTCAGATGCTGGCGAGACACTTTGGGGATGTACGGATGTAAAGATAAAAAATGTATTTGCGAGAGGTGATTATTTTGGAGCAAATAGTGAAAATTTGGAGATAGAAGGGCTAAATCTTGATGGCAACTACTGCTTTGATGGTTGTAAAAATGTCCGCATCGCAAACTCAAAACTCATCTCAAAAGACGCATTTTGGAACTGCGAAAACGTGGTTGCACAAAATTGCCTAATTTCAGGTGAATATCTAGCCTGGAACTCAAAAAATGTGACGCTTATAAACTGCATGATAAAGAGCTTGCAAGCACTTTGTTACGTGGAAAATTTGGTCGTAAAAGATTGTATTTTTATAGATACGAGTCTTGCATTTGAATATTCAAGTGTCGATGTGAGCACAAGCGGAGCGATAAAAAGCATAAAAAATCCAAAAAGTGGCGTGATAATGGCAGCAAAGATAGATGAGATCATCATCGATGAAAATTTAGTTGATACTAAAGGCATTAAGATAATTATTACTGAAAAATAACTTAGCAAAAAAGAGTAGCTTTGAGTTCTCGTTTTTGCTTCATAAAAAAAATTTTTTATCTAATTTTCGCTACAATTAGACGCTTATATAAAAATTTAGGAGAAATTTCTATGAAAAAAGAAGATATAAAAGAGCTTATCGAATTTTTTAATGATATGGAGATGAATCATATCAAAATAAAAAGTGGTGATTTTGAGGTAGAGCTTGAAAAATTTTCAGATTATTGCGCGCCTACTAAGCCAGCAGCACAAGCGCCAGCTCCAGCACCTGTAAATGTAGTCGTTAGCTCAGAGGTAAAACCAGCATCAAATACGCCAAAAGATAGCATAAAATCTCCTATGGTAGGTACTTTCTATGCTGCTCCAAGCCCAGGCGCTGCCCCATTTGTAAAAGTAGGCCAAAGAGTAAGAAAAGGCGATGTAGTAGGTATCATCGAGGCTATGAAGATCATGAATGAGATCGAGGCTGAGTTTGACTGCCAGATCACTGAGATGCTAGTCTCTGACGGACAGCCAGTTGAGTTTGGATTGCCGTTATTTGGCGTGGAGAAAAATTAATGGAATTAAAAAGAATTTTAATCGCAAACCGAGGCGAAATCGCTCTTCGTGCTTTGCGAACGATAAAGGAGATGGGTAAAGAAGCCGTTGTAGTCTATTCAACCGCTGATAAAGACGCACTTTACGTAAAATATGCCGACGTAGCCATTTGCATCGGTAAAGAACGCTCAAGCGACAGCTATCTAAATATCCCAGCTATCATAAGTGCCGCTGAGATCAGCGAAGCAGACGCTATTTTCCCTGGATATGGCTTTTTAAGTGAAAATCAAAATTTTGTTGAAATTTGCTCACACCACAAGATCAAATTTATAGGACCAAGTGTCGCTGCGATGGCTTTGATGAGCGACAAGAGCAAGGCAAAACAGGTCATGCAAAGAGCTGGCGTGCCAGTCATCCCTGGCTCAGACGGCGCTGTGGCTGACACAAAAGTAGCAAAAGAGCTAGCTAAAAAAATAGGCTATCCAGTCATACTAAAAGCTGCAGCAGGCGGTGGCGGACGCGGTATGCGTGTAGTTGAACGCGAAGAAGATTTAGAAAAGGCTTTTTGGTCAGCTGAAAGTGAAGCGATGAGTGCATTTGGTGATGGCACAATGTATATGGAAAAATATATCCTAAACCCACGCCACATCGAGGTTCAAATCATCGGCGATAGCCACGGTAACGTGCTTCATATAGGAGAGCGCGACTGCTCTATGCAGCGTCGCCACCAAAAGCTGATCGAAGAGAGTCCAGCTATCTTGCTTGATGAAAAAACAAGAGAGAGGCTACATGAAACTGCCATAAAAGCGGCAAAAGCTATCGGCTACGAGGGAGCTGGTACGTTTGAGTTTTTGGTTGATAAAAATTTAGACTTTTACTTCATTGAGATGAATACAAGACTTCAAGTTGAGCACACAGTGAGCGAAATGGTAAGCGGACTTGATATCATCGAGCTTATGATAAAAGTGGCTGAAGGCGAGGCATTACCAGCACAAGAGAGCATCGAGCTAAAAGGCCATGCGATCGAGTGCAGGATAACAGCTGAAGATCCAAATACATTTACGCCGTGTCCTGGAAAGATTACAAAATATGTCTGCCCAGGTGGCCGCAATGTAAGAATGGATAGTCATATCTATCAAGACTACTCTATACCGCCGTATTACGACAGCATGATCGGCAAACTCGTGGTTTGGGATACTGATAGAAATAGGGCGATCCATAAGATGAAAGTAGCTCTTGATCAACTCATAATAAATGGCATAAAAACAACAAAAGATTTTCACATCGCCATGATGGAAAATAAAGACTTTTTAAGCAATAACTACGATACAAATTATCTTTCAAGACACTAAAATTTTTAAGTCAGGATTTGCAAAAAGCAGATCTTGGCTTAAATATTAAAATTTTTTAAGTTTATCTTAGGGGAAGCATGGTAAACAAAATCAAAGATCAAAATACAAAATTTTTCTCAAATGCCGATCTTGCGAAGCTATTTTTCCCTATTGCGGTTGAGCAGTTTTTAGAGTATAGTCTAGGGCTTGCAAACTCGCTAATGGCAGCAAGTGTTAGTGAAAGCGCTGTAAGTGCGATTAGTCTTGTGGAATTTGTCATGGCGCTATTTATTAGCATTTTTACAGCTATCGCTACTGGCGGCTCAGTGGTTGCTAGCCAGTATCTTGGTAATAAACAAAGTGGCAACGCCAAAATCACAGCAAATCAGCTCGTATGGTTTAGTTTTATCTTTGCCCTTTTTATCACAGCGGTCATCATAGTTTTAAAAGATATTATCCTAGATTATGTCTTTGGCGATATTGGCGAGCAAGTAAGGCATGATGCTAGCCAATATCTTGTTTTCTCGGCCATTTCCGCGCCATTTTTGGCTGTCTATGCAGCAGCTGCGGCGATCTTTCGCACGATGTCAAACGCTAAGCTTCCTATGTATATTATGGCGGCTGCAAATTTATTAAATGTACTTCTAACTGCCATTAGTATTTATACATTTCATACTGGTATTTTAGGTATTGCCATCAGTACGCTTATAGCCAAGATGCTTGCTTGCTTTGTTATAGTCTATTTACTTCTTGATATAAGGCTAAAACTTCACATAAGAAAGAGCTTTATCTATAAATTTGACTACGAGATCATCAAGAAAATTTTAAATATCGGTGTGCCTTATGGCTTTGAAAATTCGATGTTTTATGTGGGTCGCATCATCGTTTTGAGCCTTGTTTCGCTCTTTGGCACAGCAAGTATCGCTGCAAATGCCGTGGGCGGGACGATCGTGATGTTTCAAGTACTCCCTGGCATGGCGATAGGCACAGGCCTAAGCGTCGTAGTGTCTAGATGCATCGGCGCAAACAACTTTGCTCAGGCTAAATTTTACGTAAGAAAGTCGATGATAAGTATCTATATCGTGCAGCTTTTTAGTACAGCTGTGATTTTACTACTTCTTGAGCCACTGCTTAGGGTTTATAATCTCTCAGAAGAAGCCATAAATTTAACAAGGCAGATTGTCTGGTATCACGGTATCGCGATGTGCCTTATCTGGCCACTTGCCTACACATATCCAACCGTTTTTCGAGCAGCAGGGGACGCTAAATATCCAATGATTGTAAATTTAGTTTGTATGTTTGCTTGTAGAGTCATCTTGGCCTATATTTTTGCACTTACATTTGATCTTGGCATGATAGGTACTTGGTTTGCAATGTTTGCTGACTGGGCCGTAAAGGCGGTGCTTTTTACGATTAGATACCTAAAAGGCACATGGATGAAATTTAAAGCTATTTAAAAAGAAATTTAGTAATATACAAGCGATTTTGTCGCAAAGGATAAAAAATGAAAAATGTATTTAAATTTGGTGCAGTTTTGCTTACGGCAGCTCTTTTTGCTGGATGTGCGAGTGAGAGTTCAAGGGTTGTTGAGACTCCAAAAGTAGCAAGCTACGGCACAGTTTACAATGGTCAAAAAATTTCAGTTTCGATAGGCCGATTTAATAATCAATCAGCTTACCAAAATGGTGTATTTGCTGATGGCGAGGATAGGCTTGGTAATCAAGCTCAAAGTATTTTGATCTCAAATTTACAGCAAAGCGGTAGATTTTTGGTGCTTGATAGATCAAATATGAAAGTGATCAAACAAGAGAGCGAGCTAAGTAAAACCGCTCAAAATCTAAAAGGCGCAAGATACGTGATAACTGGTGATGTGACCGAGTTTGGACGAAAAACTACGGGTGATCATCAGCTATTTGGCATACTTGGCAAAGGCAAGCAACAAACTGCCTATTCAAAGGTAAATTTAAATATCGTTGATACCAAAACAGCTGAGGTTGTCTATTCGGTTAGCGGTGCTGGCGAATACACCCTTTCAAACAGAGAGATCATCGGTTTTGGTGGCACAGCAGGATACGACTCTACGCTAAATGGCAAGGTTTTAAGTCTAGCTATTATTGAAGCGGTAAATAATCTAGTAAATGGCATAGAAAGTGGAGCATGGCAAGTAAAATAAAACTTACCAGCCTTGCGCTTTTTGCACTATTTTTAGCAGGTTGCGGCCATTCAAACGGCCCAAGATCACTTTATTATTGGGACGGATCATATAGTAGCTCGCTATATAGCTATCTAAATGAAGTGGGTGATACAAACGAGCAAATTTCACGCTTAGAAAATCTGGTGCAGATATCAACACAAAAGGGCTATAAGATCGCTCCTGGCGTATATGCACACCTTGGACTTTTATACTTAAACAACGGAAATCTAGGCGCTGCAAATGCAAATTTTGACAAAGAAGTAGAGAATTTCCCAGAGTCAAGGGAGTATATAAATTTTATCAAAGGCTCTAAAAATTTAACTCCAAAAAAAGTAGAGCAAAAAGAGGGGGCAAATAATGAAAAATAGCCTTAAATTTATAGCCTTTGCATTTTTGGTAGTATTTTTTACGGGCTGCTCTATAAAAGAGCCTGAGCCATACGACTACTCAGAATTTTTACAAAAAAGACCTCACTCTATCTTAGTGCTTATGCCAACAAACGATAGCACAGAAATTTCAGGTCCAGCAGCAGTTTTGGCAAATGCAGTCGCGCCACTAAGTGAGGCAGGATACTACGTATTTCCAGTGGCTCTTGTAAATGATACCTTTAAGCTAAATGGTATAACCGAGCCAAGTGAGATCGCAGCCGTGCCACTAAATAAGCTTGATAAAATTTTCCATGCTGATAGTGTGCTTTACATAAATATAAAAGACTATGGTACGAGCTATGCAGTCATCTCAAGCTCAACAAAGGTTGTCCTTGAAGCAAAGCTTATTGATATAAAAAGCGGCGCTACTCTTTGGCAAGGCAGCGCTATGGCAGCAGAAGATAGCAGCAGCGGCCAAAGTAGCCTACTTGGTATGTTAGTCTCAGCTGTCATCTCACAGGTGGCAAATACCATCTCAGATAGATCATACGATCTAGCAGTGATGGCAGATGCTTATTTATTTTCAAGAGATTGCCATAACTGCATACTTTATGGACCATATTCGCCGTATTACGGCAAAGATGCACAGCTTCATAAAGATAGATAAATTTAATGAATACTCATCGTCTTGGGATACTCCTTACTTTAGTTGGCGGTATCCTTTGGGGATTTAGTGGGGTTTGTGGGCAATATCTATTTTCACTTGGTATAAATTCTGATTTTTTGGTGCCATATAGACTGATGCTAGCTGGCATTGTTATTGTAATTTTTTATGCTTTTAAAGAACCAAGTACCGTTTTTGCTCCGATTAAAGATATAAAGCTTCTTGGTGAGTTTTTAGTCTATGCCCTGCTTGGGCTTATGATGACGCAGTATGCCTACTTTTACTCCATTGAGCTTTCAAATGCCGCAGTAGCGACTGTTATTCAATACACCGCGCCAGTTCTCATCCTAGCCGTCATCTGCCTAAAAGAGAAGCGAGCACCAAGACCACTTGAAATTTTAGCTCTGTTTTTAGCAATGCTTGGCGTATTCTTCCTGAGCACACATGCGCAAATTTCATCTCTTGTCATTTCGCCAAAAGCGCTATTTTGGTGCTTAGTTAGCGCCGTTTGCGTCTGCGTTTATAACCTAGCTCCAGCAAGGCTAAATACGAAATATTCAGTCACTCTCACGCTTGGCTGGGGCATGGTTATGGGCGGGGTAGTGCTTGCTTGCTATATGAGAGTTTGGGATTTTGCTGGGCTTAATGGTATAAATCAATGGCTGGCATTTATTGCTGTTATTATGCTTGGCACCATTTTTGCATTTAGCTTTTATATGATAGGTGTTAAGCTAATAGGCGCAGCAAAAGCTAGTTTATTAGCCTGCATAGAACCACTAAGTGCAGCATTTTTTGGCTATTTTTGGCTTGGAACAAAATTTGTATTTTGGGATTTTTTAGGATTTGCTCTAATAATCTCTTGTATATTTTTACTATCAAAAAGAGAAAAATTATGATATTTCTAGCACAAACCGATACGACAGCTGGCTTTTTGAGTAAAGATTATAAAGAGATAAATAAGGCCAAAATGCGTGATGAGAATAAACCTTGCCTTATCACGACAGCGAAATTTAGCGTTTTAAATGAGCTTGTTAGAGTGCCAAAAAAGTATAAAAATTTTATACGCCATTCAAGAAAAGCCACATTTTTGTATCCAAATTTAAAGGCTATTAGAGTCGTAAAAGAGTGCGAGCACGAAAAATTTTTAGCTAAATTTGACTGGCTTTATTCAAGTAGTGCAAATAAAAATGGACAAAATTTTAATGAAGCTTGGGCTATGAGCGTGGCTGATGAAATAGTAGACGATCATTTTTTTGAAGATACTCCATCAAAAATTTATAAAATTTCTCGAAAAAAAATAAAACGTTTAAGATAACTAGTAAATTTATACAGTCACTACCTTTTTAAACTCATCTAAATTTTTTAGCGCTTCATCTATGCCAATTAGCCAAAATTCGCACTTTGTCGTATCTTTTTTAAAGTGTTTTTTCATTAGCTCTTCCACGCTTTTTGTGCCACACTCTATTAAAAATTGTTTATAAATTTTGTAAAATTTTGCTTCATCTTTTTTAAATTCACTTAGAAAAAATTGTGATAGCAGATAACCGACACTATAAGGATAGTTGTAAATGTAGTTATCTGTTTTATAAAAATGTGGCTTAAAATATGGCAAAAATTCTTCAACATTGCTCGTGCTGTCTTTATAAAATTTATCCCAAGCTTGTTTTAAAAGATCATTTGCATCTTTTTTGCTGACTTGACCTTTTTGTCGCAGCTTTATAAAACCAGTCTCAAACTCGTATCTAACGCTTATATGTAGTAAAAAATTTGCAGCGCTTTTTAGCTCCTGCCATAAAATTTCTACCCTAAGTGAGTCATCTTTTTTTAGTTCATTTCGTAAAAGAGTTTCATTAAATGTACTCGCACTCTCGGCTAAGCTCATTGGAAAGTTTGCACTTAAAACCGGAAGATCACGTATCAAGTAGTAGTGCCAAGCATGTCCCAGCTCATGAGCTTGCTGGATTAAGTGTGAAAGAGTATTCATGTAGGTGGTAAAAATTCTTGGTTGCTTAAATTTTGGCAAACTCACAAAAAATGCTCCGCCAGCTTTATTTTCTCGTACATCGCTTTCTATCCAGTGTTTGTCTATCATAAGCTTTATAAAACTATCTTCGCCCAGTGGTTTTAATGCTTTTTTGATGATTTTATAAATGAGATTGCTGCTTTTATGACTAAGATGCAAAAGATAAATATAAAATTTTAATATTAAGTGCGACTATTGTAGTGTGATTTAAAGCTAATT